>NZ_CP114286.1:4314747-4662163 GCF_027111275.1 Flavobacterium luteolum | reverse complement strand
CCGATGACTGGCGAACAATTGCACATTATCAAGGTATTTCGCAAACCAATACTTTTTATCTGGCTTGGAGTAAATTGTACGAAGGAATTGACAGAGCAAATGTGGTGATCGAAAGGATTCCGCAAATGGAATTGTATACTAACGGAACAGAAACTCAAAAACAGCAATTAAACCGTTTTCTTGGCGAAGCTAAATTCCTTCGCGGATTTTACTATTCAGAATTGGTGCGTTTATGGGGAGATGTGCCATTTAAAACAAAAAGTTCACAATCGGGAGATAAACTTAGCGGTGCCTTAGTAGATCGTCAGGAAATATACAATCAGATTATAAAAGACATGCAGGAAGCTGCTTTGCTTCTGCCAGACCAGATGCCAACGGACGAACGCATCAATAAATGGGGTGCAAAATCTATGCTTGCCAGAGTGGCTTTATTTGCTGGAGGATATTCTTTAGGCGCAGACGGCGTTATAAAACGTCCTGCAAACTATAAAGACTATTATAAAATTGCCCAAACAGAAATCAATGATGTAATGGCACAAAATCCATACAAATTGAACCCATCTTATGCTAAAGTATTTAAAAACCAATGTCAGCATGTTTTAGAACCAACCGAAAATATTTTTCAAGTTGCCTTCTATAATCCATCAGGAAATATTGGAAATGCTTCTTGGATTGGTAATTTTAATGGTCCAACAACGGCAAGCGGCGTATATCCGTCTAATATTGCTAGATGTTTAGTTCCGAAACCTTTTTACAACAGTTATAACGCCGCAGATCAAAGAAGAGATTTCTCAATTGCCACTTATCAGATTAATAATTTGGGGAATAAAATTCCGCTTTTGACTACCAATCAGGACGAAAGATGGACCGTTTCAAAATGGAACAGAGAATTTATGACTAATGCAACCGCAGAAAGAGTCTACACGCACATTAATTGGGTAATTATGCGCTATTCTGACTTGCTATTAATGCGTGCAGAAGTAGAAAATGAATTAAACGAAGGTCCAAATGCACTTGCTTACGAAGCTATAAACCAAGTTCGAAAAAGAGCTTTTGGCGCTGATATTCAAGGAAGCCGAATTGCAATTGATTTAAAAACAAAAGGAACTGGATATACGAATGCAGCAAATGTGGTTATTCAAATAACAGGTGGCGGCGGTACAGATGCTGCTGCAGCAGTCGTTAACCTTGCCAGCGGAGGTGTAAATACTATTGCTATGCTTCGTTCTGGAGATGGTTATACTTCTGTGCCAACAGTAACCATTACCAGCACAGACGGAAAAGGTTCTGGAGCAACAGCAACAGCGAGATTATTGTCTAAACCAACAACTGCCGAAATAAACTTGCCAAGCGGACTTGATAAAGTGGCATTCTTTAAAGCTTTACAGCAAGAAAGAGCATGGGAGCTTTCTTTTGAAGGAATGCGCAGAGCCGACTTAATCAGATGGGGAATTCTAGCAGATAAACTGGCAGAAACAAGTGCAGCAGTAAAACAAATACGTGCTACGTACTTCTACCCTTCCATCACCAATTTTGTTACTGGAAAACACGAATTATATCCTTTTCCACAAAATGAGACTGATGTCAATAAAAGTATCACACGTCAAAATCCCAAATACTAAGTGCTTACTATTTTAGAAACCATTCATGTTTAATGTTAGTGCAGATCTTCGGTTCTGCATTAACTGTTATTAAAGAAAGCTGATTTTAAACGAAAAACCGTTGTTTTTAGCTAAATCTAATAGCATTTTGAACAAATTCAAAACTATAAATAAACAAGGATTGGTATTTTCGTTTTTAGATTTAAAGCATTAAAATAAAAGAATCCACTAGTAAAATAGAGATGAAATTTCAAAAAAACATATTCGTTCTGTGCCTCTTAGGAATTTTAAATATTCCATTACTAAATCATGCACAAAATGCTGACCGTCCGAACATTTTAATCATTATGACCGATCAGCAAACTGCTGATGCGATGAGCAACGCAGGAAATACAAACCTGCACACGCCTGCGATGGATAAACTGGCTCAAAATGGAGTTCGTTTTACTAAAGCCTATTGCGCACAACCCTTGTGTTCGCCATCACGTTCTGCCATTATGAGCGGTAAAATGCCTTATGAAACTGGTTTTATTGGAAATGCGCCAGAAAAAGACGGACAATGGCCAGATGATTTATTGATGATGGGAAAAATTTTCCAAAACGGAGGATATAAAACAGGTTATGTTGGAAAATGGCATCTTCCCGTTCCTACTTCCAAAAAAAGTCAGCATGGTTTTGAATATATAGAAAACACCAATTTTCAAGATTACAACGATGCTGCGACGCCTTCTTTCTGTGCACGATTTATTAAAGAAAACAAAAACACGCCTTTTTTACTTGTAGCCTCTTTTTTAAATCCCCATGACATTTGCGAATGGGCACGCGGAGAAGATCTTAAAATGGATGTTTTAGAAAATGCTCCATCTCCAGAGCAATGTCCGCCACTTCCTGCCAATTGGAAAATTCCAGAATACGAACCCAAAATAGTACGCGAACAGCAAAAAGTAAGTTTTAGAACTTATCCATCAGTAAACTGGACAGCCGATCAATGGCGTCAATATCGTTGGGCGTATAATAGACTGATTGAAAAAGTAGATAGTTATATCGAAATGGTTCTGACTTCACTCAAAAAATACGGAATCGAAAAAAATACAATCATTGTCTTTACTGCCGATCATGGCGACGGTTACGCAGGACACAGCTGGAATCAGAAACAGATTTTATATGAAGAATCGGCTAAAATTCCGTTTATTATTTCAAAAATTGGAGAATGGAAACCAAGCACAGACGAAATGTTGGTTTGCAACGGAACAGACATTATTCCAACCATCTGCGGTTTTACAGGAGTTTCAAAACCTTCTGATTTAAAAGGAATTGATTTAAGTAAAAAAATAGCAAATCCAGCTCTAAAACTTCGCGATACTTTGGTTATTGAAACCGATTTTGCGGATAACGAAGAACTTTTAGGAATTAGCGGACGTGCCGTAATTACACAAAATTACAAATACATTGTTTACAACAAAGGTGATTTAAAAGAACAACTATTCAATCTAACCACAGATCCAGGCGAAATAACAAATCTAGCCGTAAACAAAACGTATAAAAAAGAACTGCTTAACATGCGCCGTTATTTAAAAGAATGGTGCAAAAAGAACGGCGATTCGTTTCAATCTGGATTATAAATCATTCAACACCAAACAAATGATCAATAAAAAAATATATACAGTAGTGTTACTTTTGGCAGCCTTCTCTGTTTTCAGTCAGAAACAGCAGGCTGTCATAAAGTTAACCGCCGAAAAACTGCACGCAAGAGTACGCGAATGGCCATGTCCTGTAAACGGTGTAACGGTTCCAACAAACGCTCCCGCCCTGCTTTGGCCTGGAACTAACGGAAAAGAAATGGTGAAACCAATGGAAAGCGGCAGTGAAGTTAAAGAAGATCCAAATATTGGCAACGTACGATATAAAGTGATGCTTGCCAGCGATAAAAACTTTACCAAAAATGTAACTGCTAGCGCCGAACAGCGTTGGGCCGTTTATCCTCTGCATCAAGCGTTAAAAGCTGGAAAATGGTATTGGAAATATGCTTATGCCCTAAAAAGCAGCAATCAATGGACATGGTCACCAACTTATGATTTTGTAATTGATGCCAAATATGCAAACGAAAAAGTTTCTCCGCCAGTAACCGAAGTTTTAAAACGAAATGAAGGAGCACATCCGGTTTTGTGGGATATGCGTACTATTGGCGACGACTTTTATCGCAATAACTTGAATAATCCCGAGGCGAAAAAGTTTATCGCTTTCGCGGAAAAATTGATGCTGGCTCCTCTTCCAACTGAGAAACCACAACGCGTCATTGATACAACTGGCAAAAATCCTTTAGAGAAAAAAATCATTATTGAGCGAATGTATCATGGTTTTGGAGATGCTGTTGGAACTCCTGTTCGCAATTTATGCATTGCCTATCAGCTTACTAAAGACGAGCGTTTTATCTTAGATGCCAAACGCAGAGCGATAAACATTGCCAACATGAATCCTAACGGACTAGCAACAGGCGATGACTTTACAGGCGGTGCCGTACTCGAAGCTTTAGGATGGTTTTATGATGTAGGTTATGAATTCTTATCTCCGCAGGAAAAAGAACTTTTTAAAAACATCATTAAACTTAGAGCCAAAAGAGTTTACGATCATTTGCCTAATCGTTTTGAATTGCATGTAAGCGATAATCACGTTTGGCAGATTACCATGCGAAACCTTGCAATTGCAACTGTTGCGACTATAAACGATGTGCCTGAAGCAAAAGAATGGCTTACGTATTTGTATGAAGTTTGGTCGGCGCGTTTCCCGGTTTTAGGCACAACAGATGGTGGCTGGCACGAAGGAAACGGCTATTTTAGGGTCAACTTTAAGTCTATTATTTACCTTTCTCAAATGTTTGGCGATTTTAGCGGAGTTGATTATTTCAAACTGCCTTGGATGCAGAATCTGCCTTACTATATGCATTATACACATCCTAATAAATCGGCAAGCACTGCGATTGGCGATATGTGGGAGAATATTCCCTACATTACAAAAGGCGAAGCTTGGTTTGCAGACGCGCTTACTTATAAAATTGACAATCCTTACTTAAATTGGTATGTTGACGGTATAAAAAGAGATTATGCTTCGTATTATCATGGTACAGACGATTATCTTCTTTTTCGACTTTTAAATTATAAACCAAACCGAAATTTACCTGCTTCCTCGCCTTCTGTTTTACCAAAAACACGCAAATTTGGAGATGTCGGTGTTGTCGCGATGCACGAAGATTTAGCTAATGCCGATAAAACGCTAAGCAGTTATTTATTGAGCAGTCCGTTTGGTTCTTCTGGACATGGGCATGCTTCGCAAAATGCCTTTACCATTAATTATAAAGGAAAAGTAATTTTTGGAGGAACAGGTTATTACAGCAATTTCAGCGATAAACACAATCTTTTAGATTATCGATCAACAAAAGCTTATAATACCATTTTAGCAGACAGTTTAAATCAAAAAATTGGTGAAGAAGGTTACGGGTGGATTCCGAGAGCAATCTCAGGAAAACGCATTCAGTATGCTTTAGGAGATGCCAGCAATGCGTATGGCGAAATTAAAAGTGAATTTTGGTTGAATAGATTTGAACAAATCAAAGTAGTTCCGAGCAAAGAAAACGGTTACGGAGAATCTGGCGTAACATTGTACAGAAGACATATGCTGCAATTAGAAGGCGGATATATTGTTTTATATGATGAATTGGAAGCCAAAACTCCAGTAAAATGGACAACTCAGTTTCATTGCCCTTATTACGCAATTGAAGGTCAGAATTCAGAAAACTCAAATCAACAACAATTTGCAGTTAAAACCGATTTAGGAAGTGTTACGGCGAATGTTTATGCTGAAAGTCCATTAAAAATGGCGGTACACAATCAGTTTTTCAAAGCTGCTGTAAACTGGAATAAAGTGACCAATGATGAAGGACAAATTAAAGATTTTAAAGATCAATGGCACGCGGGAATCACTTCTCAGCCAAAACAAAAATTTAGATTCTTAACCATCATCCAAATTAAAGATGGCAAAACAGAAGTCATTAAAACACTATCCAACAAAGATGGATTTACAGCTTTACAAGTTGGAGACTGGAATATAAAAGCGCAATTAAACGGAGAAAAACCTGCGGCATTGCAAGTTTCAGGAAACGCAGTAAAATCAATGTTTAGTTACGGAAATCTGCCAATTCAATTTGAAGGAAAAAAATACATGCCAAACATCGATGGAAGTTCTTTATTGCTTGAAATTGATCATGCTAAAGTAGTCCGACAAGAAGCGATAGATGAATTGCCAGATGTGGCTAAATATGACAAAAATTAAGAATAAAAGTGTTTTCTTTTTGTTTAAATTTAAACATTCAGTAAAAACAAATAACAAATTATAATTCAAACCTTTATGAAGAAAACGATTGTCCTTTTTACGTTTTTCTACATAACTCTTTTCAGTGCGAAAAGTTATGCCCAAGTGCAAGACCGCTATTTCCGAACCATTTCGGTTGATAAAGGCTTGTCGCAAAGTTCTGTTTTTGCCATTCAGCAGGATACTTTGGGTTTTATCTGGATTGGAACACAAGACGGATTAAATCGTTATGATAGTAAAGGTTTTAAAGTTTATCGCCCAATAAAAGACGTTAAAAACAGTCTGCAATCGTATTACATTCGAAGTTTGTTTACCGATCATAAAGGACAATTATGGGTTGGCGGCAATCAAGGCATTAGTGTTTACAATTACAATACGGATAGTTTTATCAATTATCCGCTTCCGCGAAATATTGGCGAATGGTACATTTCTGCCATTACCGAAGACAATCAGCATAGAATTTGGGCTTCTTCTATTGCAGGAGATGTTTTTGTGCTTTCTCCAAATGAAAAGAATTTTGTTCCGATAAAGTTTAATGCGTCTTCGCATGAAATCAAAAAAATCGCTTACATAGGCGTTTGGCAAAAACAGATTTTATTGGGAGCAGATGTGGGGCTTTTCCAACTGAATTCACAATCTCATCAGCTTTCAAAAATAAATCTGACTTCAAAAAAACCTTATATCAATGATGTTTTTATCGAAGAAAAAAAATTATGGATCGCTACAGAAGGCGAAGGTGTAATTGAATACAATGCAGAGAATAGAACTCTTACTTCGCTTCTTCATAATGCTGGAAACAATAGTATTGCCGATAATAACATTAGATGCATTAACAAAGATACCGAAGGAAATTTATGGTTTGGAACGTTTAAAGGTTTGAGTATTTATAACCTTAAAAACAAATCTTTTAGCAATTATTCGCACCAAATTTCACAGCCTTATACAATCAGCCAGAATTCGGTTCGCTGTATTTTTAGAGATAAACAAAACGGAATCTTGTTGGGAACCTATTATGGAGGTTTGAACTATTATCATAAAAACGATATTAAGTTTAATCTTTTAAGCCAAAACTCAGGAAAACCATCTTTAAATGATGAAGTTATTGGCGTTATCAAACAAGATGCTAAAGGCAATTTCTGGATTGGCAGCAACGATAAAGGGCTGAATTACTGGAACAAAACTGTCAATACCATAAGTTATTATTCCAATAGCGAAAACAATCCAAATAGTTTAAGTTCGAACAATATTAAAGCCATTGAATTTGACAATAACGGAAATGTTTTGGTGGGAACGCATAACGGCGGATTGAATATTTTGAATCCGAATACAGGTTTAGTGCAGCGTTTTCGCCACGACGAAAACAATCCGAACAGTATATCAGGAGATTTGGTTTATAGTTTACTGAAAGATTCTAAAGACAGAATTTGGGTCGGAACACGATCTGGATTGGATCAGTTTCACCCCGAAACCAAAACATTTACACATATCCATTTGGATAAAGCAGGAAAAAGACCCACTTCTGACGATATCACTTTTCTTTTTGAAGATAGTAAAAAACGAATTTGGATTGGCACCACCAACGGCGTAACGCTTTTTTATCCAGAAACGCAATTATTTGGCACTATTGGCCACGGAAAATTAAGCGATGATATTGTAAACTGCATTACCGAAGATCCAAAACACCGAATCTGGATTGGAACGCGAGAAGGTTTGCGATTGTACGATGAAACGCAGGAATCGTTTATTAGTTTTAAAGCAAGAAAAGACTTCTTCAAAGAAACGATTTACGGCATAATTCCAGACGAAGACAACTTATGGATTTCTACCAACACGGGATTAATTAAGTTTAATCCAGACAAAGGTTCTGTACAGACTTTTGACGAAAGTGATGGTTTACAAAACAAACAATTTAACGATTATGCTTTCTGCAAGGCTAAGGACGGAATGCTGCTTTTTGGCGGTATAAAAGGAATTTCGTACTTCTACCCGTCTATGGTAAAACAAAGTCCGCTGCCTTTAAAGTTGAGTTTTACAGCTCTAGAAGTTCTCAATAAAACCGTTGCTGTTGGCGACGAAACTGATATTTTGGAACAGCATATTGATCAGGTTAAAGAATTGGAAATTGGACCAGAATACAAACAGTTCAGTATCTTTTTTAATACGTTCAATTACATTTCTTCCAACAGAACTTATTATTTCTACAAATTGGAAGGAGTTGATAAAGACTGGCAAAGAACAGACGAATTGAAGGTAAGCTACAGCAATTTATCTGCAGGAAAATATAATTTTCAGATAAAAGCTGTTGGTCCAAATGGTGAAATGAGCGCTGTTAGAAGTTTGCAAATTGTAATACTTCCGCCTTGGTACAAAACGATATGGTTTTCTTTGTTGTTACTTGCTATTATTGGTACAGCAGTTTATATCGGTTTTAAAATCATTAAGGAAAGAATTCAAGCCGAACAGCAGCTAAAACTGGAAAGAATTGAGAAGGAAAGAGTGAGTTATATCAACCAAATCAAAATGGATTTCTTTACTAATGTATCACATGAACTCAGAACTCCTTTGACGTTGATTCTAGCGCCTTTAGAAGAATTATTAAAAATGCCGTTTGCAGACAAAATCACCAAAAAGAAACATGAATTAATGTTCATTAATGCAAAACGTCTTTACAATTTGGTCGATCAGCTGTTTGAGTTTAGAAAAACAGAAATGGGAACGCGTCCGTTAAAAGTGGGCAAAAGTGATATTGTTCGTTTTTCACAGGAAATTTTTGAGTCGTTTAAACCGCTTTCAGAAAAAAACAACATTCATTACACTTTTCATTCAGCCGAAACACAACTTGTATTTCTTTTTGATAAAGATGCGATGGAGAAAATTTTGTTCAATCTCTTGTCTAATGCTTTTAAATACACCAAAGAAGGACAAAGTATTCATGTTGAATTATTGAAGAAAAACGATACGGTACAAATAAAAGTCGCTGACACGGGAGTCGGAATTAGCACGGAGAATTTATCTAAAGTCTTTGATCGTTTTTATCAAGTAAACAACCGCGAAATGAATTTGGGCTCTGGTGTTGGTTTGGCTTTTACAAAACGTTTGGTCGAATTGCATCATGGCGAAATTAGCGCCGAAAGTGCCGAAGAACAAGGAAGCACTTTTACAGTTGGTATTCCGATTTTGGATCAGATTTACAAAAACGATCAGCAGATAGAAGAATCTCTGTATGATTTGTCTATTGTTACCGATAATGAATTGGATAATGAAAATGAAATAGAAGAAGAAAATGAAGCAATAGACAGCAATCAGCCTATTAAATTACTGATTGTAGATGATAACAAAGAAATTCTAGATTATCTGCAGGATTATTTTAGCAAAGCCTACGATGTAACGGTTGCATACAACGGTCAGATGGCATTAGATTTATTAGAAATTAATCCTTTTGATTTAATTATCAGCGATGTAATGATGCCTGAGCTAGATGGTTTGCATTTTTGTAAACGTGTTAAACAGAACATTAATACGTCGCATATTCCACTGATGCTTTTAACGGCACGAAATGAAACCAGTCAACAGATAAAAGGCCTTGAAATGGGTGCCGATGATTATATTACAAAACCATTTTCGACGCCATTATTGGCTGCAAAAATCACCAATTTATTGCGTTCTCGTAAACGATTAAAAGAGTACTATTCGGCTGGAAAAGAAATGGTTCCAGAGAATATTGCATTCAATACTTTAGATGAAGAATTTTTAAAAGAAGCCATTAGAATTGTCGAAGATCATTTGGCAGATTCTGAATTTACTGTAGATCATTTCAGCCGTGAAATCGGAATGAGCCGTTCGAATCTTTATATCAAATTAAAAGCAATCACAGGCGAATCGGCAATGGATTTTATTAAACGAATCCGTTTCAAAAAAGCTGTAGAATTAATGCAAAGCAAGCGATATACAATTGCTCAAATAACTTACATGTGCGGTTTTAATTCGCCATCTTATTTCTCAACCGCTTTTAAACAGCATTACGGTTGTATGCCAAGCGAATATTTAGCCCGATTAGAAAACACAAAAGAATAACTTACAACAACATAACTAGCTCTATAAATGCAAAATTTCCTTAGTTCATCATAGCTTTTAAAAACCTCAACAAGGTTTAAAATCAACTTTTAAAAAATCAAAAAAACTATCCGACAGAAAAAAATCACAAGTCGGACAGCTCAATCTATGCCTTAACTGAACCTATTCATACAAAAAATATTCAAAACAAATCTCATGAAATTTTCACACTTTATCTTACTGTTTTGTGCTTTACCTTCTGCATTAATTGCTCAAAACAAGACTAGCATAACCATTACAAACCATTCTGCTCTAGACAGAAAAGAAACGGTGACAGCCATAAAATGGAAAGACATTCTTCTCTCCTATCCGCAGATTGATACTGCCGATTTTTTAATCATTGATCCTAAAACAAAAAAGCAAATTCCGTTTCAATTAGAACACAAAGGACAATCTGCGATTCAGAATGTATTGGTTCAAATAGATCTTAAAGCAAAAAGTTCGCTGCAGCTTTTCATTCAAAAGGGAAAACCAGAAAAATTCTCTTCTAAAACTTTTGCTCGATTTGTCCCTGAAAGATTGGATGATTTTGCTTGGGAAAATGATAAAATCGCTTTTCGAGCTTACGGAAAAGCTCTAGAAAAAACAGAAGGCGATGCTTACGGTTTTGATGTTTGGGTAAAAAATACTTCTAAACTGGTTCTAAATGACCGTTATAAAAGCAATGATTATCATATCGATCACGGCGACGGACTTGATTACTATCATGTTGGCTATACTTTGGGCGCAGGAAACATGGCTCCTTTTGTAAAAGATACTATCCGCTATTCTGGAAATTATCACCAATGGAAAATATTGGATAATGGTCCGCTTCGCACGACTTTTCAATTGATTTATGACATCTGGAATGCTGGCGGAATTAAAGTGAAGGCTACAAAAACCATTTCTATAGATGCTGGTTCACAGCTTAATAAAATTGAAAATAATTTCATTTTCGACAATAAAACCCCTTTACCTGTTGTGGTTGGGATTATAAGACGTGATAAGCAAGGCATAATTGGCTTAAATGAACAACAGGGAATTATGAGTTATTGGGAACCCACTTTTGAAAAAGAAGGAACTACAGCTGTAGGAACCATATTGAGCACTCCTGCCCAAAAAATGTGGGTAGATAAAGAACAGCTACTAGCCCTAACTTCGGTAAAAAATAACGAACCTATTGTGTATTATTCTGGTGCCGCTTGGGACAAAGCGGGGCAAATAACCAATTCTAAGCAATGGCAGGATTACTTGGATCGTTTCAATCAGGAACTTCAAAATCCTTTGATTGTAAATGTGAAAGAAGCATCAAAAACAAAAAAATAATTAAGAATACTATTAACCAAAAAACAAAAAAATGTCAATTAACTTATTTGATTTAACAGGGAAAACAGCGCTAATTACAGGAGGAGTTCACGGATTAGGAATGGCAATGGCTAAAGGTCTTGGACATGCAGGTGCAAAAATTGTAGTAAATGATCATTCTTCGCAAGAGGCTGTAGACAGCGCAATTGCAGAATATAAAGCAGAAGGAATTGATGCTTATGGCTATTTATTTGATGTTACCGACGAAAATGCAGTAATAGCAGCAATCAGCAAAATTGAAGCTGAAGTTGGCCCTATCGATATTCTAATCAATAACGCTGGAATTATCAAAAGAACTCCAATTATCGAAATGGAAGTTGCCGATTTTGAAGCGGTTATAAAAGTAGATTTAACGGGTCCTTTTATTGTTTCTAAGAATGTTGTAAAAGGAATGATTAACCGCGGTGGCGGAAAAATCATTAATATGTGTTCTATGATGAGCGAACTGGGAAGAGATTCTGTAAGTGCGTACGCATCGGCAAAAGGAGGTTTGAAAATGCTGACCAAAAACATGGCGACAGAGTGGGCTAAATTCAACATTCAAACTAACGGAATTGGTCCTGGTTATTTTGCTACAAGTCAGACCGCACCAATTCGTGTAAACGGTCATCCTTTTAACGAGTTCATCATGGGAAGAACTCCTGCTGGACGCTGGGGAGATCCTGAAGATTTACAAGGCGCAGCAATATTTTTAAGCTCAAAAGCTAGTGATTTTGTAAATGGTCATGTTGTTTATGTTGATGGCGGAATTTTGGCTACAATTGGAAAGCCTTCAAACGAATAATTTCTGTAGCTGGTGCATTGGTTTATTGAAAATCGATGCACCAGTTTTATTTTATCGCTTAAAATTCAATTGACTAATCAGAAATAAAAAATACCTTTTCTAAAAATGGTCTTCTTAAATCGGTAAACACTTGATTTTATAAAAATCAAACTTTTTACATTCTTATTAATTGTAGCTGGTTACAACTTCAAAAAACATCCATAAAATCAAAATATGCAATGTGGTAAATATTCTTAATAGCGCTCAGATAGTGAGTTTCTGATATAAACCCAAGGAGATTAAAATTCTATTGGAGCCTTCATATCTATGAAACATCATCTATCAAATCTGATAAAAATGAATATTTACACAAATTCAAAACATTTATATCCGAATTTGAAATATCTTTTTTATTCCCGCATTTAACTTAGTCATCCAAAACCACAAATCTCTTTGGCTATTAAATGCGACCCAAAGAAAAGCTTATTTACTAACTCAACCAAAACCAATTAATTATGAAAAAAAGTTTACTTGTTTTACTTTGTGTATTTTCTTTATTAGAAATTAAGGCACAAAATTCCAATTGGGAATACAACTTTGGCATTACCGCCTCGATGCCATACGCGTCTACTTCTTATAGTTCAACTTATTTGCCTTCACCAACGGCTGGCGGAGGTACTGCTAGTGTAAGAGCTTCGTCTACTACTGAAGGTTTTGTTGAACTCACTTCTTCTAATTTGGCAGGAGGTTCGGGAGCCGAACTTAAAATGAATAGTGGTACAACCGTATCGGGCGCAAAATTTGGTTTGGGTTCTTTTACAGCTACAGCCATTGCAGCATTTGAATGCAAGATCAACATTACATCAGGAACTAATGGCAGATTCTTAATCTATTTTGGCAATGGCAGCAATTTTACCAACGGTAGCGGGATAAGTTTACCGCAAACATTTGCCGCCTTAAGACTGTCTCCTACTCCCACCGCAATAAGCCTTGATTGGCTTTCGTCTACGACAAGTCCAAACTATACAACAGCAGGACTTTCGCAGGTTACAATAAATAAAAGTCAGGTTTATGTTCTAAAATTTTTTATGAACAATAGCAATGCTGAAACTTCCTATACAACTGGAAGTGCGTCTAACTTAACTACTCATAACCTTGCCGCAGGAACTTTTGACATCTGGATCGATAATACTAAAGTACTTACCAATGCTGACCCTGGAACTGGTTTTCTTCCGCAAGGCACTAATATTAACAGTATGAATTTGCTGAATGTGGGAGCAGGATCATCAGCACCTGTAATGTATATGGATGATATCGTTTATTCTAACTCTTTAATTGCAACACCACCCACACCACCTGCAACAATTACTGGTACCCTTGTTACTGTTGACTATGAAAGTGGTACAGCAAACTCTGGAATTTCAAACTTAACTACAACACATGCCACTGCTAGTGATGCGGAATACTTGGTAAGTCCCGGCCGTACTGGCAATTATGCTATAGCTCATCGCGTAACTATTGGAGATTCGGGATATTTTTCTGATAACCATTGGCGAAGCGAGGCAGCCACAGCTCAAATGCCTACAGACGGGAAATATTATCCGGGAGATGAACGCCGTTTTGAAGTGAGTCTATTACTAAAAGATTGGGAATCTTATACTGCGGGAATGGCTCAAAATGGCGATATTATTTTTCAAGGCAAACAAAGTGGCGGAGAAAATCCTGCATGGTACTTAAGCGCAAAACGCAATAGCATTACCTTCCGTATACCTAACGACAATATTGAACCGTCTATCATAGATGATTTTCGTCCCTATATAAATCAATGGATTGATTTTAGGATTGATGCAAAAATGACAACTGATAATACTGGTTATTATAAGGTTTATTATAGGTTACCTGGACAAACTGATTATACATTGGCATGGCAGGTGAGCAATTTTAAAACTTTCAATCAGGATGTTCCTGAAGCTAACCCTTCGGGATATTTGAAATGGGGTTTGTATCGTCCAGGACAGTCTATTACATCTGATCCTCCTAATGTAATGACACGTATTATTTATCATGATGACATCAAAATTTTTGAGCTGAATAATACTAGTGCGCCTGTACAAATCTGGGGAAACACATTCACTGGAAATAATGTTGAATTTATCGCGCCTATTACGGCAGGAAACACCACACATCCTAATATAATCAGTGACGGAAATGCGGCACCAAATTTTTATTATGGCACTAGCGGTGGCCTCAATACAGCAGGCGTAATTAGTGGTCGTGTTTTACTAAATGGCTGGACCAGCAAAACAAATACTTCAGATCCTGCTACTTCATTTAATCCAGATCAGTATTTTGAGTTCAAACTTCAACCTAAAAATGGCTACAAAATAGATTTTTCTAATCTTCAATTTACGGCTAGAAAAGGAAACGCTTCTGATCCTAGCACATTTGTTTTAAGATCCAGCATAGACGGTTTTACAAGTGATATTACGGCACCTCAAACCTTCACTGGAACTGCTGCAACTTTGCTTACTTATGACCTAAGCCCTTTGACCAATATCAAAACCCCAATTACATTTCGTTTATACTGGTACGGATCAAACAGAATCTCTGGAACTTCTTTAGTGGGTATTGATGACTTTTCATTCAACGGTCAAGTTAAACCAGTACTGTATCTGCCTGAAATGTCAAATATTATCACTAACACTAATACCGGTTTACCTACCTATACAACACAAGCCAATGAATTTGACATCACCGCTTTAAACAACTGCAGTAACGTTGCTTACAGCTATTTGCTTACTGGAGCAACCTCTGCTACTGGTAATACTACATTAGCCAATAAAGTTTTTAATAAAGGAATTACAACTGTTACGTGGACAGCAACCGATGGATGCAATAATAGTTCGACTTCTTTCACTATTACGATTAATGATACAGAAAAGCCTGTTTTTGCAATACCTGCTCCCATAACGATCTCAAATGACGAAAATCAGTGTGGAGCAACATTTATATTAACTCAACCAATAGTTACTGATAATTGCGCTGTAACAGGTATTACCAATAACGCACCAGCATTATTTCCAAATGGTACAACAACTGTAATATGGACGGCTACCGATGAAAATGGCAATACCGCCACAACCTCGCAAACGGTGACAGTTACGGATGCACAAAAACCAACTGTAAACTCAGTTGCTTCTGTTGTTCTTTGTTATGAATCAAGCGGAAATTACAATATCCCTTTAGCAACTGCTACCGATAATTGTGCAATTGATACCGTTACTTATACAATTACAGGTGCAACTACAAGAAACGGAAATGGATTAGATGCAAGTGGAAATTTTAACGTAGGAACATCCGTTATAACATGGACGGTTACTGATAACGCAGGAAATAACAGTACTAACACCTCAACAATAACCATCAATAATCCGATTGCGGCTCTCATTCCAGATGTATATGCTGTAAATCCGGGAGGAGACGCTAATACTATTTACTTAGGATATGGCCCTTCTTCTTTAACATTGAACGCAACGCCTACAAATGGAACAGCACCTTTTACTTATTTGTGGAGTAACGGAGCTATAACAGATGCTATTTCTATTAATCCGTCAACACCGGGAGTTCACGATTACAGCGTAACCATTACTGATGCGAAAGGCTGCTATATTACCATAACAAAACAAATAAAAGTAATCGATATTAGCTGTGATGCAAAAAAAGTACTAATATGCCATACGAACAATAAAAGTCTTTGCATTTCTGCCAACGCTGTGTCAGCACATTTAGCACATGGTTGTCATCTAGGCTCATGCGAGGCTACTTTGTCTTTAAAAAATACTGCACCAAAAATTTCAGAACATCAAATAGATGATTTTATAGTTAATGCATCGCCAAATCCAACAAAAACTGAATTTCAGATAAACATCATTGGAGGAGATGAAACGCAGGCTATTTATATTAATGTGTTCGATATATTGGGAAGAAAAATAGACACTGTCAAATCAAATTACACGTCGGCTATAATACTAAAAAATAACTTTAGTGCAGGAATATATCTTGCCGAAATATGCAATGGAACAAATACAAAAACCATTAAACTTATAAAACAATAATGTAATTCTTATTTGCAAAAATTCATCTCATAAAAAAACTGCCCCGAAATAGTCTTTAGCTATCAGGGGCAGTTCCTATTATTAACTTATTGCTTCTACTGTATTAAGCCTTTAAGTCGAATCGATCCAAATTCATTACTTTAGTCCATACTGCAATAAAATCTTTCACAAATTTTTCATGCGCATCAGAAGCTGCATACACTTCTGCAATTGCTCTTAATTCTGAATTTGAACCAAAAACAAGATCGGCACGTGTTCCAATCCATTTAGGCTGTCCGGTTCTTCTATCGTTTCCTGCATAAAGTTCCTGATCATTAGAAACCGATTGCCATTGCGTGTTCATATCTAGCAGATTTACGAAGAAATCATTTGTCAAACGACCTGGTCGAGTGGTAAAAACACCGTTTTTACTTCCATCCGCGTTAATATCTAAAACGCGAAGTCCTCCTAAAAGCACTGTTAATTCTGGTGCTGTAAGATTCAATAAATTTGCTTTATCTATAAGAAGTTCTTCTGTTAGAACAGATGATTTTGTTTTTCTATAATTTCTAAAACCATCCGCTTTCGGTTCAAGATAGCCAAAAGATTCAACATCTGTTTGCTCGGCAGAAGCATCCATACGTCCTGGAGAAAAAGGAACAGAAGCTGAAGCTCCAGCATCTTTAGCCGCTTTTTCAACAGCAGCAGAACCAGCCAAAACAATTAAATCGGCTAATGAAACTTTTTTATTACCATTTACATTATTAAATTCTTTTTGAATAGCTTCTAATTTATCTAAAACCACTTTTAATGCAGCAGGATTATTTACTTCCCAGTCTTTTTGTGGTGCAAGTCTTATGCGTCCACCGTTTGCACCGCCTCGTTTATCTGATCCTCTAAATGTAGATGCAGAAGCCCAAGCTGTCGAAACTAACTGAGAAATACTTAAACCTGAATTTAATATTTTTTCTTTCAGCTGAGCTACATCTTGATCGTCAATTAATGTATGATTTACTTCTGGAATAGGATCTTGCCATAGCAATTCTTCTGCAGGTACTTCAGATCCAAGATAAAGAGCTCTCGGCCCCATATCACGATGTGTCAGTTTAAACCATGCACGAGCGAAAGCATCTGCAAATTCATCAGGATTTTCAAAAAATCGGCGTGAGATTTTCTCGTAAGCTGGGTCTAGTCTTAGCGATAAATCGGTTGTAAGCATTGTTGGCAAGTGCTTTTTATTAGGATCAAAAGCATCTGGAATAATTGCTTCAGCATTTTTTGCAACCCATTGATGTGCACCTGCTGGACTTTTAGAAAGTTCCCATTCAAAACCAAATAAGTTTTCAAAAAAGTTGTTGCTCCATTGGGTTGGCGTTTTTGTCCAAGTCACTTCAAGTCCGCTCGTAATTGCATCTGGACCTTTTCCTGAACCATAACTGTTTTTCCATCCTAGACCTTGCAATTCTAAGCCAGCAGCTTCTGGTTCTTTACCTACGTGATCAGATGAAGCGGCTCCGTGAGTTTTACCAAAAGTATGTCCGCCAGCGATTAACGCTACCGTTTCTTCATCATTCATTGCCATACGCCCAAAAGTATCTCGTATATCTTTGGCTGCTGCGATTGGATCAGGATTTCCGTCTGGCCCTTCTGGATTTACATATATAAGTCCCATCTGCACTGCGGCAAGAGGTTTTTCAAGATTTCTACTGTGAATCTTTCCATCTGCATCATCATCTGATGAAACCACACCATGATCCTTCGGAACACCTTCTGAACCATCTTTGTAACGTTCATCGCCACCAAGCCAAGTAGTTTCAGATCCCCAGTACACAGATTCATCTGCTTCCCATACATCGGCACGTCCTCCTGCAAAACCAAATGTTTTAAAACCCATTGACTCCAAAGCAACATTTCCTGTTAAGATTAGCAAATCGGCCCATGAAATTTTTTGTCCATACTTTTGTTTTATTGGCCAAAGCAGTCTTCTTGCTTTATCAAGGCTCACATTATCAGGCCAGCTATTAAGAGGTGCAAATCGCTGTTGTCCAGCACCAGCTCCTCCTCTACCATCATGCACTCTGTAGGTTCCAGCGCTATGCCAAGCCATTCTAATGAAAAGTCCGCCATAGTGACCAAAATCGGCAGGCCACCAATCTTGTGAATCAGTCATAAGAGCATGTAAATCTTTCTTTACAGCTTCAAGATCTAGGCTTTTAAACGCTTCTGCGTAATTAAAATCCGTATTCAGCGGATTTGACAATACTGAATTTTGTCTTAGGATATTTAATTTTAACTGTTGAGGCCACCAGTCACGATTCTTCGTTCCTGAAGCTGCTTGCTTGTCCATGCTCCCGTTATGAAAAGGGCATTTGCTGATGTCATTTGATTGATTATCCATAGTTGAAAAATTTTATTTTTTACTAAATTACAAACTAATGAAAGAGAAAATTAGGGCTGTGGATTGTAAATACTACTTCCAAAATAGACAAAATCTATTCATCGTCATTTTTCATATTTAAAATCCTTATAACTCATATAGTACGCAAAAAAAGATATTTCTTGAAAAAACATTTTTTTCTGCTATGAGATATTGACTACATAAATTTAATAAAAAGAATCTTTTCATTTATAAAAAATTATATCCCAGTCACTTGCTGTAAATATTATACTCCAATGGAGCATTTTTGAAGAAAAGAGAGTTGTATCAATCTTTAAAAATATACAAAAAATATAGCTCGGATTTCTGTGTACGTAAAAACGTACTTTATTACTCCTTCTTAAAATTTATATTCTTCAATTTTACACTTTCGGTTCCCAAATACCGTAATCTACTATCTATTATTACTAACTATTAATCGTTTACTAACCTTAAAACTAAAAAAATGAAGAAATTCTTAAAATTAACCAGCGTATTATTTATTACAGCATTGGTGCTTAATTCCTGTGAAAAGGAACAAGAAGATTTAAATGGAAAACAAATTGCTAAAAAAGAAGCACAGCAGCTTGCTAACAAAGATACCATCTCTGCTAATGCACCGCTTGAAGGCAGCACAACAGCTAAAGGAACAGCTGGAGCAAGAACCATTACATTGCAAACTAATACATTATCTTGTCCTGGCGGTTTATGCACATCGTACGGCGTTTGGTCTACGGGTGTTTATACTGTTTGGTTTCAAATGAAATTTAACAACGGATTTTATTGGAGCCGAGGTGGAAAATGTGGATATGGAATCTTAATTGGTGACCAAAACACAGGTGGCGACGCAGCATGGGACGGAAATGGCGGAAGTGCCAGATTTATGTGGTACTGCCCTAGTGGATCTAACAGTACAAAAGGAAGTGGCGCTTATCTTCAGCCTTATGTGTATTACAGAGATCAACCAGGACAATATGGCAATGATTTTGGAAAAAAATATTATATCCAAGAAGGTGTGACGTATAACTGTCAAATATCTGTGAAGTTGAATACGGGTTCTAATACAGATGGATACGTTAAATATTACGTAAATGGAACAGAGATATTGAACGAAAAAATTCGCTGGGTAACGAACGATTCTAAGCGAAATGTAAATGCTGTAAGTCTACACACTTTCCGTGGCGGAAGTCAAGATTATTGGACAGCTCCAGTTACAAGTTCTATTTATTATCCCAGCGCATCTTGGGATGCTCTATAATATATAGACTTTAAAACAATTTGGGCCGGAAAAATTAAATATACAACTTCGATGCTTTTTATTATTTGCTAATAACAACATCGAAGTTGTTTTTACTTAGAGTTAAAGCTCTAATTCTTTTCTAAAACAAATACTGCTTTCGATGCCAGCATATTGTCCATAATTTTCAGTAACTGCGTAACCGCTTTTAGTATATAGTTTAACTGCTTCGACCTGCACATTACTGGTTTCCAAAACGGTCGCTGCATAACCTAATTCTTTTGCCCAGTTTTCAAGTTCATTCAAAATTTTATGTGCTATGCCTCTTCCTCTAAATTCTTCAGAAACAAACATACGTTTTACCTCAACAGATTCACTGTCAAATTGCTTTATGGCTCCGCAACCCGCTGCAGTGCCATTGACATACGCAATAATAACATGCTTGATACTGTCTAGTTTATTAAATTGATTAAAGTATTCCTGCATCTCTCCATTTCTACTTGCTAAATTGGCATCCAATTCTACAATTAATTTTGAAAAATCTGCATTCTGAGAATTAGTTCTTTCGAGTTTCAAATCTTCTGTATATCCGTATATATTCATATCGATTAAATTTTGTTCACGCTTTCTGTAGTCTTTCTTTAAAAGTCCTTCGTATATAAACCCAGAACGTTCGGCAACTTTAATACTTGCTATATTTTCCTCAGCAATTTTCATAAAAAGTCTATTAAACTTCTTTTCAGTAAAACACCAATTTTTAAATGCATGTAAAGCTTCTGCTCCGAAATTATTACCGTTATGCTGTTTAAATATAAAGTAGGCCAATTCACCTTTAGGTATTTTCCAATCGATTTCTCTTACCGATATATGTCCTATAAGTTCCTTGGTTTCTTTTTTAAATATTCCACAGGCATAACTTTTATTCTCTTTCCAATCCAAATCTTTCTGTTCGAAATACTTTTTTGTTGATTCCAAGTTGTCATTAACCTTGATCATATTAGCGAAGTAATCGTATAAATGATCGCTGTTATCATTTAAAGCATTTAAAAAGCATTCTGAATCTTCCTGTCTGTAAGGCTTTATTATAAGTCGTTTGGTTGTAATCATTATTTTGGTAATTTGTAAAGTAAGAAAGTAACGAATGCTCTTTCAGAAGATAAAACTAAACAAAAACCTTATGCTTAGAAATGCTATTTTTTTATTTGTTAATGCTTTTTTTGCATTACTATCATATTGATGCTAATCGGAATTAATTTAGATAGATGTTATTATCCTGCACTCTATTCTTTTTCTTCAGGATCATAAAGCATAGCAGTACATAAACAGTTTTTTCTCTCTTTGCTCATTAAAATGGAACAGTTAACGCAGGATTTGCAGTTTTCCCAAAACATGTTATCTGATGTTAATTCTGAAAAAGTAACGGGTTGAAATCCTAATTCGTGGTTCATTTTCATTACTGCAAGACCAGAAGTTAAACTGAATATCTTGGCCGTGGGATACTTTTCGCGGCTAAGTTCGAATATTTTGTCTTTAATTTTTCTGGCAAGACCGGTATGGCGAAATTCGGGCGCTACAATAAGACCAGAGTTTGAAACATATTGACCATTTTCATAGGAAGAAATAAAAGAAAAACCCGCCCATCTTCCATCTGAAGCAAATGCAATGACGGCTTCTCCTGTATTCATTTTCTTTTCTAGAAATTCTGGTGAACGACCTGAAATACCTGTTCCACGAGCTATGGCAGATGATAAAGTAACCTCGCAAATTTGCTTGATCCAAAAAGTATGGATTGATCTGGCTTTTTCAATTATAAAATCAATTGGAGATTCAGCCTCTTGATCAGATGAAACTGCTTTATTATTTGGAGGTAAAATAGAGAAAAAGCTCTTTTTTGTCAGGTTTATATTTGGATTGATTATGGGACTTATAATTTTCATTGCTGCTGTATATTTCGTTTATTAATAATAGTCAAAAGTGTAAAATTCATATGCTCAGTTTACACCATTTGAGCTATCAAAAAAACAGCGATAAAAAAGACAATGCTAAAAACCATCACATTAATAAACTGGTCTTTATTTTTCATTGATTTATTGGATACATATTCTTTTGTAATTTTCTTGCTTCTAGTTTTATCTGTTTTCATGTTATTGTTTTTTGGTTCTCATTTTCATCAGCAAAAACAAAGCACATGCCAAAACATCAAAAAACAAAACAACGCTTTAATTATCAGCAATTTGAAACAAATTTATTTTTAATCATGAAACAAATACCTATCAAAATGATAAGATGGACATTCCAAAATGAGAATTAAAACTCGCTACGTTCGATATTCAATATTCCGCTAGGAAAGCTCATAAATAAAAAAAGCCTCAAATAGTACTATTTGAGGCTTTTCTGTGTATATTTTTATACAATTATCGCCAGCCCAAAGCAGGCGCAACGTGTTCTAAAATGGACGATAAAATATGTATGTTATAATCAACACCTAAAGTGTTTGGAATCGTCAACAACAATGTATCTGCTTCTTGAATCGCTTCGTCTTGGGCTAATTCTTCGATCAATTTATCAGGTTCGGCCGTATAGCTTTTACCAAAGATTGCTCTTTTATCTTGCTCAATATACCCGAAACTATCATTGCCCTTTGCTTGCCCACCAAAATAATATTTATCCTGATCGTTGACTAACGCAAAAATCGAACGACTAACAGAAACTCTTGCTTCACGCTGATGTCCTGCTTTTTTCCAAGCTTCTTTGTATAATCTTATCTGTTCTGCCTGTTGAACATGAAATGGCTTGCCATTTTCGTCATATTTAAGCGTAGAACTTTGAAGATGCATTCCGTTTTCGGCTGCCCAGATTGCTGTTGCATTTGAAGCAGCTCCCCACCAGATTCGTTCTCTCAATCCTTCAGAATGTGGTTCGATACGCAACAATCCTGGCGGATTCGGAAACATCGGGTATGGATTAGGTTCTGCAAATCCTTCTCCACTCAATTTATCCAAAAATTCTAAAGCTTTCTTACGTCCCATATCGGCATCGGTTTCACCTGCATCAGGTTCGTAGCCAAAGTAACGCCAACCATCAATAACTTGTTCTGGCGACCCTCTGCTTATTCCTAGTTGTAAACGTCCTTCTGATATCAAATCGGCAGCTCCAGCATCTTCAACCATATACATCGGGTTTTCATACCTCATATCGATTACACCTGTTCCAATCTCTATTTTGTTCGTCTTAGCACCAACCGCCGAAAGCAGAGGAAAAGGTGAAGCTAACTGCTGTGCAAAATGATGCACACGAAAATAAGCTCCATCTATTCCTATTTCTTCAGCCGCAACTGCCAAATCGATAGATTGCAACAAGGTATCTGCTGCTGTACGAGTTTTGTATGATGGATGATTCGACCAATGCCCAAATGATAAAAATCCTATTTTCTTCATAATGGCTTCTATTTTTTATTCTCTCAAATATACGCATAACTGAGAAGAAAAAGAAAACCATGTCTTTTTCTTGAGAAACACTCTAACTTCTTTCTCCTTTAATTTTTTGATTACGATGTCCATTTATTACGTTCGAAAAATAAAAACCACAGTTAGTCTTGGCAACAAACCTTTTTATCATTGATGCTTTTGTTTGCACTATTTTGCCCCAAAAAAACACAAATCACTGATTTACAGTGTAAAAAAATCAAAAATTTGCAACGAAAAGTTTCATTTTATCTTGTTGCAAATTATAAAATGGAACATCTCCGTCTTTCAATTTGTACAATTATTCTCAGTTTGTGACCTATATTTGAACGACGTAAAAAAAATCTGTTTTACAAGCCCTCCCTTTATCTTCTTCCTGCTCCTATCGATTTTCATAATCAATTATTGATATATCTAAACTAAAAAACAAATAATTATGGATTGGATTATTACTACATTAAAAGATTATCCCGAACTGGCAGTTTTTCTCACACTATCATTAGGCTATTTTATCGGAAAATTTAAAATAGGAAGCTTTTCTCTAGGAACTGTTACCAGTGTTTTGCTTGTGGGAGTCTTAGTCGGACAATTAGACATTGTGATTTCTCCCAATGTAAAATCGGTCTTTTTTCTCATGTTTCTTTTTGCTGTAGGATATAGCGTTGGACCTCAATTTTTTGGAGGTTTAAAAAAAGATGGGCTGCCTCAAATGTTTTACGCAGCTATAGTATGTATCCTATGTTTAATATGTCCCTATCTAATAGGCAAAATTATGGGCTACGATATGGGATTAACCTCTGGTATGCTTGCGGGTTCTCAAACCATATCTGCTGTAATTGGTGTTGCATCAGACACGATCAATCAGTTAAATATTCCGGCCGATCAGAAAACGGCTTTAATTAATAAAATTCCCGTTGCTTACGCTGTAACCTATATTTTCGGAACAGCAGGTTCTGCTTGGCTATTGGCTTCTATCGGTCCAAAATTACTTGGTGGTAATTTAGTAGAAAAAGCAAAAGAACTTGAGATTCAGCTTGGAGGAGACGCCATAGGAGATGATCCAAGTATTGCCTCTGCTTATGATCGTGTAATATATAATGCTTACCAAATTTCTGGTCACTCTTATGCGAACAACAAAACAGTTGCAGAAGTTGAAAACGAGCTGGAAAGAAATAACAGACGTTTATTTATACAGCGAATTCGAAGAGGAAAAGAAATTATAGATGCTACTCCAGAATTTGTAATTAAAGAAAATGATGTTGTTGCTTTAGGTGGAAGAAGAGAATACATGATGAACTATGTTGCGGTGAATGAAAAAGAAGTTCTGGATATCGAACTTCTTAATTTTCCTGTAGAAGTATTAAGCATATTAATTGTAAAAAAAGAAGTCATAAACAAAACTATTGCCGATTTACGTCATTTAAAATATATGCATGGTGTTGTGGTAAGATCTCTAAAACGATCAGGGATTCAGATGCCTATATTACCCAATACTGTTCTTCAAAAAGGAGATATGATCGAACTTATTGGCATTAAACGAGATGTAGATCAAGTAGCAACACATATTGGATATCCTGACCGCCCTACAAATACTACAGATATGGCTTTTGTAGGTTTAGGAATTGTATTGGGAGGATTGCTTGGCGCACTGACTATTAAAGTTGGCGGAGTTCCAATAAGCCTTAGTACTAGTGGAGGTGCCTTAATATCTGGGCTTTTCTTCGGGTGGCTAAGAGGTCAGCATCCTACTTTTGGACGAATTCCGGAACCTGCTTTGTGGATTATGAATAATGTTGGTCTAAATATTTTTATAGCAGTTGTGGGTATTACAGCGGGACCGAGTTTTATTGTAGGTTTTCAAGAAGCTGGCTGGGGACTTTTCATTGCAGGTGCAGCGGCAACCGCTATTCCGTTAATCCTAGCACTTTTTATCGGAAGATATATTTTCAAATTCCATCCTATTATAACTTTAGGATGTGCTGCTGGAGCAAGAACTACTACCGCGGCCTTGGGAGCTTTACAAGATGCTGTAAAAAGCAAAACCCCTGCATTGGGTTATACTGTGACCTATGCCGTCGGGAACACGCTGCTCATTATATGGGGCGTCGTCATTATTTTAATCATGAGTTAGTCGAATTTTTTATATAATCTCTAAACATTTTAGTTATGGCAATTGATATTTCAAAAATAAAAACATCAAGAGAGGTAGAAAAAACACTTCAGACCCTCAGTCCATTTGAAATTAAAAACGAATTAATTCATCTGGCAGAAGAAAGCGCGCTTAAATCGACAGCGATAACGCTTAATGCGGGAAGAGGAAACCCAAACTGGATTGCTACAGTTCCGAGAGAGGCTTTTTTCCTATTCGGACAATTTGCATTAGAAGAATGTCGTAATGTTATGGAAGAACAAGGCATTCTAGCAGGAATTGTACAAAATAAAAGTGGTGTGGCTTCACGTTTTGAAGCATTTTTGGCTAAACATAAAGATAGTCCTGCTGCATCCCTTTTAGGGAAAACATATCATTATGGTGTAGACAAACATGAGTTTGATGGTGATGCTTGGATTCGTGAATGGATAGAAGCTGTAATCGGATTTAACTATCCTGTCCCTGATCGTATGTTAAGTCAGATAGAAATTATTGTTCATGACTATTTGGTGCAAGAAATGTGTGGCGCAGGAAATGACAAAGGCAAATATGATATTTTTGCTGTTGAAGGCGGAACTGCCGCAATGTGTTATATTTTTGATTCGCTTATGCAAAATCACCTTACCGAACGTGGTGATAAAATAGCCTTGCTTACTCCTACTTTTACCCCTTATATTGAAATTCCAGAATTAGATCGATACAAATTTGATGTCGTTTATGTAGAAGCAAGCGGCGTTGGAGAAAACGGTTTTCATACGTGGCAATATCCAAATTCTGAGTTAGATAAGCTTAAAGATCCAGCCGTTAAAGTGGCTTTTGTGGTAAATCCGAGCAATCCGCCATCCTCTGCAATGAGTACCGATACACTCAATTATATTGCTGATATTGTAAAAAATCATAATCCAGGTTTGATGGTGATTACAGATGATGTTTATGGCACATTTGTAAATAATTTTAGATCATTAATGGCTATTATTCCGCAAAATACCATCACAGTATATTCATTCTCAAAATATTTTGGCTGTACAGGCTGGAGACTAGGAACAATTGCCATTCATCAGGACAATATTTTCGATAAAAAAATTGCCAATTTAAGTCCTGCTCACAAAAAAGAACTGCACGATCGTTATTCTTCTCTGACATTACAGCCAGAAAAAATCAAGTTTATTGACAGACTTGTTGCCGATAGCCGTCAAGTAGCTTTAAACCACACAGCAGGACTATCCTTGCCTCAGCAATTTCAAATGATGCTTTTCTCTGCATTTTGTTTATTAGATACTCAAGATGTTTATAAAACGCTTACACAATCTATTATCAATAGACGTTTAAGTCTGTTATGGGAAGGATTAGAGGTTCCTATTCTAGAAGACCCGATGCGTGCGGGATATTATTCTCAAATTGATATTATGGTGGCTGCAAAACACTTTTATGGAGATGATTTTGCTAATTGGCTGAAAAAGAACTTTGAACCTGTTGATATTTTATTCCGTTTAGCAGAAAAAACAGCTATTGTACTTTTAAATGGCGGCGGTTTTGCGGGACCCGAATGGAGTATTAGAGTTTCTCTTGCCAATCTTCCAACAGATAGCTACTTAATTCTTGGAAAAAACATCCGTAAAATTTTAATTGAATATGTAACCAGCTGGGAGAACTCAACAAAATAATAAAAGTTAAATTAAACACATCTGATCTATGAAAAATTTATCTACATTATTATTATCGGTTTTATTAGTAACAGGTATTTATGCTCAAAAATTACCTAGAATCAAGATACTAGCAACCGGAGGAACAATTGCAGGAAAAGGAGCTTCGGCAGACCGTTCTGCTTATAAAGCGGGAGAATTGCCGATAAAAGATTTGATCGCGGCCGTTCCGGGAATTGAAAAAGTTGCAGAAATTACGGGAGAACAGATTTCAAACGTAGGAAGTCAAGACATGACCGTAGATATCTGGATTAAGCTTAATAAAAGAATAAACGAAATTTATAAAAATAATGAAGCTGATGGTATTGTAATCACTCACGGAACCGACACACAGGAAGAAACAGCTTATTTTTTATCGTTAACCGTAAGATATGACAAGCCTGTAGTTATTACTGGCTCTATGCGTCCGGCAACAGCCATAAGCGCAGACGGTCCAAAAAACTTATATGATGCGGTGACTCTAGCGGCTTCAAAACAAGCCGAACACAGCGGTGTTTTACTAGTATTTAATGAGTACATTTTGACTGGAAGAAATGCTGTAAAAACTAGTACAACGCACTTAAATGCCTTTACGGCGCCAAATAGTGGCCCAATCGGACAAGTTTATGATGGAAAAGTTACACTTTATGAAACCCCAGTTCGAAAAGCCAATAAAAATACCCCGTTTGATATTACAGGTTTAACTTCTTTACCTGAAGTTGCTGTTGTAGAATTATATGCTGATGCTCCTGCAACTGCATTAAATGCTTATGTGGCTTCTGGAGTAAAAGGAATTGTAACGGGCGGTCTTGGCAACGGAAATCTTAATAAAGTAAACTCAGATGCTGCAGTAGCAGCAATTAAAAAAGGAATCGTTGTGGCGAGAGCCTCAAGAGTTCCGTCAGGAAGGGTGACTTTATTTGATGAAACCGATGATCAAAAGCTTGGTACTATAGTCGCAGATGATTTAATTCCGCAAAAAGCGAGGATTCTATTAATGCTGGGACTTACACAAACTACTGACAGTAAAAAACTCCAAGAATACTTCTTTGAGTATTAAACCAATTGAAATTGTAAACTATGCGTATCTTAACTTCAATAATTTTGGGCGTTTTTCTGGTGGCTGGCGCTTATGCACAGCAAGAAAAACAGACTGATACCATCTTAAATCACAAAACACCATTGATAAAAGCAACCAAAGTTGATTTGCTCAATAATGTTGATTTAATTTTTAATACTCAATTAGGCTTTAATACCTATGTCGACGACGGAAAATATACTGGCAGTAAATTTGAAGTAAACCAGTTTAGATTGGAAGTAAAAGGGAAAGTCTATAAGGATAAGGTATTTTTTAGGTTTAGAGACCGATATACTAAAGAAACCGAACCGCAATCTACAGATAACATCAGCAGCTCTACAGATTTAGCTTTTATTGGGTATAATATATCCAACAGAACCAGTATTGCTATCGGGAAAATGACAGCAAACTGGGGTGGTTATGAGTTTGATATGAATCCGATTGATATCTATCAATACAATGATATCGTAGATAATTCAGATAACTTTTTAACTGGGGTTCAGGTAAACTGGAAATTAAATGCCAATCACGTTTTTTCTGGTCAGATTTTAAATTCGAGAACAAAAACTTTCTCTGAACTGTATCAAAATGTACCCGATGTTGAAGAGGCAAAATTTCCTGCTGCATACGTCGGAAACTGGAACGGAAGCTTTTTAGATGGAAAATTTAAAACCATTTACAGTTTCAGTATTTTTCAGGAAGCCACAAAAAATGGAAAACCTGTAAATATGTATTATACAGCATTAGGGAATCAGTTTAGAACCAAAAAATGGCTTTTTCAATATGATTTCAAATGGAGCAGCGAAGATCTAGATCGAACAGGAGTTGTGAGCAATATTATTCCAGACACTGTTTTAGATCATGCAGCAGAAAATGTATATTATATTGAACATTGGCTTAGAACTGTATATTCTCTAAATGAACAGTGGAAACTTACAGTGATCGGAATGGTAAGCAAGGCTTCATGGAAAGAAATCCCTGATCCAAATGTGAGTTCAAACCGAATTCGTACCGCTTGGGGCGTTATTCCAACAGTAGAGTTTTATCCGATTAAAAACTTTAACTTGAAATTTTTTGCCACTTATGTAGCTCGATGGTACGATTATAGTGATTATTCGAAAGCAAGCTTGGGACAATCTAATAACAATACTGGCAAAATTATGCTTGGTGTAATTTCTCCGTTAGTCGTGTTATAAAAATTTAAGTAACTAACTCAATTCAAAAGCTGGAGCAAATCGTAAAATGCGATTTATTCCAGCTTTTTTTATTTGTTTTTCTGAAGATTTAAATAGGCTTTAAAAGCTAGTTTATTTTTCCTCTCGCAGATTAATTAGATTTACGAATCATTCGCAATTCACAATTCACAATTCACAACTCACAACTCATAACTCATAACTCATAACTCATAACTCTTTTTCAGATATTTTAAACGAATAAAACAGATCGTACTGTAAAAAGCAAAAAGCAGAATAAGATGCAACAAAACAGACGGATTATCCCATAAACTTGCCCCAGACTGCACAATAGAGGTATACAAAACAATAAAAGGCGTTGTAGGCAAAAGATTAGACAGCCACTGCAATGCTAACGGAAGCGATTCAAAAGGCCAGCTGTATCCAGTAATCAAGAAAATCGGATAAGTGGAGAAAGCCATCATCTGCAGACAAAGCAATTGCGATTTGAAAAGCGAACCGATAAACTGAGCCATCGGAATTAAAGTTACTATGAACAAAAGTAATAATAAGCTTAATTCAAAACCGTTTCCTCTCATAGGTAAATTAAGCAGTTTATAATTTACATTTAAAAAGAAAAAACCATACGAAGAAAAAAGTATGAGATAAAACAATCCTTTTCCCCAAATACCATTAGAAATACCAGAACCTAGCCATTCGCCTAAACGAGAACGCTGACGCTCACCTGCCACACTTTCGCATAAGCCAATCAATAAGGTCTGCTGTAAAATCAAGGCCAGCAATCCGGGCAATAAAAATGCGCCATAACTTGATCTTTCGTTAAACAAAGGGCGATAATCTAAATTTACAGGCATCACATTTTCCATAGCAATAGTAGTGCTCATGCCTTCTTTTTTCTGATAATATTGAAGTCTCACTCCTGCTCCAACGGTCAGACATATCTGCTGTACATTTAATAACAAATCACTCGAAGGAAGAAATCTCGCTGCATTGATTGCCAATACCACATTGCTTTGTTTTAAACTCAATAAATTGGCTTCTGTTCCTTCTGGAATATAAAAATATCCTTGGCAATTCCCTTGATACATCTGTTCTTTTGCCTGTTCCAAATTCGAAAAATGAATGAGTTCTACTATTGGAGAATCGTCTATATTTTGCTGCAGCAAACGCGATAATCTCGAGCCGTCATCATCAACAACGGCCAATTTTACATCAAATTCTTCTTTATTGATATAAATACTTCCGTAAAAAAAGGCATAAAGCAGAGGAGCAATAAGAAGCGTAAGCAGCAAACTATGATCCTTTACCACTTGCGAAGCTTCCCTTAGGAAAAGACTAATCAGCGATTGTTGCGGTTTCTTTTTCATCTTTAATCGAATTAAATTGACGTTTAAACAACAACATCGCTGTCGGATACATTACCAGACAAAACAATAAGAGTTTGGCCATTTCTCCTTGAGCATATCTCAAGGGTAAATTCATATAATACACCTCAAAAAATCCATCTAAAAATGCGGTATAAGGCATAATAAGCGCATAATATTGATCGTACCAAGGCATTGCCCATCTCGGAAAAGTAAATCCGCTGAACACAAAAGCGGGTGAAGTATAAAAAAGAGCAACATCTCCCGAAAGCATAACGTCTTTAAACAAAGCCGATATAAACATTCCGATACCAATACATGCCAAAGAAAGCATGGTGTATAGTACAAAAAACTTCCCTGTGGCTGCGGGAACCCCAATATCGAAAAAAGTAAAAATAATTCCTGTAATAATGAGAAAATTAATCCAGCTGATGCTAAGATGCGCTATTGTTTTTCCGACAATTACAGCAACAACAGAACCTTTTGATGAATCGTAAAGTTCTTGCATCGTTCCTGTAACCCATTCATAATTTAAAGCCAGCATAGAACTAATAATCAAAATCATCTGCATTCCGACTGTTATTAATCCAGGAACCAAATATTCTTGATAATTGTAAGTTGGGTTATAAAGCTGATAGGTTTTAAGACTTATTGGATTTGCAATTGCCATTGCCTGATCAGCTTTCATTCCGGTTTTTACCAATTTTTGTAAAATTACGCCTGTACTTCCTGTAATTACAACTTCGGCGACAGCCTTATAAACTAACTTAGCAGGAACAAGCGCGGCGGCATTGGTGTACAAAGTCACATTGCTCGGATGACGGCTATAAATATTCTTTTGAAGATTGGCAGGAAAATGTACGGCACCCAATATTTTCCCTTCTTGAATCAATTTTTTAACTTCAGCTTCACTGCTTACTCTTCTGGTAATTTGAAGCGTTTCTTTTTGTTCTAATAAAAAAATCAGCTCTCGGCTTATCGCGCTTTGATCTTCGTCCCAAATTGCAAATGCTAAATTTTTGGCATCCTGCTTTTGGTAAATAAGAGCATAGAAGAAAAACAAAGCGACAGGAACTACAAGCATTACCAAATAAAATACCTTTAGACTTAGAATGCGCTTCCATTCTCTAATAATTATGTTCAGCATCAAAATCATTGAGGAAGAATTAAAGAAGCGGTCATACCAGAACGAAGTCCTTTAATTTGCCCAAGGTTTTCGGGTTTTACTTCTATCGTAAAAGTTCTCAGTTCAAATTCTCCTTTATCTTTGGACGGAACCCAATTGGCAAATTCTAATGTTGGCGCAATAGAATGCACAACGGCATCAAACGTTTCTGGTTCGCAACCGGGAACTTTAACCGCTGTCTTGCTTCCAACTTTAAGCAGATTTGATTTGTCTTGTCGGATATTAAATTTAATTATAGTGGAGTTTTTCTTTTCAATCGTCATAATCGGATATCCTATAGAAATAATTTCGCCCTGATGCGTAACCAAGTTAGAAATTACGCCATCTGCAGGAGCATAAACTCTTGTATTATCGCCAAGTGCTTTGGTCAGTTCATACGCTTGTTCTGCTTGTTTTACAATAGCATTTGCCGTTTTTAGTAATTCTGGTCGAGTTCCGTTTTTTAGCATCTGAAGATTTAACTGAGCGGTTTCCATTTCCTTTTTTGCGGCTTGAAATTTAAAATAGAAAACATCTTTTTCCTGTCCCGATATCACATCTTCATTATACAGACGTTCCATACGATCGTAAGTTGTGCTAAACAATTTATATTGCTCCTGACTAATTTGATATAGTTTAGAAGTCGCTTCTATCAATTCTGGTCTTGCTCCTTGTGTAAGCAGTTCCTGCTGTCCTTTTGCGGCATCAATGGCCGATAATGCCTGAGCTTTTATGGCGTTTATTTCGTTAGAACGAAGTACAGCCAGCAATTGTCCCGTTTTTACGGTATCACCTTGTTTTACAAGCAACGAATCCAATCTACCTGGAAATTCGGCCGCTACGTCAACACTTGTTGCATCAACCATTCCTATGAAATTGTTGTCCTCTTTGTTATTGTCTTTTAAGAAAAAAATCAGTCCTGCTATTACTACAAAGATTGGAATGATCAGCGCCCAGTAGTTTTTAAATATATCTTTCATCTATTTAATAAATTGCGTTATTTGACTTGGATTTCCTAAACTATTAAAATATTCAGCTAATGCTAAGTAGTATCCTAAAACAGCGGTATAATACCCTTTTTCTATTTCTGTTTCCACCAGCAAAGCATCATTAACGTCTTTTGGCGATGAAAGCTGATTGTTCATTCTTTTGGTAATTAAGCTGCTGGTCGTATTGGCTTCTTTTCTCGCCGCATCCATAGCCATAACATCATTTTGCAGCGAACTCATTTTATTCTTTGCCACTCTCGACTGCACTTGAAGCATTAGACTGGAATTCTCCTCTCCTAACTTGGCTTCTTCAATAAGCTGTTTGGCTGCTAAAGTCTTTTTATTGGTCTGCCCGTTATACAAAGTCCATTGCAATTCTAAACCTACGAACCAATCGGGAATAGAAACTGGCAAATCTTTCTGATACAAATTGTAATTACCTATCGCAAAAACATTAGGTAAAGCCATAGATTTACTGATTTTTTCTGCAGTTTCTGCATAAGAGATTTTGTTGTTTGCAATTCTGTAAACCGGGTTAGTAAGCCAATAATCTTTCATAGGTTTTTCTAGATTGATTTCCGCATATCTTAAAGTATCTGAAATCACAATTGTGGTGTCAAGGTCAACTCCCATTAGTTTATTCAATTCGAGATGGGCATTTTGTTTTTCCATCTTGATATTATTGTACTGGCTCTGCGCCTGAATTAAAACCACATTGGTCCAGTTTTGTTGGTACGGAGGCAGAATTTTATTTTTGACCAATTCTTCGGCGTAGTTTCTATTTTTATCTAAAGCATTTACAATTTGTTCTTGTTTTTTAATTAAAGAGTTGAGGTACAATATTCTTAAATACTGAATTGCAATTAAAAAATCGACTTCTTTGCCCGCAATCTCTACTCCAATTCCCGCTGAATTTGCAACTGATTGAGCCAGATCTATGCTTGAATTTATTTTATTTCCAAGAAAAATAGGCTGACGAACTCCCACTCCAGCAACAAAATAAGACTGCTTGCTTAAACTCGGATTGTAATCGGGATAAATACCGCCAATGACCGTTTTTGAAGCATTATAAATACGATCTTGTGCAGCCTGAGATAAATTGCCTCCTGTAATTTCATGATAGATTTCGTTTGCCGTGTTGACACTTTGTTTAGACGAACCTTCAACAACTCCGTCTCTAACGGTTTGCAAGTTTATCGTTAGCGGACTGCTTAAATAGGAATAACTTGATAAGAGATCTACTTTTGGCAGATAGCCTTTCTTTTCGGCCTGAAGATTATATTCGCCTGTTTTTAATGCAGATTTTGCCTGTTTGATGGTAATATTATTTTGCTTTGCTATAGAAAAACATTCTTCAAGAGAAGTAGTCTGAGCTTTTGTTTTCAAAACAAACAAAAAGCAAAACAAAATAATAGGTTTTAGAAAATGTAGTCTTACGTGCATCTATATAATATTCTTATGAATTGAAATTACTTTTAACTAGCGACTTCTTTGCTGTTTAATTAAAAACAACAGGATAAAATAGAAATGAGATAAAAACTTATTATTCAGATAAATTCTGAAATTGTTTGAATGTATTTAGAATTACTGTGTACGAAAATATGGGGTTCTTAACCTAAACAGCTACAAAAAGTATAACAGCAAAAAACACATATAAACCGATATACCAACTAGTTAAAGATAAAGATTTTATTTTACAAGTGCTATTTTAATTTATGGAAAATCATAGCCTTTCGTTTTTTATCAAAACAAGAAATAAGAAGTATTTTATATGTCGCTCCGCTGGAGCTTTTTTGTGACTGCTAAATGGATTCTTCTATAAATATTTTGCTCCGCTGGAGCATTTATGCATTTCTTAATGATTTTTGCTTTTATAACACTCTTTCCCATTGGCACATTTATTGGAAAAATATTCTTCATTATTAACTGATTTAAAACTATTTACCATGAAAATTACTTACTACGGACATTCGTGTTTTTCTGTTTATGCCAACGGAAAACACCTTCTTTTTGATCCTTTTATTACACCAAACGAATTAGCCAAAGAGGTTGATGTTGATGCCATAAAAGCAGATTATATTTTTATTTCTCATGCGCATTATGACCATATTCTAGATGTGGAACGAATTGCTAAAAATACGGGAGCAAAAGTGCTCGGGAATTTCGAAATCTATAATTGGCTATTGAAAAACGGAATCGAAAATGCGCATCCCATAAATCCAGGCGGTAAATTTGATTTTGATTTCGGAACTGTAAAATGTGTCGTAGCACAGCATCCAAGCAGTTTTATGGATGGTTCTTATGGCGGAATTGCCTGTGGTTTTGTGCTTACAACTGCCGATGGCAATTTCTATTACAGCGGTGATACCGCTCTAACCTTAGACATGCAGCTTATTCCTAAGTTTACAAAACTTGACTTTGCTGTTTTTCCTATTGGCGACGGACTCACAATGGGAATCGAAGAAGCTATTGAAGCTTCAAAACTTGTTGGTGTCAATAAAATTTTAGGCGTTCATTATGATACTTTTGGTTTTATTGTAATGGATCATCAAAAAGCTTTAGACGCGTTTAAAGGTGCTTCGCTTCAATTATTTCTCCCTAAAATAAACAGCACGATAAATATATAAATTGAGTATTTTCTTTGCTATATTTCGCTAAAAAACAGCTTTTAGCGAAATATCATTTGCAATTAATCCTCAAAATAGATTCTGAAATTTTTTTACATAAAAAAAGGAATAGCTGCTGACACTATTCCTTTTGCATATAATTAAGTTCTGCTGATGAACTTAAAACTATATGTATTCTACAAAATTGATAATATACTGTGCTGTCAATTCAGGATATTGATGCTGAGGTCCATGTCCTGTTCCAGAATAAACAATCATTTGTGCGTTTGTCATTTGATTGATAATCGGATACCAATTGTCTACCGCAAAACTGATATCATGATCTCCAGAAATAATCAAAATTGGTGTTTTTATCTTTTTAAGCTGTTCTCTAAAATTAAGTGGATCTTCTCTAAAAGTATCTCCACCACCAAAATACAATTGAAAAACATCCATTGTCGAAGGAATTTTTTCTACTTCAATTCTTTTATGAATTCGATCATGCGAAGCCTTTGCTGCCAATCGGCTAGATTCTGATTTTGGTTCAAAAAATAAAACAATTTCATCGTCAAAATCATTTAATGGTTTTAATGCAGCATCAAAAAATGCCTGTTCGATCGGAATCTCATTTTTCCCTGGCGGATTTGTTCCTACTAAAATAGCATGCGTCACCAAATTAGGATATAGTAAAGTTGCCGTTTGCGCTACCAATCCTCCATAAGACCATCCTAAAACAATAACCGAATCGAGCTTTAAGAAATCTGCTAGATCTTTAACATCTTTGGCTACAACTGTAATATCTGGAGTAAGATATCCTGTAGAAGAACCAATTCCAGAATAATCAAATACAATAACGTTGAACTTTTTTGCCAACTCAGCAATAAATAACGGATCCCAAGTATCCAGCGTTCCTCTAAAACGGTTTACAAAAATTATTGCTTTTCCTTTTCCGTAAGAACGATAAGCAATTGTACGGTCACCAATTTCTGCGAAACTTGTTTCTGTATTATAAATTTTTTCCATAATTATAATTTAAAAGATTGAAACCTATATTATTTTTTAAAGACGAAGACAAAGATTAAACCAAAACGCAGAAGCTTAAAAATAAAGCACTTGCAAGCTTTTTTTAGCTATAAACTGATGATATTTCAATAATCAAAACTTGATTTTAACGATATATAATAACTCAGAAATAATCTGAGTCAGCAATTCTTTTATAATCAATACTTTACAAAAAAGGCATCTCTTTTGTTTTTAAAGGTTTATTGGTTTTCTAGAAATTAATCTAATAGCTTCGATATGATGTATTTATCTAATAAAAAAACAATTATGTTTATCACTGGAGCTTTTGTAAGCCATACTTGCTGGAAAGAATGGATTGTTTTTTTTGAAAGTAAAGGATATAAAACTGTCGCACCGCCCTGGCCGCACAAAAACGAACTGCCTGCCGTTTTAAGACAAACACATCGCGAGTCAAAAATTGCGCAAATTCGTTTAAGTAATCTAGTGGATTATTATATCGAAATTATGGACAAACTCCCTGAAAAACCTATTATAATAGGTCATTCTTATGGAGGTCTCTTAACTCAAATACTAATTCAGAAAGAGTTATGTTCTGCAGGAATCTGCATTAATTCTATTCCGCCCGCCAATGTGCTTTATTTTAATTTACCTTTTTATAAAACAATCTGGAAAACTTCGGTTTTTTTCGGTTCAAAAAGGAAAACCTATTTAATGTCTTTTAAGGATTGGCAATACTATTTTACTGGTGAAATGACTTTTGAAGAACAAAAAGAAAGCTATGAAGCGCTATTAATTCCAGAATCGAAATTAATTATGCGTGATATTTTTACCAAAACAGGAAAAATAGATTTTAATAAGAAACACAATCCACTTTTGTTTATATCGGGTTCCGAAGATGTTTTTACCCCCGCTTCTTTGAATTATTCCAATTTTAAAAAATACAAAAACCTACATTCCATAACTTGCTACAAAGAATTTCAAAATTCAAATCATCTAAGTATCATTCAGGAAAACTGGGAAAATATCGCTGAATTTATCGCAAATTGGTTAATGAAAATTACTTAATTGATCGCGAATTTTTTTTGTGTTCCCGTGGTTGAAACCACAGGCTATATTTGTAAATGTGACTAAAAACAGAATCAACATTTCTACTAAATAATCCCTTTCTTTATTTCCAGCTTTTTAATTTTAGAATTCAACGTCGACGGATGAATATCAAGAATTTCGGCTGCACCGCCAGATCCCGAAATTTTTCCGTTGCATTTTTTGAGAATATAGAGAATATAGTCCCTTTCGTTTTCTAATATCGTTTTTATAGAAAATGACTCTGATACTGGTTCAGGATGCATTTTTGATGACATAGAAAGCTCAATTTCTTTAATTGTATTTCCGTCAGTCAGTAAAATTGCTCGTTGCATAACGTGTTCAAGTTCTCTAATATTTCCTGGCCAGTTGTAATTCATAATCTGCTGCAAAGCCGCATCGGAGAGAATTGGTGCTTTTCTGCCCATTTTATCACTGTAAACCGCAATAAAATGATTGGCTAAATCAGGAATATCTTCTTTTCTCTTTTTTAATGGCGGAACCATAATCGGGAAAACGTGCAGACGATAATACAAATCCATTCTAAACCTTCCTGCTGCTACTTCTTCTTCAAGGTTTTTATTGGTCGCTGCAATAATCCTAACATCAATTTTCATAGAAGAAGTACCGCCTACGCGTTCAATTTCTCTTTCTTGCAAAACACGAAGCAGCTTTACCTGAAGTTCTAGAGACATCTCTCCTACTTCGTCTAAGAAAATCGTTCCTCCGTCTGCCAATTCAAATTTACCGATACGTTTATCCAATGCGCCTGTAAAAGCCCCTTTTTCATGTCCAAAAAGCAATGATTCAGCAAGATTTTCGGGAATAGCTCCACAATTAATAATAACCAATGGCTTATCTTTTCTTGGAGATAAGGCGTGAATACTTTGCGCAATTTTTTCTTTTCCTGTCCCGCTTTCGCCAAGAACGAGAACCGAAGTGTCAGAAGGCGCCACTTTTCGGATATAATTAAAAACAGAATTCATTTGCGAACTATTGCCAATAATGCCTTCAAAACCCTCTTCGGTAACAACTTTAGCATTTTTGATTTCAGCTTTTTTAGAGGACAAGTTTAAATCTTCTTTCGAATAAATTTTAGCTACAAATTGACTAAAAATGGGTTCAAGCGAACTTAAAATTCGTAAATGCTCCTGAGAATAAACATTCAGATTGCGGCTGTAAAAAGTAAAATGATAATTCTGAATCGCAGCAATTGAAAGCGGAAAAACCAAATACGATTTTATCCCAAAATTATGAGCAATCAAAGCCTTTATTGGAGCTTCCTGAAAGTTATTTATCAGGGCTTCTTCACTATAAATTATAGGCTCTTTATCTGTTTTTGACTTTTTATAAGTTTCGTTTATTTCTTTTTCAGATAATTCTGTTATTTGAGAAAGTTTCTGCAGGTTAATAATCTGATACTGATCTATATTTCTGCGAACAATTCCGAGATTATCATAATGTGTTGTCGTTACAAAACCCGTTTCTAAATAATCAAAAGGAATAAAAGTCTGAACCGCTTTTGCAAAAGCCAACAAAGCCTCTTCTTTCTTTACATCTGAATTTATAATTTCTGAAATTAATTTCTGAAGCTGAAACTGTTGCCTCAACTGGCTTTCTAAACTATATTGCTGACGATAAAAAGCGATTTCGAGAGTCGTAAGAACATCTTGGTCTCGAAATGGTTTTACAATAAATCCGTAGGGTTGGGTAGTTTTTGCCTCGTCTAAAATACTTTTACTGGAATTTGCCGAAAGAAATATAAAACCTATATGTTTTTCTTTAAGAATATGTGCTAGTTCTATACCATCTCGCTTGCCTTTGAGCATGATATCCAAAAATACCAAATCTGGTTTTTCAATCTCAATCTGTTCCAAAGCCTGCTCTACCGATCGTGCAATTCCTGTAACTTCATAGTTTGCTTTTTCAAGAATTAGCTGTAAATCGTGTGCCTCAATAAACTGATCTTCAACAATTAAAATTCGCTTTTTTAATGCTGAAGTTGCAGCTTCAAATCCGTTATCGGCAGACTTTTTCATAAGTGAGTAAATTTTGTCCTATATTACACTTAATTAATTGATACAAAAATAGTTAATTATCACAATTAAAATTAAGCGTTTCCAAATTTAGCTAAATAAAAATCATATTTTACCATAATTTTCGTGTTATTTTTCAACCCAAACACAATTGTTTCTCTTTATATTTGTTAATTAAACACTTACTAAAATTTAATTCTAATAAAACGATGAAGCCACTGTACTTTTTTTGTTTGCTGTTCTTTATTACAATTAATTTCGAAGCACAAAATCATCCCGCAACAGCTGGTTATAATTTAAAAAAGAAGCGTCTTTTAATACATACCTGTTCCTCCTATTTATACAATTCCAATCAAGGATCAATAGATGCAGACAGTGCTGTGGTTTTAACTTGTAAAGCTTATAAACTGCCTGTCTCTTTAGCTTATGATGAAGGTTATAATGATGGTTCTTATCTAATTGGAAATGATTTAATTGAAAAAGGAAATATAGAAGCTGCCAAGAAGCTTTACCACAAGTCAAAAAACGTCGATAAAATAAAACTGGCTCTGCAATTGGGAACTTTTTACTTATTCAAACCTTTTACAAAACCAGACGACATAAAAAACGCTAATCTTTATATATCTGAAGCAGTTAAAATCAGTAATCAGTTAAAAATTCAAAAATGGCTCCATCAGAGTTTGATGTTATTAGGAAAGTTTTATTTTCAAATTAACAACTATCCGGAAAGCAAAAAATGCTTTTCTCAAGTAGTAAATGAGTGCCGAAAACAAAATGACAAAGCCGCACTGGCAGATGCATTATTTAATCAGGCTACCAATCAGCACGATTTAGATCCCGAAAAAGAAAAAATCTTAATAGAAGCGGAAGCTTTATATAAAACTTTAGGCTTTGAAGAAAAAAGACTTGCAACAAAAGCACGAATATGCACCATTTATTTTTGGCACGGAAAAATAAATGATGCCAAGAAAATCCTTTATCAAAATATTGCCGATATGCGCAAAATCGGTTTTAGGCAGCAGCAATTTAGCGAAACCACAATTGCTTATATCGAAGGCGTGCAGTTTAATATGAAGAATGCGCTGTATTATGCCCTAAAAAGTGTCGAAAGCATGGAATCTACCAATGATTACACCTTTGCCGATATTTTTTATATGCGATTGGGATTAATTTATTTAAATATGGGTCATATTGACGATGCAATGAAGGCTGCTGAAAAAAGCATTAAATACGGACAAAATGCTTATAATAGCGGTAGTTGGTACAAAAGTTTTATGACAGCAACCGTAGCTTTGTCGATGAAAGGGAAAAACAAAGAGGCTGTTGAATACATGAATTCGGTAACGAGCAAATATCCGCCACCCAATAAGTTTGACAATATGCTTATGAATTATGGTTACGCTAATTGCTATTGGCGAATTAAAAATTACGGCACCGCAGAAAAATATTTTATAAAAGCAGGAGAAGCTGCCGATGGCTTAGATTCACCACAAACGTATCGAGATATCTGCAATACCTACTCGTCTATTGCTTTGTTTTACTCAAACCGAAATAACCTGCAGAAAACAAAATTGTATATCGATAAGATTGCGGCTGTTTCAAAAAAGTATAGTCAAAACTACAATTCTGAAGCGCTACAAATGTCTTTATATAAATTAGATTCCTTGAATGGCGATTTTAAATCGGCTTTGGCACATCATAAATTATATAAAAAAATGAGTGATTCTCTTTTGGATTATGCTAAAAACAAACAGATTGAAGAACTTAGGATACAGTATGAAACTGAAAATAAAGAACAGAAAATCAAATTATTAGACAAAGAAACAGATCTACAGCAAACGGCATTAAAAAAATCAAAATTATTAAACACTGTATCGATCTGGAGCTTGGTTTTATTGGTTCTTTCAATTGTGTTATTGTACAATCGCTACCGTTTAAAACAGAGAACCAATGCCGAATTAGAACAGAAAGAAAAAGAAATCAATCAAAAGAATATCAATCTAAGGCATTTGCTCGACGAGAAAGAATGGCTTTTGAAAGAAATTCATCATCGTGTAAAAAACAATCTTCAAACTGTAATCAGTCTTTTGAATTCGCAATCTGCTTATTTGGAGAATGATATGGCATTATCTGCTATTAAAAACAGCCAGCATCGTATTCATTCCATGTCTTTGATTCATCAGAAATTGTACAATTCAGAGAATATTTCGACAATTAATATGCCCAATTATATCAAAGAATTGGTGGAGTATTTAAAAGAATCTTTTTCGCTTGGACAGCGCATTCGTTTTGAACTCAAAATTGATCCACTTGAATTAGACGTTGCACAAGCTGTTCCGCTTGGACTTATTTTAAACGAATCAATTACCAATTCTATAAAATATGCTTTTCCAGACAACAGAACCGGAATGATTTACGTGACATTGCAAGCCACATCTGAAAACAAATATCTCTTGACTATTGCAGATAACGGAGTTGGTTTTGATACGAATATCAGCGATAAAAAAATCAATTCGTTTGGATTAAGTCTGATAAAAGGCTTAAGTGATGACTTGGATGCTACTTTTTCTATGGAAAACAATAACGGAACGATTCTTAAAATTGAGTTTTCAAAAGAATTCCCAATCAATGAAAAAAGAAGATAATCTGAAAAACAAGCGTGAATTGATTTTATAGCGAAATCTCACTAATATAAATTTGTTTAGCGATATATAGTGCTTTTATATCAACAAAATAACGATAAGCTCCTATTATCAAACACTTTAAAGCATGGCATATAAATTGTTTTTTTGAAAAAAAAGTTAACTTTTATAAGATTCAAGACAAGAAATTTTAAAAGAAATTCTAACATTAATCAAATAAAAAGAATCATGTCAAAATCAAAAACAATTGTACTGATACACGGAAATTTTGTCAACGACAAAACTTGGACCGAATGGAAAAAGTACTATGAACAAAAAGGATATACTGTTTATGCCCCTACCAATCCTGGGCACGATGGAAATCCTGCCGACTTAAGAGCAAAAGTTCACCCAGATCTGGTTAAAACTGGATTTATAGATATTGTGAATAATATCAGTAGATTAATAGATACTTTACCCGAAAAACCTTTGGTAATTGGGCATTCAATGGCAGGAATGGCTACGTTAAAATTGGTAGAATTAGGAAAAGCAGCTGCAGGTGTAAGCATTGACGGAGCACCTCCAAAAAATGTTTTTCCGCCATTTCAAACCTTAAAAACTGTATTGCCTGCTTTTGGTTTCTTTTCTTCTAAAAAATATTTTATGGGAAGCCGTGATTGGTACGATTACGCTTTTTTTAATACTATACCTGCAGCAGAAAAGAAGAATGCTTTTGAAAAATTTGCGGTACCCGAAAGTTATAAAGTAAGTCGAGAATTGGTTTTAAATTCTTTCTCTAATATCAATTTCAAAAAACCGTATGAGCCAATTCTGTTTATTGGCGGTGGCAGCGATCATATTTTTCCACCAAGTTTAACAGAGTCAATTGCCAGCAGATATAAAGAAAATGCAGGTCGTGTTGATCTTAAAATATTTGATGGCAAAAGTCATTTTATTTGTGGAGAACCCGGCTGGGAAGGTGTCGCCGATTATATTTTAAATTGGTATGAAAAATTATAAAAAAAATTGTAATCTAAATAAAAAAGCCCAGTATCAATTAAGATGCAGGGCTTTTTGACTCAAAAAAACAACACATTGTTTATTTCACATCAAACCATAATTTGGTTGTCAATAAATCTTTTCCTTGTTCTGTAACAGCTGCTTGATAGCTAGCTCCGTTTAGTGACTGTTCTGTACCAGGATAGAAAAGACGCGAAGGAATTTTTCCGTCCAAAACAGTAGCTGGACCAGCTGTTAACACTGGATAATCCAATCTTCTCCATTCTGTAAAAGCATCAAGACCTTGTCCGAAGAAAGCAATCCATTTTTGCGTACCAATTGATTTAGCATAATTTGAAGCATCGTATTTTACACTTGCCTGATTCAGATAAGTTGAAATAGTTGTCGCATTGTTAACTCCAAACTGATTTAAAGAAGCTGTAATAGCATTATTATAATATTGTTCTGCGTCTCCAGAAATATAACCGCGTGCAGCAGCTTCTGCAAGATTAAACAGAGTTTCAGAGTAAGAAGCAATTACTGCTGGCGAAGCCGAAGTAAGGAAATAAGTTCCCGGTTTTGATGTTTTAGCAAAACCTTGGCTATTTGCATCACTATTTGATAATCCGTTTGCTCCTCCAACATATTTACCTACGCTTGCGTCTGATGGCAATTGCGCAAAAACTGGCAAACGCGGATCTGATAATGCGTATAATTGGTCGACCATAGTTTTCGAAATACGGAAATCGTCTCTCGTTTCAAACCAAGCTGAAGCAGGGTTTTGCTGTGGCGAACTGGTATAAACAAACTGGAATGTTTCGGTATTACTGCTTATTAAACCTGCCGCATCACTTGTAGCATCTATTGCAACTTGTTTGGCCAAAGCAGGTTCTCTGTCAGAAATTCTCAAAGCAATACGCAAACGAAGTGAGTTAACCAGTTTTTTCCATTTCAAGATATCTCCTTTATAAGCCAAGTCTCCAATAACACTTCCGTTTGCAGGATTTAATAGCGATTGAGCTTGTTTTAAATCTTCAAGCAATCCTGTGTACACTTCTTTTTGAGTATTGTACGCTGGCGTTACATTTTGCCCCGCTTCTTTGTACGGAATGCTTCCGTAAGCATCTGTCAGCAATAAAAATGTCCATGAACGAAGCGTTAAAGCAATCCCTTTATAATTAGAATTAGCTTGCGCATCTGGAAATTTTAAAATGGTGTTCAAATCTGTAATTAGAGTCGAATATCCTTTATCCCACAATGTGGTGAAAGAAGCATTCGAAACATCGTATCGATCTGGTTCTGTATATTGGATTTTTGCCCAATGCTGTGCAAATAACAAAGTCGAGTTAAAGTTATTGGCATCTCCCCAATATAAATCTGCTCCTTGTTTTAAGGTTCCTGTTAGCAAATAAGGCGCTAACGGAGTTTCAGTTGCATTTGGGTTTTTATTTATATCGTCTAAAGTATCACTGCAAGAGCTCAGTGCCAATGCAAACAGTATTGTATATGATAGTTTTTTTAGCATGATTCCGAGTTTTTAAAATTTAACATTAAGGTTAAGACTGAAGTTTCTCGTTGTTGGCAACGCTAAGCTTTCTAATCCTTGTGCATTTCCTGTATTGAAAGCCGTTTCTGGGTCAATATTTGGTGCATCTTTGTAAATAAAGAATAAGTTACGACCAGCAGCAGTAATACTTGCTCCTTCTAATCCCAGTTTTTTAACTAGCTTTTTGTCAACATTATAAGTAAGTTTTATCTCTCTCATTTTTACAAAAGTTGAGCTATAGACATATGCTTCGCTAATGTTGTAAGACGCTTTGTAATATTCCTGCGCGCTAATCAATTTATTGTTTGGAGTTCCGTCTGCAAATACACCTTCGAAAATCATTCCATCATCATAAACCGTTACTCCGCTTGGAGCAGCTCCGCCAGCTACGAGAGTTTTCGGGTTAGCCGTATTGTTTCCTGGATAGTAATAGCTTAATCCGCCGTTTTCAGCACCACGCCCTGGAAGAGTCTGTGCTAAAACTCCTGTATAGTTTCCTGTTCTATTTGTTCCAGAGAAAAGTTCTCCACCAACACTAGCATCAACAAGGAACGAAAGTTCAAGATTCTTGTATGTCAAAGTATTTGTAAGACCTGCTAAATAATCTGGCGTATAATGTCCTAAAACTTTTTTTGTCGGATCTGCTTTTGGAAGACCGTTTGCTCCTACCACAATATTACCGCTTGCATTACGCTCATAGGCTGTTCCGTAAAGTGCTCCATAAGCTTGTCCAACAGATGCCAAAACATCAACACCTCCAGAAGAACCAATTGTGTAGTTTTTAATATCTCCCGCGTAATCTAGAATTTCTACTTTACTTTTATTTTTAGAATAATTTAAAGCCACATTCCATTTGAAGTTTTCTGTTTGAACTGGATTTCCGTCCAACTGCACTTCTATACCTTGATTGTTAATTTTACCTGCATTGATTAACTGTGAAGTATAACCACTCGCCGCTGTCGTTTTTATTTCTAAAATCTGGTCAAAACTATTCGTATTATAATACGCTACATCAAAATGAAGTCTGTTTTTCCAGAAAGAAGCTTCAAGACCTACCTCTGTAGAACGAGTTGTTTCTGGTTTTAAGTTTTCATTTAATTTCTTTTGAGAAGAAGTCTGAATTGGGTTTCCGTCAAAAGCAGTTTGGAAATTGTAAACCGTAGCCAATTGGTACGGATCTGCATCGTTACCTACTTCAGACCATCCACCTCTCACTTTTAAGAAATCAAGCGTACTGCTCTTGATGTTTAATGCATCGGTTAAAACTACACTTCCGTTAAAAGAAGGATAGAAATAAGAACGGTTGCTGCTTGGTAACGTAGAAGACCAATCATTACGTGCCGTAACGTTCAAGAAAGCATAATTTCTAAAACCAAACTGAGCAGAAGCGTAAGCACTGTAAACTCTCAATCTAGATAATGAATTTGATGACGTTAACGGATCTCTCGAGTTTGTCAAAGTATACAAATCTGGAACCGCTAAACGTGGCGCTTTCTGATAGTTGTTGGCATCGCTATGATTACGAATGTTGAATCCAGCAAGTGCATCTACAGTAAAATCATCATTAAGCTGTTTTGTATATTGAAATATACCCTCAGTATTTTGTTCATTTACAGTGTAAGCATCTTCTGCATACGATCCGAAAGGAGTTCCGTTTGTACCATACTTGATAGTATATTTTCTGCGATCGTTGTAATAATCAACACCTGTACGGAATCTAAAGTTAAGTCCTTCAGCCAATTTCGCATCTAAGTGAATATCTCCAATTATACGGTTACGCTGTTGGCTTGTTGTATTGTAATACGCATTCCAATATGGGTTGCTATAGTAACTGTTATTCCAGTTAGTGTTCCAGTCTTTATCCAATTCATTGATGTCAACTTGACGTCCGAACCAAAGAAACTGAAGCATTACACCTGCCGCACGTCCACCAGATGGACCACCTGGCAATTGTGGAGAATTCGTTACAATATAATTCGCATTAACCCCAACTTTTACATTTTCAGAAATCTGATAATTGGTATTAATTGTAAAGTTTGTTTTGTTTATTTCACTGTTCGGTACAGTTCCAAGCTGTTTTTGGTTGTTTACACCTAAACGGAAATCCGATTTTTCATTAGATTTTGCAATAGAAACACTATTGTCATACGTAAGTCCGGTGTTAAAGAAGTCCTTCACATTATTTGGGTGTGCCACAAAAGGAACTGCTTCACCTTTAGAATAAAACTGCGGAATAAGACGGCCATCCAATCTTGGTCCCCAGCTTTCATCAACACCATCATTAACTCCTCCTCCTTTTCCGTCTACGTAGCTAAATCTTCCATTAGAACCTTGTCCGAAACTATTCTGGAAAGAAGGTAACGTAGCGACTTGAGAAACGGTTATACCAGTATTAAAAGTAACTCCATATCCTGATTTTTGACCTTTTCCGGATTTTGTTGTAATAAGCACTACACCATGCGCAGCACGCGATCCGTAAAGAGCAGCAGCATTTGGTCCTTTCAAAACTGTCAAAGTTTCAATGTCCTGCGGATTCAAATCGGCAATTGCATTTCTAAAATCACGTGTAGCTCCACCAAAATTCAATTGTGAATTATCTACAGGAACTCCGTCTACCACAAAAAGCGGCTGGTTATTTCCTGCGATAGAAGTTTCTCCACGAATAATAATACGTGAAGATCCCATATCTCCTTGTGAATTGGTAATACGAACACCCGCCACTTTACCCGAAAGAGCATTCAAAAAGTTGGTTTCTTTTGTAGTTGCCAATTCTTTTCCTTTAACGGCTTGAGTCGTGTATCCTAAAGATTTCTTTTCTTTTGAAATTCCAAGTGCCGTAACTACTACTTCAGACAATGCATTTTGTTCTTCGGTAAGATCAATAACAATCGCGTTTTTGTTAACTACAACTTCTTCTTTTTTATATCCTAAATAACTAATTAAAAGCGTATAAGGGAATTTTTGTCCTGTTTGGAAGAAAAATTTTCCATCTGTATCTGTGATAACACCATGTGTAGTTCCTTTAATAGTAACCGAAGCCCCAATAATTGGCTCTTTTGTAACGGCATCGACTACTGTTCCTTCCAGTTTAGACTGAATCAAAGGCTTAGTATCTTGAGCTTTAACTCCTATGGTAATCAACAAAATACATAACCAAGCATATCTTTTTAATTTTATTTTCATTACTTTGTTTTAGTTTAATAATAAGGCGAGCTGTGAACAGATTTTTACTATTCCTGCTTTCCTTTTAGAGATGACAATTTCTTTAAACTCCAACCATTTCTGCTGCAACAGAAATGGTTTCTTTTTTTATCTGCAGCACATTCGTTTTTTCATTTTTACTTTTTTTAGATTATTATTTTATTTGGCCTATACAATTTTTACCCTTGTTCAGGATAGTGTCATTAAAAATCTATAATGAATTTAAAAAGAGGAATTTTAACCGTAGTGATGCATAAGGTGTAAACGTCTTATGCTTTTATATTTCTGAAAATGAAATGATAAGGTTTTAATCTCTGTATTTCTAACTAAATTTTAAACTCTACTAATTTGATAGAACAAAAGTATGTTAAAAATTTTAGTTCCCAAATTTTAATTAAACTTTTTGCAAAAAAAATGTTAACTCCCGTCAACAAAACACCTTAAAAACCTAAAAATAAAATAGTTATATAAAATGTAGTTTTTTATGGTTTTATAAGAATTGTACTAATCTGAAACTTAAAAATTACTTTTAATTGCATTTTTTGTAAAGTTAAATGCAAAAAAAAGCTCCAAGATCATAAGACCTTGGAGCTTTCTATATTTTTGGTATTGAAATATTATAATTCGTTAAACTCGTGCAATGATTTCAATGTAGTTTCATAAAACAAGATTGCAGCGATAAGATTTCCTTTATCAGAATAAGGCATCATTTTTCTTTGGAAATCTACTGTAGTATCTAAGAAAACAGTTGTACCTTCTGCCTGTCCGTCTAAGATTTTTTTGTTTTCACCAGTATCAGGAATCCCTAAATCTGCCATTGTTACACCCGGCTTAGTAACCAAAGCGATGTAAGGAAGCGTTTTTACTAAAACTTTAATACGTTCGATGTACAATTCTAAAAGTTCTCCTTTTTGCATACCACTTAACTCTTTTTGATCATGGTATTTACGAATTAAGGCTGTTGTACTAATAATACTTCTTGGTGCATTTTTTGCCTGTGCGGAAACAGCAGCAGTTGTCAAGAAGAAAAGGACACATAATAAAATAATCTTACTCTTCATTTTCTAATAGATTTGGTTCTTGAATGAAAACAAAAATATATAAATTATGTTAAAATGCAACTTTTATAATTTCTTTTTCACAATAAAATTATATTTGTGACGTTGCGATAGGGAAAATAGTACAGCCAAAGCACGAATTTTGGCTATTTCAGCACATTTTTCCAAAAGTTATTTTACTGTTTTACGACTTAATTATTCTAAAACGGCTCGGATATTTAATCCACAAGCTCTTTTTATTGCCATAATAATCCATAAATTCTCCGCACACAAAAACAGCATGCACTTTTGACCAAGCCACAACACCGCAATAGTCTGTTCCTGATTCTTTTTTTAATTTTTGAATCTGTTTGCCTAATGCAAATCCAAGGTATTTGTAAATTGTTGGAGTATACACTGTTCCATCTTCTAAATCTTCCAGCGCTTTGTCAAAAGTAGATTCTTTATCTATAATCTGTTTGTATTTTGCCATTACTGCGTAAGTCAGTTCTGCATAATCGGTAATTTTTTCGCTATCGCAATTGTCTTTAATATAAACAAAACCTGCAGATTCTTTGGCTTTATTTATTTCACTGCTATTCAGATTAAATGTTGCGTTATTTTTTAGTGTGATTTTATACAAATCGTCGTTTAACTTTTCGCTCACAAACAAGTTGTCTAGACCATAAATGTTTAAAGACGCTTTGATAAAAGCTATAGATGAACAATTGGTGCGTTCCCCTTGTTTAAAACTCTCGAATATTTTATCAGAGCTCAGTTGTGAGTAAGAACTTGAACAGACAAACATTAAAAGTAAAAAAACTGAAGTAACCGATTTCATGCCTTGTATTATATTATTGCTTCCCAATTATTCTTAGGGATTGTAATAGATTTTTACAAATCTATAAAAATCAACTCATATTTTTTACTTCTTCTCTTTTATCTCTTAAAAAAAGTCGTTTAAAGACAATAATTGAATTTGGTATTAAAAAAAAACGCCTCAAACAAACTTGAGACGTCTTTGTATTATTTTTTTCTTCATTATTCAATTTATCATCGAATTCTGGTTCTTGACCTTTAAACTTTTTGGTGTCACCATCATAATTTCCATCATTTGTCAAAACTTCGTCATGTTCTTTATATTGATGTTTTCTCGTGTCATTTCGATGATCTCCTCCGCCCTGTTGTTTAGGATTCGGATTTTTCTGGGTTTGATTATTCTTTTCCATAATTCTTCGTTTTTAAATGATTATTAAAATTACCTCAAATACAATGGTTTGACTTATATAATCATTTTTAAAAATTATAAAATAAAACTTTTATTGTTTGAATTGAAATGTCAATTTCTCAAGAAAATTTTTATTTTTACTCTTAATCAAAAAGAGTATTTAAATTAAAAAAATACTAACTACTATCTTAACCAATTTATTCTATGTTTCCATATCTCGAAAAAAACTATCAAAAGGCACAATGGTTTTACGGCTCTTCTGAAGCAAATATGCTAAAAAGTCTAAAGGGAAATATCAAATTCATGAAACAGACTGCTTATTTAATAAACAGTAATACTGACGAATTTGAACCTGTATTGGGAATAGAATCAATGTCTCTTGAATTTAATGAGCAGAAGGAAATTATTACAAAATGGAGTGTTGGAGATAGCTATGAAACCAAATATAAAAGTTTCATAGAAGACAAAATGCTCTCCAACAAGCATCACTCAGCTAATTCTGTAGAATTATTTGAATATGATGATGCAATGGGACTTGCTAATAAGTATACTAAAATTAGCAGTGATGGAAGAAAAACACAGCAAAATCTGAAAATAGAAATTCAAAAAGATGGATCGATTTATCATTCTGATAAAGACTATGATATTCAATATGATAATTATGAAAGAATAACTAGTAAAAAAGCGAATTACAGAGACTTTGAAATTGTAATTGATTATTTGTCTTTCTCAAAAAAAGGATATTATACTAAAACGTATTATATCGATAATCAAATGGATTCTTTGGAAAAATATAGTTATGATGATGATACTTTGATAGAAAAAATCATGTATCGTAATGAAGCTGTTAAAAGTAAAAAAATGTTTTTTTATGATGAGAAAAACAGATTGTTTCAATGTATTTCTTTTAACGATGAAGACTCTTTTGAAAATCACTACTATTTTTATAATGATAAAGATTTATTAATTGAAGACAAAATATCGTATCCTGGAAGAACAATGGGAACTTGTAATTTTTTTGAATATGATGTTCATGACAATGTAATTCAATCGCGAGATAATAGTTTTCAATATACCTATGATCAATTTGGCAATTGGACGGAAAAACTGGAAATTTCTAATGAAAAGGTAGTTCAAAAAACAACTAGAGAAATTGAATATTTTGCAAATGGTCTGCACGTTGCCTAAAAAAAAATCCTTCTAAAAACACTAACTTTGCCCTATTACAATTACAGAAAAGATTATGTGGACTATATGCCATGAATGCCAGGGACAAGGTAAAATAAATCGCGGACTCACTAAAAAAGCACAACGTCTTTATAAAACGGAATTGGCTGCATTTGAGAGTACACAAAGCGGTGTAGCGCCCATTCGTCCTAAAGCTCACTTGCATTTGTGCCAAAATTGCTCAGGATCTGGATTAATTCAATCTGAAAATTATCTTGAACCTGATCTTACAAAACCACATATTGCCATTATTGGTGCAGGTATAGGCGGTGTCGCTTTGGCCGTAGCATGTTTACATCGCGGAATTCCTTTTACAATTTATGAAAGAGACAGTGACTTCAATGCGAGATCTCAAGGCTATGGACTTACTTTACAGCAAGCCAGTAAGGCTATGAAAGGTTTAGGAATTACTTCTTTGGATGGCGTAATTTCAACAAAACATATTGTACACAATACTGAAGGCAAAATATTGGGTGAATGGGGAACTAGAAAATGGCTGGAAACTGCCATCAAAACACCTACAAAACGCACCAACATACATATCGCTAGACAATCGCTTCGATTGGCGCTTTTGGAACAGCTTGGAGGAAATAACAATGTTCAATGGGGACATCAATTAGTAGATTTTAATGAATCTGAAAACGGTGTCGAACTTAATTTTCAGGTAAACGGAGAAATAAAAACTGCAAAAGCTGACCTTGTCGTAGGTGCAGATGGTATTAGAAGTGCTGTTAGAAAACTAACAATTGGAAACCAAACTACACCACTTCGTTATTTGGATTGTATTGTAATCTTAGGAATTTGTCCTTTAAGTGCTCTCGAAGGACTTTCAAGCGAGTTATTAGATGGCGCAACAATATTTCAGACGGCCAACGGAAACGAACGTATTTACATAATGCCATATACTGTAGATTCTGTAATGTGGCAACTTAGTTTTCCTATGTCAGAAGAAGAAGCCAAAGAATTAAGCGCAAAAGGCCCAAAAGCATTAAAAGAAGAAGCTCGCAGAAGAACGCAATGGCACACTCCTATTCCTCAAATTCTAGAAGCAACACAGGAAAATTTAATTTCTGGATATCCTGTTTATGATCGTGAATTATTAAGTGCAACATTATTAGAAAAGAATCCGAATATTACCTTAATTGGCGATGCGGCGCATCCGATGAGTCCGTTTAAGGGACAAGGTGCCAATCAAGCCTTACTTGATGCTTTAAAACTGGCTAGAAAAATTTCGAAAGGCTGTAACGCTAAATCGAAATGGAGAGAAAGAGGATTGAGAGCATGTGTACTAAACGAATTTGAAGCTGAAATGCTAGAACGTAGTGCGGCAAAAGTGCAAGGTTCTGCAGATGCCGCTCAGTTTTTACATTCTGAAATTATACTTCTTGAAGGCGATGAACCTCGAGGAAGGTGTCTTAATAGAGAGGAAAACAGAAAAATTTAAATATAAAAAAGGCTGTCTCAAAAGCACAATCATTTTGAGTTAACAGGATATTGATAAAATTATTCTATCAGCAAACCCCAGCGGGGTAAAATATTTATAGAATCCAATAAGACAAATAAAGAATAGCTCCAGAGGAGCGACATGTATTCCGATTATGAAAAAAAATATGTCGCTCCTCCGGAGCTATTTTTATTGCAAAAAACATTTTTGACTATAAATATTTCGCTTCTCTGAAGCTTACAAAAAAACAGCTGTCTTTTTGAGACAGCTGTTTTTATGGAGTTAATTTTCAAACCTATACATGCAAATTAAACAATAATTTAATATTATTTTATAATTAATTATGATTGGTTATTTCTACTTTTATAATCTCATTTACAAACAATTATAATAATTACGTCATGAAAGATTTACAAATAAATTTCAGTCCAAACAATGAAACCTGTACAGACCGAACTTTGGTTTGTAATGGTGATAATAACGAATTAATATTCCGTAAAACTTATGTAGGAGATTGGGGAGATTGGGACGAGAAACCAGATGATGCTAAACAAGATAAGCCTATTTATCTGGATCAAAATACAACTTTTACAAGTGCAGTTTAAATCTGCGATATTAAGCACTACAATTGTACAATTCTATCAAATTATGCTAGAACACTAATTGTATTGCTTAAATTTTCTTTGTTTATAAAATCTAAAATAAATTCTTTTACCTCGTTGCTTGCTTCTGTTTTGGTTGCAAACGAATTAATGTAAAATTCATCGTCCTTATCGCTAATATGGATAATTTCTGTGTAGCCTTTGGTGATTAAACTGCCTTTCAGCTTAATTATATTAACCTGCTGCTTCCCGTCAAGCTCTTTGCGAACCTGTAATTTTATAGCTCTTTCCATATTCAAATACTTTAAATAATTAACTATCATTCAGTTACTAAATTTAAAACATTTAATCTATCGAAATCAGATTTTAACACTATTCGCAACGTATTATTTATCAACATATTATAAACATTTCTTCTTTTTTATAAAAGAAATGCCAAATACCAGTAAAATCAAGTCTTTCGAGATTACTTCCCTATAAAATCTTTGTCGCTCAAAGTTTTCATGAACGCAATAAGGTTTTCTTTTTCCAATTCTGTAAGCGGAATTCTGTTACCATTATTTTTAAAAATAGGATCTAGATTCTCTGCTTCCAAAACACCATTGTCAAAATAATCCAAAACAGATTTTAAAGTCGCGAACTGTCCAAAACTTCCGTAAGGCGCCGTATATTCAACATTACGCAAACTCGGAACTCTAAAACTCATAAAATCAGATGAAATTCCAGTAACTCTTCCTCTTCCCGCCTCATTAGAATCTGTATTTAGCGGAAATCCAATATTTCTAAAACTTTGGTCTGTAAACAATTCTGTACTATGACAGCTGGCACATTTTTGCTGAAACGTCGCATAACCCGCCGCTTCACTCTCAGTAAACGTCTGACCTTCTTTTCGTTTTACTTTATCGTATTTACTATTAGCCGAGATTAAAGTATATTCAAATTGAGCGATGCTTTGATAAATTCTATCAGCTGTAATTTCTTGGTCTCCAAAAGCTTTTTTAAATAAGTTTTTATAAAAAGCATCGTCTTTAATTTTTCCGATCACTTCTAGAATCGAAGAATCCATTTCTTCGTGCGTAATAATTGGCACTAATGGCTGTGTTTCTAACTGGAGTCTGCTCCCATCCCAATTAAAGAACTTTAAAAACATTAAATTCTGAAGCGGTGGTGCATTTCTAAGTCCGACTCTTCCTTCAATACCAATTGCTCGTGCATTATGATCTGCAAAAGCATTTGCTTGAATATGACAGCTTGAACATGAAATTGTATTGTCCGCGCTAAATCTTTTATCAGAAAAAAGCTTTTCGCCCAATTCAGCTCCATATTTTGTAGGCTTGTTCAAACTCACATAACTGTTTACCTCTGGAAAATCTGTGGGAATATGTAATGAAAGCTCAGGATTATCAAAATAAGTTTCATCAGAATCACTACTGCTACAAGAAGTGAAAAAGATTACAATTATAATAAAGCTGACTTTTTTTTTCATTTTAATGAATTTTAAATAGAGCCGTCTTTTTAATTCAGACGGCTCTGAAATATAATTTAGTTTTCTACACTAGTTACAGAAAACATTCCTGAAATATCGTTTGTTCCGTTTCCTCCCAGATTGTCCACAAATTTTACCATTTGAGCTGCAGTATGCACATTTGGAGTAGCATTGTCACTCATACCTGTTCCTGTTGATAATGTAATTGTATTGATTTTTCCACTCAATAATTTATCAAAATCAGCTTTAATTTTGATTTTTGGAGCTTTACTTCCAACCACTGCATTTGTTGTAAGGCTTAATGTAACATCTCTATAAGCATTAACACCTTGCGTGTAAGCACCTTCTGTTCCAGCAACAGTACTTCCGGTATGAATAGACATTACTTTATTATCCGTATCATAAAAACCTTCTACTTTTGTAAAACGGTATCCAGTTCCCCATTCCCACATCATCTGAGTGTCATTAGCTCCAGCAGCTGCATAAAATTTAGGAAATCTTGTTTGGTCTAAAGTATTTTGTTCTGTCTTGATTCCTAAACCAAATTTAATTTGCTTGTATGTTGCAGATGGCACATTACTCAAAACATAACTCAAAGAAGCTGCCTTTGCCTGATCAATAACCGTTGCACCTTTATCTAAATCATTTACATTGTAAGGCACTTCACTTCCGTCATCTTTTATAAGACGAATGTTACTGATCACATATTTTACTTCGGAAAAATGATGAATTTGTCCTGCAGCAGAAGTATTTGTAGTTGCAGAAGCCGAAGTCGCATCTCCTAAAACAATTGTCTTGTCTTTGAAAGTATTATTGAATTCCAGCGTTAGATTGTTTGCTGCAGGAGTGCTATCATCGTTTGAACAAGATGCAAATGCCAAAGCAGCTGCTGATAATAAAAGGTATTTTTTTAAAGTTTCCATTTTATGAATTTAAATTTTTGTAAGGTATTCTATTTTTAAATTGACAAGGGGCAATTACAAAATAGGCGGCGGTACAAAAATTTCGAGACAAGGTTCTGTCTGATCGCTTTCTTTATAAAGAGTAACTTTTTTAGAATGTATAACTTTTGGAACAGAAACAGCAAATTCAATATTGGAAATTAAAGCAATATCAATCTTTTTGCTGATACTTCTCAATTCTAAATCTGTATTTTTTTCCGTTTCCTGAAGCTCTTTCTTTAAATGGCATTTACCGTGACATTGCAATTCTGGCTTGGCTTTATTAACACAAAACTCTTTTTCTATAGCATTTTGATTCAGTTTAAAGTGTACAATGATAAGCGCCTGCTGGAAAGAAACCAGCAGGAACAGAATTGTCATTGTGATACTAAAAACCTTTTTCATTTTTATTTACTAGAAATTCAATTTTAAAGACGTGAAAATATTGCGTCCCATTCTCGGGATATTTCCCCAGTCGGCATATGTGCTGTAGTATTCGTTTAGTAAATTCTCTGCTCCAATCTGCACTGTGCTTCTTACTTTATTGATTGTGAAAGAATAATTGGCAGAAATATTCCAAATTGCATAAGCCGCCGTTAAATCTTCACCATATTCCGGACTGTAGTTAATCTGCTCAAAATCGCCATTTACAGAAGTCTGGATTCCGAAATTTTTATACATATAATGCAATGAAGTCACATAACTTAATGGACGTATAAAAGGCAGATTTCCTCCTTTATTGTCCATTCCGCGGGCGTAAGTCAGCGTTCCTTTCCAGTGAAGATGCTCCAAAATATCATAACTCACATTCGCAGAAATATTCAAAAGTGTTGCATAATCTAACGAAGTATATCCTTTTACCCCAACCGATTGGTAATTCATTGGACTTCCTAAACTCAAGATTTTACCAATAATATAATTGTCAATGTAGAAATAGTTTATTTTTCCCTGAATGCTTAATCTTTCGTTTGTAAAACCTGCGCTTGCATTTCCTTCATACGAAATTTCATTTTTCAGATTTGGATCTCCGATGTAATCATAAAGGTCAAAACTATTATAAATGTAATATCCGTAACATTCAGAAACAGAAGGCGCTCTATGGCCATAACCCGTTCCAACAGAAAAATTAAATTGATCAACATTTAATTGGTAACTAGCATTTAAACTTGGCAGAAATCTCGTTTTTTCCTGAGGCGCTCCAGGATGAAAAATCCAGTTGAACTCTATATACTTAGAATAATTGTAATTTACTCCCAAAGAACCTCCTAGATTTACCGTGCTTTTCTCCGAAAGTTCCCAAGAATTATTCATAGAAAGTCCAGCAAAACGAGTCGTTACCCAAGGCCAGCTATAAGCAAACATTGTTCTCTCACTTCTGTCCTGCGGGTACATACGCATTTCCGCAATAGACAAATTATCATAAGCATTCAACTGAATTTCAGACGAATAATTATTCTTTTTCAAATTGGCTTTAGAAACCAATCCGTAAGTCGTGCTCCAGCCCGGCATATCCATATGAACTAAATTTTCTGGTCGAGTTGTATCATCCATATAATGTTCAATGGCATTAAAATATACTTTTGTGTCCACTACCCTAACCAAACCTTCTTCAAACAATTGCTTATAAGAAGCCGAAGTAATCAATGCGCGCGAAAGCCATAAATCCATTGGCAAAGCAGGATAACCTACATCTTTTGCCACATCAAAAATAGCATCCAATCGTAATGACGATAAGTCGCTGGTTTTATAAGCTAATCCCAATGAAGTGTTGAATTTATTGTATTGTGAATGCTTTACTTCATTGTTATTTCCATCAGAATAATTATCGGCTGTTCGGTACGAAATGCTTCCGTCTGCCACAAATTTAGTTCCCGAATAAGAGATATTTCCTAAATTGAAAAACTGCTTATTATTAAACTCAAATCCAGTTTGATACGCTCCATTCCATTTCTTTTGAAGACCAAACGGCGTGCTTTTTCGTTTTAAATCGATGCTTCCTGCAATGGTTGACCCGTGCAGGCTTCCCTCCTGCCCCGATTTAATATCAATTGCCGCTAGATTATTGCTCTCTACATAAGACGTAATCGGGTCCATTTTATCAGTACAAGCGCCAAAAACGTGCATTCCGTCAATAGTAACCGTAGAACGTTCGGTGCTCATATTGTTCAATAAAGGTTCCCAAGCATAAGCTCCACGTTTTATAAAACTGATATTATCCGATGATGATAGAAATTCATCAACAGAAACTGCCATTTTCATCTCGGTTTCAATTTTCTTTTTTGTGGCATTTTTTACGGTTACTTCTTCTAAGTTTTTGATGCTGTCGTGATGTGCATGCTGATTTTGTGCTGTTACCGACAATCCCAAAAAAAGCAGCATTATAATATATTTCATGTTATTAGAATAAAGTATCAATATATAGTTCGCTTTTCACGCCTTCTACTCCTGGCGTGTGATCCGTTGGAACTACAGTTCCTTTTACGATTAATCCGTTTTGATTCATCATAATTAAATTCAAAGTCCAGTTTCCTGTCATCGTATAATTAACAACACCATGATACAAACCATCATTTTCCTGAACCAAATCCTTGTTATTTGGCGAAGAATGATTTCCCATAGAAGGTTCAGGCATTCTCGGATCTAACTTTAAGGTATATCCAGCAACTTCTGAATAAGAAAATTGAGTTGGATCTGGAAAAGCTCCCGCAGGCGTTGTTGGTTTGTTGTATTTGTAAACCCCAGCCACAAGCGGATTTTCTGAAACTGTCGGTTTTTGAGGTGAAACGAGCGCGATTACATATTGTTCTCCGTCATTTCCTGCAAAAGCCGTCATGTTAAGATTCTTATTGGTTTGTTTTTCAACTGTCACATCTTTATTGATCTCCTGTTTTTGATTATCAGCCGTAAAACTGATGTACAATTTCCAGCTAGCAGTAGTAGAGCTTTCGCCAGTAAAAACAGAATATCCGCTGTAATATTTGTTAGCAGCATCGTACGCTATATTATACTCATGCGGACATGAACTTTTACTTCCGTCAGCGTTACTTAATATTGGCAGAAAAGTTACAGCAGAAGAAGTCAGTTCTTGATTGTTCTGAGTATTGACAATTTTTAAGTGAAGCTCATTATATCCTTTGTAGAATGTTCCATTTAAGGCATCTATAGTGATTTTATAGTTACCGCTTGTAAACGAAGTTGCTTCTTTAAATTCGTAATTTCCAGGAACTTCAGAACCGGTTTCAGCTTCGTAATCTGTTTTATCAATTGTACAGGAACTAACCGCAAACAATAATGCGATGATCCAAAAATTAAAAGATTTCATTTGATGATGTTATAAAAAACGTTTAAAATTTAGCATCATGCCATAAATTTTTGAATACCAAAAAAAGAGTCAAAATGCTGTGAATGAGCCAAAGGATTGGCAAGTGTAAATGAAAATGGAAGCGTTTTTCCCTTTCAATTACAAAAGAAGATCAAAATTAGTTTCAAAAAAGAAAAACAGATTATACAGAGCCAATCCAAAAGTTAGAATTTGGAATTTGGAGTTTAAAATATTTGGGATTTAAAACTAAAGTGACCTCTACGCTGTATAGAGCGGAGGATGAAAAGTAAGATTAGAAGCCCCGATTGGTTTCTTATCAAATAAAATTGAAGAATTATCTTTTGATTCGATAACTGGAACTACGCTAAAATTGATTTCAGCGCTGTGTTGAACGTACACAAGCTCTAACTTATCTTTTAGGCTATCCTGCATTTTTCGTTCGTTATCTGAGTATTTTTTAATGCTTTTTTGAAGTTCGCAACGTCCATTACAGCTGTTAAAAGCTTGTTTACGCTGAACGCAAATGGTTTTTGCAATTTCCTTTTGGTTGATTTTAAAAGAAGCATAAACGAACAAGCTGCCAAAAGATGGCGACAGAATTAAAATAGAAAGTGCTATGATGATTACCCTTTTCAATTGCTTGTTCAATAGTTGCTGGCAAAAGTACATACTATTTTGTATTTATTTTAACTAATTATTCATTTTTTATCGGATAACAATACAATCGATCTTATTTGCAAAAAACGAATTATTCAAAAAATAACGAAATATCGCAAATAAGAAAACATTCCATTTTTATTAAATCCCTTAAAATAAAGGCACTACAACTAAGGCACGTTAATTGGCTACTGTTTGGCATCATTTCTAAAATATAAAAATGCGAAATATGAAAATTGCCGAAATAACCTTCTATATACAAGTTCTATCACGTTCGAAACATATTTTTTTCACTTCTTAATCTAGATTAACCTATAGACCTTTCACTCTGTAATACATTTGCAGTGTAATCATAACAAAACAAAACACAATACCACTTATAGGTTTAAATTTTAAACTTATAAATCAATTTAAATTAAAAATATAAACAAATATTAATCTTAAAATCAAAAACCATGAGCACATTTACAGTAAAAGACGGAGCAGAAATTTATTACAAAGATTGGGGAAAAGGACAGCCAATTGTTTTTCACCACGGATGGCCTTTATCAAGCGATGATTGGGACGCACAAATGATGTTTTTTCTTCAAAAAGGATACAGAGTTATTGCACACGATCGCCGCGGACACGGACGTTCTAGCCAAACTTCTGAAGGAAATAATATGGAAACTTACGCATCAGACATTGCTCAATTAGTTGAAGCTTTAGATTTAAAAGATGCGATTCACGTTGGTCACTCAACAGGAGGCGGTGAAGTGATTCGTTACGCAGCAAAATACGGAAAAGGACGTATCTCAAAAGCAGTAATTATTAGCGCTGTACCACCAATTATGGTTCAGAGCGAATCGAATCCAGAAGGTGTGCCTTTATCTATTTTTGACGAAATTAGAAAAGGAACAGGTTTTACGAGATCACAATATTTTTATGATTTTCCAATTCCTTTTTACGGATGGAATCGTGAAGGACAAACCGTTCAAGAAGGAATTAAGCAAAATTGGTGGCGTCAAGGAATGATGGGTTCTGTTTTGGCTCATTACGAAGGAATTAAAGCTTTCTCTGAAACCGATTTTAGAGAAGATCTAAAAAGTTTAGATATTCCAGTTCTTGTTTTACACGGAGAAGATGATCAGATCGTTCCGTATCACCAAGCACCAAAATCGGCCGCATTGTTGAAAAACGGAAAATTGATTTCTTACCCAGGATTTCCTCACGGAATGCCAACTACAGAAGCAGAAACAATCAACAACGATATTCTAGCTTTCATAAAATAACTCCAAAAAACATAACTGTCTGCAAAGAAGTTTTGCAGACAGTTTAAACTCTCCAAACCATGAGTTCTCTACAACAACCCTATTTCGAAACCGTTACAGAAGCTTTACAATGGCTGATTGTACAAGGTTTTACAGAAAACTTTAATCTCGATTCAGATTGTATTCGATACAATAACAATACGCTTAGTATGTCTCCAGAAGATTTCAAAATCGAATATGTATTTCGTTTTGAAGGCGACACAGATCCTGGCGATGAAGATATTGTGTACGGTATAATCTCTGACGTCTACAATATAAAAGGTGTTTTAACCAGTGCTTTCGGGATTTATGCAGATTCTGTTTCTGCCGAAATGATCAAAAAGCTTTCTACGCATTAATATAACTCAATTGCGAAATATCGCTAATAGCTAAATATCCCAACAAGTTTAACTAATTATAAATCTAAAATAATACACATCATGAAACCATCAGTTAACTTATTAACTCCAGACAATCACGCTTTAGTATTAATCGATTTTGAAGGCCAGATGGCTTTTGCTACAAGCAATCTTCCTGTACACGAATTGCGTACCAATGTAGCAATCGTTGCTGGAGCATCAAAAATCTTTAATGTGGCAACAGTTGTAACTACAGTGGCAGAAGAAAGTTTTTCTGGTCCCGTTTTTCCTGAAGTTGAAGAATTTTATCCAATTGCAACTTCTGGATATATTGACAGAACCACTATGAATACTTGGGAAGATGAAAACGCTTATAAAGCTATTACAGCATTAAAAAAGAAAAAGATAGTTCTTGCAGGTTTATGGACAGGCGTTTGTATCGTTGGCCCAGCTTTGTCTGCTATTGAAGAAGGTTATGAAGTGTATGTCATTACAGATGCTTGTGGTGATGTAAGCAACGAAGCTCACGAACGTGCGGTTCAGAGAATGGTACAAGCTGGCGTGATTCCAATTACTTCTATCCAATATTTATTAGAACTTCAGAGAGATTGGGCTCGCGAAGCGACTTATGGCCCTGTAACTTCTTTAATGAAAAAATATGGCGGTTCTTACGGTTTAGGCATTCAGTATGCACACACGATGCTAAAACACTAATTAGGAAAACCAAATTTAGTATCAATCTCTTACGCTTCATTATCTTGGAATCATCAAAATCCATATTGCCAAAAATCCTTTTGCTTGTTATTGTTTCTTTTCTTTTAATGGGAAATAGGACATCAGCACAAAATTTTAAACTCTTGCGTTATGATGAAAATTATGAGTTTTTAAAAGATTCAAATCGGAACTTTTATGAACGATTAAAATTCATTCCCTTAAATCAGCAGAAAGACATTTATATGTCAATTGGCGGTGAAGCTCGATATGAATATGTTGATTTTAATAATGAAGATTGGGGAAGATTTAATGTCGGACATAACAATTTCCTGCTCCAACGCTACGATCTTCATGCCGATATTCATTTAGGAAAAACCTTTAGAATATTTGCTCAATTAAGAAGTGCCTTAGAAGATGGCCGAACAAACGGAGCACGCGGAATTGACGAAGATCAGCTGAATGTTCAAAATTTATTTTTGGATGTGAATGTCTGGCAGCAAAAAGACAAAAAAATAACGATTAGCGCTGGAAGACAAGAATTAGATTATGGCTCTGGAAGATTGATTTCTGTTCGAGAAGGTCCAAACGCAAGGCTCTATTTCACAGGAGGAAAACTAATGTATACTTCCTCAAGAGTATCAATTGATGCTTTTGCGATGATGGCAGATACTGTTTATACTGGCGTTTTTGACAACAAAATGTCTAAACAGCTTAACCTTTGGGGAGCTTATTCTAAAATAATATTTCCAAAAGCAGGAAATCTCGATCTGTATTATCTCGGGTTCAGAAGAGATGCCTCTGTTTTTGAAGAAGGAATTGCTCCCGAAAGACGCCATACAATAGGTTCCAGATTATGGAAATATGGCGGTGGTTTTATTTACAATCTCGAAGCAGCTTATCAATTTGGAACATTCGGATCTGGAAATATCAACGCTTGGACAGGATCTATTGATATTGGATACATGTTTGAAAATGTAAAATTTAAACCAACCATCAATCTTCGAAACGATTATATCTCAGGAGATAAAAATCAAGGAAACGGAAATCTCCAAACGTTCAATCCTTTATATCCAAAAGGAGGTTATTTTGGTTTTAGTCCGCAAGTTGGGCCGGTAAACCTTATCGATATTCATCCGTATGCAACGTTTGATTTGCTTTTGAATTTAAAGATGCAGGTCGATGTGGTTTTAAATTGGAGATATTCAACACAAGACGGAGTTTACAGACCAAGCGGTATCTTAAACCTTCGCGGAAGCGATTCTGATGAAAAGTATATTGGAACTGCTTATCTCGCCAATTTTACATACGGAATCAACAAATATATTTCGGTTGTCAGCGGTATTCAGTATTTCAAAACTGGCGCTTTTATCAATGACGTGATTCCAAATTCTAAAGACGGTGTTTTCTTTAATGCCAGATTAACATTCAAATTTTAATTGTCAATTATCAATTGTTAATTATCAATTTCTCACAAACTAAATCCATAAATAATGAAAACAAACACTTCAAAATATAGCTTTAGATATTGCTATCTAATGCTTCTAATTATAACATTTGCAGGCTCACTTAGTAACAATGCATTTGCACAAACCGCTTCAATTGGTTCTACTGTAACTTGGGGAAAAGTAGAAGGAATTGCAGTAAACGGATTGGTTCAAGGACCATCTGCAGCAGAAGCTGACTTACAAGTTGCCTGCGTTTTTGAATATACAGAAGGTGATATTTTTAACCCTCCTGCCCTTCCTGCAAACTTAAACGGAATGGTGCATCTAGACGATGCGTTAAAAGGCATTATTACCGAATTACGCAAAAGCGGTAAATTTCAAGGACATGCTCTAGAAACTTTACTAATTACGCCTCCAAAAGGTACTTTAGCATCCAAACAATTATTATTAATCGGATTGGGAGACCGCAATAAATTTACACCCGATTTAATGATTAGCGTTGGAAGCACTGCCATGCGCGAAGCCTTACGTTTAGGTGTTTCCAATTATTCTTTTGCAAGTGATATTAAAGACGCTGGAATCGATTCTCCAACCGCTTTAGTTGCCGAAAATGTAGTTTTAGGTTCTTTCGAAGCGTATAGAACGCAATCTTATTTAAAAGAGAAAAAGTTAACGGATTATAAGCCTTTAACAAAAATCATTTTACTTGCAGGCCCATCATTTTATACCGTTGCTGGCGAAGGAATTAAACAGGCAATTGAAAAATTAAACTCTAAATAATCGAATTATGAAAGCAGATTTAATTTTATTCAATGGCAAAATTCATAGTTTCAACACAGAAACTCCAAATGTTACAGCAGTTGCGATTAAAGACGGAAAATTTATTGCTGTTGGAAATGATAGCGATATTATGAGTTTTGCTTCTGAAGAAACCAAAATAATCGATCTTCAGAATAAAAGAGTTGTTCCTGGAATCAATGATTCTCACATTCATCTTATTCGCGGTGGATTGAACTATAATTTGGAATTGCGGTGGGATGGAGTTCCTTCTTTAGCCGACGCACTTCGAATGCTAAAAGAGCAAGTTGATCGCACGCCAAATCCGCAATGGGTTCGTGTCGTAGGCGGCTGGTCAGAATTTCAGTTTGCTGAACGAAGAATGCCAACTTTAGAAGAAATCAATGCCATTGCGCCAGATACACCTGTTTTTATTCTGCATTTATATGATAGAGCCATTATGAACAGAGCGGCACTGAGAGCTGTTGGCTATAACAAAAATACTCCTGCTCCTCCGGGCGGGCAAATAGAACGTGATTCGAACGGAGAACCAACAGGACTTATAATTGCTACACCAAATGCAATGATTTTGTATTCGACTTTGGCTAAAGGTCCAACGCTTTCGTATGAACATCAGATTAATTCAACGCGTCATTTTATGAAAGAATTGAATCGTTTCGGAATTACGAGTGTCATTGATGCTGGTGGCGGATTTCAGAATTTTCCAGACGATTATAAAGTGGTCAATGAATTGAATGAAAAGAACCAATTAACGGTAAGAATTGCGTATAATCTTTTCACACAAAAACCAAAACACGAATTTGAAGATTTCTCCGATTGGATTGATACCGTAAAATTATATCAGGGAAATGATATGTATCGTCACAATGGCGCTGGCGAAATGTTAGTTTTTTCAGCTGCCGATTTTGAAGATTTTCTGCAGCCAAGACCCGATCTTCCTGAAAATATGGAAGCCGATTTAGAAAAAGTGGTGCGCCTTTTAGTCGAAAATCGTTGGCCATTTAGACTTCACGCAACTTACAATGAAAGCATTACCAGATTTTTGAATGTTTTTGAAAAAATAAATCAAGATGTTCCTTTCAACGGACTTCCTTGGATATTTGACCACGCAGAAACTATCGACGAGAGAAACATCGAACGTGTAAAAGCTTTAGGAGGCGGAATCGCGGTACAAAGCAGAATGGCTTATCAAGGCGAATATTTCACCGATCGTTACGGAGCAAAAGCTGCCGAAAACACGCCGCCAATTAAAAAGATGATCGAAATGGAAGTTCCTGTTGGTGCGGGTTCAGACGCTACACGTGTGAGCAGTTACAATCCGTGGGTTTCTATGTATTGGATGACCGTTGGAAAAACTGTCGGTGGATTGCAATTGTACAATGAAACCAGATTGAACAGACAAACAGCTTTAGAATTATACACTAGAGGAAGCGCTTGGTTTTCGCAGGAACAAACTAAAAAAGGAGATATTAAAGTGGGAATGTTTGCTGATTTAGTGGTTTTAGACCGAGATTATTTTACCATTGACGACGAAGACATTAAAAAAATCGAAGCTGATTTAACCATTGTAGACGGAAAAATTGTGTATGCCAATGGAGATTTTTCTTCTTTCTCCCCGCCTCATATTCCGATTCTACCAGACTGGTCACCAACGAATATCTATAACGGATATCCTGTGAGAAGCGGTCTGCAAAGTGCTATTGAAAAAAATGCAAAAGCAGATGCAAAACCAAAACTCACTTCGCAGATTCACAGTTGTTCAGGAAGTTGCGACGTTCATTTACACAATCACGATGCTGCCAGATTGAGCAATGTTCCAGTTAACAATTATAATGCATTCTGGGGCGCTTTAGGCTGTTCTTGTTTTGCTTTTTAAACTAAAAAAAATGATTGATTTTATAAAACAAATCCTTTATTCCGATTTAGGAACATCATTCAACAATATGGCGCTTTTAGTGTTTAGAGTGCTGCTTGCCATTGAATTATTCAGAGTACACGGAATGAAGAAATTCAGAGTCGAAAACGGACAAAAAGAACATGTCCCGAATCCGTTGCATTTACCTGAAAAACTAAACGGTTTAGTAGCGACATTTTCAGATACTGTAATTCCGTTTTTCATTATTCTCGGACTTGGAACACGGCTCGCTGTCTTGCCTACAATTGGCGTAACGGCAATTGGTTATTTTGTGGTTCACAAAAATGATTCGCTAGAAGTACGCGATGTGCCTTATATGTACACTTTATCTTTATTACTCCTTCTTGCTCTTGGTGCAGGAACATATTCACTTGATTATTATTTAATAACATTATTAAACAATTAATTTAAACACATAGAAACATAGCTTTTGAAGCGAGTAAAAGGCGTTTCACTTGCATTAATACACATAGCTTTGTCAACTTTGTCAAAGTTCAAAACTTTGACAAAGTTCTCACAAAGAACTATGTGTTAGAAAAACTATGTTCCTATGTGTTTATTTAGATTCCTTCATAACTCAAAACTCATAACTCATAACTCATAACTCATAACTCATAATTCATAACTTAACAAAACCTAATTTAAAAATGAAAGCAAACATCGGAATCAAACAAGAGAACATCTCAAAAATCGTCGAAATTTTAACTAAAGTTCTTGCAGACGAATTTATACTTTATACCAAAACAAAAAGAGCACACTGGAATGTCGAAGGTCCTGATTTCTATAACAAACATATTTTCTTTGAACAGCAATATGATGCAATTGACGAAATCGTGGATACTGTTGCAGAAAGAATCCGTTCTCTAGGTCATTATACACCTGCAACTTTAAAAGATTTCTTAGCTTTAACACATCTTACCGAAGAATTACAAGAGAAAAACGACAGTAATGGTTTTATTAAAGAATTACTTTTAGATCACGAAAGCATTATTATATATCTGCGAGAAAACATCAATCTAATTGCTAACGAGCTACAAGATGCAGGAACAAGCGATTTTATAACTGGTCTTGTAGAAAATCATGAAAAAATGGCGTGGATGCTTCGCGCTCATTTAAACTAAAAAGAAATTATGGAAATAAAACAAAACAATATTTGGTACGTAACCCTGCTTCTCACGATCATAGCAGGGTATTGCGATACCGTAACTTTTGTCGCTGCCGACTCGATATTTTCGGCGCACGTTACAGGTAACTTTATCGTATTTGCTTACCAGACTATCAAAGGCTCAGATCTTCATGCATGGATAAAACTGCTTACTTTTCCCATTTTTATTATGGCAGTAATTATTGGTGGAAGAATTGCATTAAAAGCTACTAATCGTTATTCCATTTTACTTTGGGAAGGCATAATACTGCTTTTAAGCGGCATTGCTTCTTACGCTTTTGGCTATTTGCAAAACTTCGAACAATGGACCATGTATACGGTCGCTATGTCAACCGTTTTTGCAATGGGACTTCAGAATGCTTTTGGAAAGCTTTACGCAAAAGAAACCTACGGTCCGACAACTATGATGACAGGAAATGTAACTCAAGCTTCTCTTGATCTAGGAAATCTATTAAAAAACGGATTTAAAGATGTCGAAATCCTCGCAAATTTTAAAAAACAGCTGATTACTATAATCGGATTTCTTGTAGGCTGTTTTCTTGGAGCTGTTGCAGGAAAGTTTTTCGGATTAGGAACTTTAATTCTGCCAGGAATTGCAATGATTATTTGCTATTTATATCATCGAGACAGCCAGTAAACAAGCCTTTTTGAATTGCAGTTTACTAATAAAATAGTATCTTTAAAGAATGGTTTTATCTCTTTTTCCTAAAAAAGAAATAGCTGATATTAGGTATAAAATAAAAATACAACCCAATAATATGGAAACAATAAAATTAGAATTAGACGAAAAAAAACATGGCGCTTTTAATCTTTATTTAGATGGTAAAAAATTAGGAGAAATGACAGTAAGCATCAAACCTGATTTACTAACGGTTTATCATACTGGAGTCGAACCAGAAGCTGAAGGAAAAGGTTATGCAAAGAAACTTTTAGAAGAAATGGTGTCATACGTTCGCGCCAATAATTTGAAGGTTTTACCGCTTTGTCCTTATGTTCATGCGCAATTCAAAAGACATCCAGAGGAATATGCGGATATTTGGAAGAAGTAAAAAAGATGAAAGAATAAAGACGAAACACTCTAATCTCTAGACTAAAAAGTAAAGATTAAAATACTATGAATACAGAAATATTAACAGACGGCGTTCCTTTAAATGAAGCGAAAAAAGCTTTGATTATGATTCACGGACGCGGTGCGAGCGCTCATGATATCCTTTCTATCGCAAAACATCTTAAGGTTGAAGATTTTGCTTTGGTTGCGCCTGAGGCAGAAAACAGAACTTGGTATCCGTATTCGTTTTTAGCGCCGCTAAACGAAAATGAACCTTCATTTTCAAAATCTTTAGAAGCAATTCATCAGGTTGTGGTGGCTATTCAGCAAAACGGAATTGAGAAAGAGAATATTTATTTCTTAGGCTTTTCTCAAGGAGCTTGTCTTGCTTTGGAATTTACAACCAGAAATGCAGCAAAATATGGCGGAATTGTAGCTTTTACAGGTGGACTTATTGGAGACAAAGTATATGAAAATCATTACTCTGGAAACTTTGAAAATACGCCAGTTTTTATCGGAACAAGTGATCCTGATTTTCACGTTCCTGTAGAAAGAGTTAATGATACCGAAGCACTTATGACCAAAATGGGTGCCGATGTTACTAAAAAAATCTACCCTAATATGGGACATACTATCAGTAAAGATGAAGTAGATTGCGCTAATGCATTGATTTTTAATAAAAAATAATGATTAACATAACTCGTGTTTACAGCGATTCAAACGGAGAAAGTCATTTTGAAGATTTTCAAGTTCCGTTGAAAAACAATGGCGATATCGGCTTTTTATCTGATGATGAACCTGTTAAATCTATTGTTTTTAGAGAAGTAAGTCCGTCTTACGATTACGATTTTCACAATGCGCCAGACCGCCAGTATATTGTTTTACTGGAAGGAGGCGTAGAAATCGAAACTTCACTGGGAGAAAAAAGAACATTCCCAACTGGTTCAATTTTATTAGTTGAAGACACTACTGGAAAAGGGCATAAAACTAAAAATATTGAAACAAAACTTCGAAAATCAATCTTCATAAAACTATAATTTTAAAAAACTGCCACTCCCAATAGCTATCGGGAAAAAGGATTCAATGGATTTTTTTTGCCACGAAGACGCTAAGACACAAAGTTTTTTTTTAAGAATAATAAAAAGGAATCTCGCAAAGACGCAGAGTCACAAAGTTTTCTTTCTAAACTAATAATTAATTTTAATCTGCTCAAATCTTTTTACGATTGCTATCGGGAGCGTGAAAAATATCAATCTTAAAAATTTTCTTTTTTTATTGATTCTCTAAATATACATTCCCCATTCTTAAAATCACGATATATCGTGTAATATCAAATTGATTTTTTCATAAAAACCTTGAAAACAAAGCGTTTAATCAAATGGAATAGGATTTGGTTATTCTTTAAAAAATTTAAAAACGTACCATATTTCATTTCTTAATCTAGGTTAATCGATGCAGAAGCATAACGGACGTAAATTTGTAAAAGAAAATCAAACAACAATTTAATATAACAAATACCATGGAAAATAAAATATTAGGCTTACACCATATTACTGCAATCGCAGGTGACGCTAAACGCAATTTTGACTTTTATTCAAAAGTTTTAGGATTAAGATTCATCAAAAAAACAGTAAACTTTGACGATCCTGGAACGTACCATTTTTACTTTGGTGACGAAGTAGGAAGCGCTGGAACAATTTTAACTTTTTTCCCTTGGGGAGAAGGAATCCAACAAGGAAGAAAAGGTTCTGGAATGGCAACTGAAATTGGTTATTCTGTTCCAAAAGGAAGCTTAGATTTCTGGCAAAAACGTTTTGAAAAATACAATGTAATTTACAACAAACCTGCTGAAAAGTTCGGAGAAAAATATCTGACTTTCCTAGATCCAGACGGACTAAAATTAGAGTTAATCGAATCTAAAACAGACGATAACCGAAAAGCTTGGGAAACTGACGAAGTAAAAGCAGATGTAGCTACAAAAGGTTTTCATAACATTACTTTGACTTTAAATAATATCAAAGCAACCGCTGCAATCTTAACAGACATATTCGGTTACAAATTAATCGATCAGGAAGTAAATCGTTACCGTTACGCAACAGATGCTGTAGAAAACGCTGCCATTGTTGACTTGGTAGAATTACCAGAGGAAAAACGTGGTTTAAATGCAAACGGAACTGTTCATCACGTAGCATTCCGTGTTCCAAATGATGAAATTTTGATGAAATTCAGAGAAAAAATCGAAGATTACGGATTGTCTATTACACCACAAATTGACAGACAGTATTTCCATTCTCTATATTTTAGAGAACCAGGAGGCGTTTTGTTCGAAATTGCAACTGATAATCCTGGGTTTACTGTAGACGAAAGCTTAGAAGAATTAGGTCAGAACTTAAAACTTCCTGCTCAATATGAACCTCAAAGAGCTGCTATTGAAGCTCATTTGGTTAAAATTAATTAATTTAAAAACTAAGCCGGTTTGTTTTAAACCGCAACACAACTATTTGAAAAAGCTGTCCTGAATGGGATGGCTTTTTTTGTTTGGAGTAATGAGTCGCTTTTAATTTTTTATAGGAAATTATTTTATATTTGAATAATTATAAAAAATTGAATACTGTCAGACTTATAAGCTTTATTTTTATTTTATAGATCAGATTCCATTTGTCCTATAAATTGTCACACGCAATTTGACATTAATATTTAAAACTAAAAACATTGAAAGAAACTTTTGAAAATTGGCTAATAGAAATAGAAAGAAAAAGCCAACAGACAGCATATAATTATAAGACTGCAATAATAAAAATAAATAGACATTATAAAGACAATGAGAATTTAGAAATTGATTTATACGAAATAAAAAATCCAGAGCAACTTGAAAAGTACGTTAAACTTTATGAAACTACTGGAAAATATTCTGAATTTGGTAATTATGGAAAGGGCACTAACAGAGCAGCTATTAAATCGTTATATAGATTTTTATTGAATCCTGAATTTCAGACAACAAATATTGTTGAAGAAAACATTGAAGATAAAGAACTGATACTAATTAATGATAAAATTCAAAATTTTAGCTATGAAAAAGATCTGAAAAACTCTATCATTTATCAAATTCAGGAACTATTTCCCAATTATGAAATATATGGAAGTGATAATGAGGGTATCGAATATTATATCGAAGGCAAAAGAATTGATGTTTTATTAGAAAGCTTAGATAAATCTTCTCTTCTAGTCATTGAGTTGAAATCAGGATTAGCTGATTATAAAGTTTTTGGACAAATATCTATGTACTTAGGCTTGCTTTCTGAAAGATTTACTGACAAAATATTAAAAGGCTGTATTATTGCTGGTGAAATTGACAAAGGGTTAAAAAAAGCTGTCCTTACGAATCCGAACATCACACTTAAAAGCTACAATATGAAGATTTTTTTATTAAACGAATAAATAATGCTTACAATAGACGTAAGAACGTATGCCAAAATTTTCAATCTATATAAAGTCAAATAAATTTTATTGGAGTCCAGAAATTATTACATATTCAATACTATTTTTTTGTTGTGGAGTTATGCTTTTTAAACAAGAAGTTCTTAACCTAGAGCCTAACTTTATTGATGAAATTTTTATTTGGCTTACCGTTGGCACCTTTATGTTTGGTGTAATTTTAAAATTCTATAACTTAAATAAAACTGAGCCCCTTAAAGGAATACTTGACGGCTACTTATCATTTGAAAAGGAATCAATTACTGTGGGTAACGAAATTTATCCAATTGAAAAAATACTAAAAATTAAAATCTCTAATGATGATTATGTTGGGAGATTGGCTCATATTTCAAGTGGAAATTTGGGGCCAGCACTTTCAAATGGCACTAATAACTTTGTAATTATATATTTTGAATCCGGCACATCAAAAAGATATAATTTTGAATTAATCAATTCTGACGACTTTCAAAAAGTAAGGAAAACGCTTATTGATTATCACTTAATTGGAAAAATTGATTATTGGGAATTGACAAATGTATTGGGCGAAAAAAGCACTTCAGAAATTCGTACACTTACTGATGAAATTAATACGAGACGTGATATTCCTAAATTTTAAACATTTACTACAACAAAGGATTTTAGATAAAAAATCTAATCTTCTGCAGCCATTAACTCCAATTTAGCCATAATCAATGCAAGATTATTTTCAATCTTAATTTTTCCATCACGCCATTCTTTTTTATTTGATCCTCTTGAAATTCTAAAAATAAAATCGCCTGTGAAAAAGTAACCCCAAGTTTCTCTTAAACCATTTTTGATTAGTCTTTTTTGTGCTTCTCTTAAATCTACTTTTATTTCAATTCCGTTTTTAAAAACCACAGTATCCAATCCGTCGAGACCTTTTCTAAATTCGTGCCCACGGTATCGAACCAGTTTTATAAAAGCATTCATAAACAGCAAGGCACGATTCAGGTTTTCGATAGAAACGCTCAAATCTAAAATCTCCAATTTATCGGCTAGAACGTCATCATTTAAAATTTTACTTTCCCAATACTCTTTAGTCGAAGTGATAATATCAATTGACTTATCGAGCTTTACATCAATAGTTAAAGGAGCTTGAGAGTCATTTTTTATGCTTTGAGTCAAATCAAGTAAAGGTGTAGATTTAGAAGGAACTCTAAGTTGCATTTCGTAAGTCTTTTTAAAAATAGCAATCTCATTACTTCCGTCAAAATCTAACGGTAACTGTGGGATGATTTTTCTCTTATATTCTGGCCCAACCCAATGTCTGCTTTTTGGTAGCGGAATCTTCATTTTTTCGCACGCATTTTTAATTCCCATACTGGAAACTTCATAATGTTTTGCAATCTGTGGAATCGGAAATTTCCAAACCAAACCATAAAGTTCTGATCGGGTAAAAGTAATTTTGTCCATAAATCAGTAAATTCAATTCAAAAAGAAATTCACCACCTCTATAATTGCTTAAAGAAATGGTGAATCATCAAAAATTAAGTGTTACTCTACTCCGCCTCCTAAAGCACGGTACAGGTTAATTGCTGCATTCAGCTTTTCGAGTTTTATTGTTACCAGATCCAATTCGTTTTGAAGTGAACTGTTCTGGGCAGCGATTACTTCAAGGTAATTCGCCATTCCGCTTTTGTAAAGCAAAGAAGCATCCGAAGTTGCTTTGTCTAACGACTCTGCTTTATCTTTCGCTAAAACAATTCTTTCATCAGCATATTTCAACCTAGACATAGCATCGCTTACTTCTCCAACTGCGGTTATAAAAGATTGTTTGAATTGTACAACCGCTTTTTCTTGTTCAATAACAGCCACTTCGTAAGCCGTTCGTAATGCTTTTTTTCTAAAAATTGGCTGCGCTAAGTTGGCTGCAATCGTTTTGGTAACAGAACCTGGAAAATTAAACCAGTTTTCAAATTCAAACGAATTAACACCAATTGACGGATTCAAACTTAAAGTCGGATACATAGTTGCTTTTGCCAATCCTGTTTTAGCATTGGCAGACATTACGGCATATTCACTGGCTTTTACGTCCGGTCTTCTGCTTAAAAGCGAAGCAGGAATTCCTGCTGGAAAAACAACGGCAACTTCGGCTGCATCAATGTTTCCTGCTCTTTCAATCTTATCTGGATATTCTCCGCACAAAATCTGCAAAGCATTTTCTTGAACCGCAATATTCGCTTTCGCTAAAGGCACCAATAATTCAGCTGTTTTCTTCTGAGCATCTGTCTGATTTACCGCCAAAGAACTAATTGAACCTGATTTATACTGTAATTGCATCATGTTCAAAGTATTGGTGCTCAACTCGATGTTTTTCTCAGCAATTTTCAATTGTTCGTCTAAACCTAACAAATTATAGTAAGATTGCGCTACCTGAACAATAATTCGGGTTTTTAATGCCGAAAGATTTTCTTTTTGAGCAAAATAAGCTGCTTTTGCATCTCTTTTCTGCATCGCTGCTTTTCCCCAAATATCTACTTCCCAAGAAAGACGAAGATTCGCACTATAATCATCCATATAATCTTTACCAATAAACTGCTGGCTCAAAGATCCGTTTAATGAGTTTTTTGATGGATAAGCGCGGCTTGCACCTGCATCAAAATCAAGCGTTGGCATTAGAGACAATTTGGCTTGTTTATAGTTAAGGTCAAGCTGATCCATGCTTTTCATGGCAATGATAACTTCATTATTTTTAACCAAAGCCTTTTCAATCAAAGCGACTAGAAGAGGATCTTTGTAATAGTTTTTCCACGGAAGCAAAACCGTATCTCCAGTTACCGCGATTTCCTCGCGGAATTGGTCTGGAGCATTTAAATCTGTACGGGAATATTTTTTTCCTACCACACACGACGTCATAATCGCTCCGGTAAATAAAACAATTCCGATTTTATATAGTGTTTTCATTATTATTCTTTTATCGTTTGAACTTGAGTCGCGATCTTTTTTCTTGATACTTTTTCCTGTAAATATTGAAATACAATGAAAAGCAACGGAATCACGAAAACGCCCAGTACAACACCGCTAAACATTCCGACAGCCGCACTCACACTGATAGATCGGTTACCAACTGCAGTTCCTCCCGAAGCAAACATCAGCGGAATCATACCTACAATAAACGCTAGCGAAGTCATGATAATTGGTCGCAACCTTGATCTTGAACCTTCAATTGCGGCTTCAACTATCGTTAATCCTGCCAAACGTCTCTGCAAAGCAAATTCGACAATCAAAATGGCATTTTTAGCCAAAAGTCCGACAAGCATGATTAATCCGACCTGCACGTAAATATTGTTGTCTAAACCAACCGCTTTAATTCCAGCAAAAGCTCCTAAAATTCCTGTCGGAATAGAAAGCAATACCGCAAGTGGCAATAAATAACTTTCGTATTGAGCAGCAAGCAGGAAGAATACAAACAATAGACACAACCCAAAAATGGCAACTGTCTGGCTTCCTCCTGCTTTTTCCTCAAGACTTAAACCAGTCCATTCGTAAGTATAGTCAGATGGTAATTTGTCTAAAACCTTTTCCAGATTTTCCATAATTTGTCCGTTACTGTAACCAGGTAATGCCATCGCTGTAATGTTTACCGAATTATAAAGGTTGTAACGGTTTACCGACTCTGGTCCGTACACTTTGTGGAACTTCACAATTGATTTTACTGGAACCATCTGCATATCAGCATTTCTAACGAAAATTTCATTAAACGCATCTTCATCCATTCTAAAAATACCGTCGGCTTTTACATTCACACGGTAAAACTTACCAAATCTCGAAAAGTCAGCTGACTGATCTCCTGCGAAATACGTTTGAATATTTCCTAAAAGCTCTTTGATATTTACGCCCATTTGACGCGCTTTGTCTTCGTCAACTTCCAATTCCAACTGCGGATAATCGGCTCTAAAAGTCGTATAGGCATATTGCACTCCAGGCTGTTTCATAATCTCTGCGATTACTTTATCAGACATGGCTTTTAAAGTTTCTGGACTTCTCGCCATTCTATCCTGCAACACAATCTCAGCACCGCTCGTTACCCCAAAACCTTCTACCGGAGGCATTCTAAAAACCATAATCTGACCTTCTTTAATTTTTGCCAGTTTTCCGCTTACGATATTCATGATTTCTTCAATATCCTTAACTGCTCCCCTGTCTTTCTTTGGTTTCAGTTTAATAAAACCTAATCCATAAGCAGGACTGGCACTATTACTCAAAATATTAAATCCTGTAATACTCGTATTAACGTCAATCGCTTCTATTGGAGCCAACTCTTTTTCTAATTTCTGAATTACAGCCGTCGTACGATCCAATGCCGTTCCTGGCGGCATTGATAAACTGTATACCATGAAACCATCATCTTCAAGAGGCACAAAACTTTTTGGCGTAGACATCATGGTATATACCGCAATGGCAGTAATTCCTGTAACCACTCCTGCCGCAAGCCATTTTCTTCCAATTAAGAAACGAACACCTTTGATATATCTTCCCGTTAAATTGTTGAAACTTGTATTGAATCCAACGAAAAAACGATCTTTAAAACTTGTTTTATGTTCATTATTATCTCCATGCTTATGTCCGTGATTTTTTAGCAAAAGCGCACATAATGCTGGCGTAAGCGTCAAGGCATTTACAGCCGAAATGATAATAGCAATCGCCAATGTATAAGCAAATTGTTTGTAGAAAATCCCTGAAGATCCTGTCATAAATCCAATCGGAATAAATACCGCTGACATAACCAGAGTAATCGAAATTACCGCTCCCGTAATTTCTGCCATTGCACTGTGTGTTGCTTCTTTGGCTGAAATTCCTTCGTCTTCTTCCATTTTACTATGCACCGCTTCGACAACTACAATCGCATCATCGACCACAATTCCAATCGCTAGAACTAAAGCAAAAAGCGTTAAGATGTTAATCGTAAATCCGAAAACCAGCAGGAAGAAAAACGTTCCCACAATCGCAACCGGAACTGCAATTGCTGGAATAATCGTCGAGCGAAAATCCTGAAGGAAAATAAACACTACGATAAATACTAGAATAAAGGCTTCTAACAAGGTCGATTTTACCTGTCCTGTTGCTTCATCCAATCTTTCTTTGGTACTCATTACGTTGACGTATTTAATACCCGGAGGAAAAGATTTAGATAATCGTTCTACTTCTTTGTTGATTCCGATTTCGATGTCATTGGCGTTAGAACCCGAAGTTTGTAAAATGGCCATTGTAACGGCATTTTTACTATTCGATTTATTATCACCGCTGTACGAAATCGAGCCAAATTCTACTCTTGCTACATCTTTTAGCCTTAAAACATTGCTTCCGACATTCTTAACCACAATATTTTCATATTGTTCTGGCTTGTTCTTTTTTCCTTTGTAACGAATTACGTATTCTAAAGCTGCTGAAGATTCTTCTCCCAATTTTCCTGGAGCCGATTCTAAACTTTGTTCTGCAATGGCCTGAGTAACATCTGACGGAACCAAACCTGCATTCGCCATTTTACGAGGATCTAGCCAGATTCGCATCGAATAATCTTTCTGCCCGAAAATCTGAACCTGTCCTACTCCCGGAACACGTTTCATTTGAGGCACTAAATTGATATTGGCGTAATTCTGCAGGAACAGCTCGTCGTATTTGCTATTATCATCTGTATACAAATTGAAAATAACAATCATACTATTTTGCTGTTTCGAAGTCGTTAATCCCATTCGGATAACTTCCTGAGGCAGTTTTGGAGTGGCTTGCTGAACTCTATTTTGAACGTTTACCGCAGCCTGATCTGGATCTACACCTTGTTTAAAAATGACGCTGATCGAAAAAGATCCGTCATTACTTGCAGTAGATTTAATGTACTGCATATTTTCAACTCCGTTAATCTGCTCTTCTAAAGGCGTAACTACTGAACGAATAACGGTTTCACTATTTCCTCCCGGATACGAACCGCTTACCATAACAGTTGGTGGCGAAATATCTGGGAATCGTGTTACCGATAATCTGGTAAGACCTATAATCCCCAGTATAACCAGTACAATAGAGATAACTGTGGCCAATACTGGCCTGTCTATTATTTTCTTTAACATGGAAATGTTATTTTATTGAATGAAAAATTATTTACTGCTTGTGTTTTTAGCAGCGATTTTTGGAACGACTTCCATCCCATCATAAAGGACATCAATATTATTGAGTGCCACTTTATCTCCAGCTTTCAAACCAGATTTTACAAAATAATCTGCTCCAGCGCTTCCCGCGATTTCAATTGGAACCATGGCTATTTTGTTACCTTCTTTCAGAATAAATACAAAAAATTTATCTTGAATGTCTTTTACGCTCGCCATTGGAACTGTAATCACAGATGATAAACTTTTGTTCAAGACAATTCTTGCCGAACCTCCAGAACGCAATTCTTTTTTAGGGTTTGGAAATATCGCTTTTAAGGCAATTGTTCCTGTTGCACGATCGATGTTTCCGCTGGCAACTTCTAGTTTTCCTTTTTGATCATACTCGCTGTCATCGGCCATAATTAAACTTACGGTCTGATTGTTTTTTGCATCTTTCGAAAAAGCCAAGTAATCTGCTTCGGTTAAAGAGAAATAAACAAATACGCTGTTAATCTCTGAAAGTGTCGTTAACGGAACAGCATCATTTGGCGTAACCAAATTTCCGATACGGTTTGGAATACGGCTAATATAGCCGCTCACAGGAGCTTTAATCAAAGAGAAATCGGCATTTAACTGAGATGATCCTAAAGCGGCTTTTGCTTGTGCTACTTGTGCTGTTGCGGCTTCGTAATTGGCTTGAGCTGTTTTTAACTGCATGTCTGAGAAAACTTTTCCTTCAACCAAAGGTTTGATTTTCTCTACTTCCAATTTCGCATTCGCCTGATTTGCTAAAGCGCTTTTGTAAGCTGCACGACTATTATTTACTTGTTCAGCATAAACATCGCCTTTAATTTTAAAAAGAGATTGTCCTTTGGTTACATAGTCTCCTTCTTTCACATAAATAGCTTCAAGGTATCCTGAAACCTGAGCTTTTATATCTACGTTTACAGTACCTTCGACTGTACCTGGATATTTCTTTTCTACTTCTCCTGTAACCGAATTGGTCTGAAGAAAGTCTACTTCTGGCTTTGGAGGAGCCATTTGTGCATCTCCGCTTTTTCCGCATGAAGAAAGGGAGATCATTATCAATAAAATTGCAATCCTGCCAATTGCTTTATTATTTTTAAAAAACTGTTTTGTCATTTTACTTTTCATTTTTAAATGAATTACCTCAAATTTGGCAGCAAAATAACAGCGTAAAACCGCTTTTTTAAGGAAGAAATTTACCCAAACGACATATTTTGATACTGAAACGTTGACTTGGGTTTATGCCACGAAGGTGCTAGGGCGCGAAGTTTTTATGCCACGAATTCACGAATTTTCTCCAATTAAATTCTTGTGTGAAATACTGCAGATAATTTCTCGAATTTTTATCGCCAAGTTGGTAAAACGCAACGTTTGTCATTTCGACGAAGGAGACCCGAGCGATAGCGAACGGATGAAATAAATCTCCACGAGAAACTCTACAAAGATTGGCTATAGATTGCGGAGCTACTTGTGGAGATTTCTCCTTCGTCGAAATGACAAAAATGAGAGCAAAACATCATAAACACAGGAAAAAATTAGCGGAAATTCGTGGAATTTGTAGCAAAAAAAATTCGTGAATTCATGGCAAAACAGAAAACCTTAGAATCTCAGCATCTCAGAACCTTAGCACCTAAAAAACTACCTATCCATCCACTGTTTAAAGAAAGGAGTCTTCTCACGACTAATGATTACCTCTCGTTCGGGATCTAGTTTTAGTTGAATTTTAAGTTTTGCGTTGAAGTAGTTCGCAATAGATTTAATGCTTTCGGCACGAATGAAAAACTGACGGTTGGCACGGAAAAAGATATTCGGATCTAATTCCTGCTCGAGTTCTTCCATAGTTTGCGGAATAGAGATAATGACACCAGATTTAAGAAATAAATTGCTGGTTTTAAATTCAGAATATATAAAGTCGATATCTGAAACGTCTACGCTTTTGTAGCCATCGCGATAGGTTACTAAAAAGCGCATTCTGAAAACTGGCTTTTCAATCAGTTCTTTTAAAATTCCAGCGATATTGGTTACGTTGGATTCGTTTTTATTTAAAGATTTGAATTTGGTTAATGCAAATTCCAATTCGTTCTTTTCGATAGGTTTCATCAAATAATCGATGCTGTTTACCTTAAAAGCACGAATTGCATATTCGTCATAAGCTGTGGTAAAAATTACTGGACAAGTGATATTGATTTCATCAAAAATAGCAAAACTTAATCCGTCGGCTAGACGAATATCCATTGTGATCAAATCTGGACAAGGGTTCGATTTTAACCATTCGACTGTATCCACAACAGTGTCAATGATTCCTAAAATTTCACAATTAGGTTCCAGTTCTTCGAGCAGTCTTTTTAAACGGCTGGCGTTAATACTTTCATCTTCTACAATTAAAATTTTCATAACTTTTAAATTAATGGCAGACGTACCTCATAATAGCTGCTTGATTCATTAAAAATCGGCATTCTTTCGGATAAAATTTTATAGCGGAATTCGATGTTTTTATTTCCAATTCCTGTTGAAACCAGACTTTTTCCAGCAGTTCGCTGCAAGTTATTACGAACAATAATATCTCCAGAATCAGAAAAAACAGTAATTGTAAGCGGATTAGTCAATGTTGCCATATTGTGTTTTACTGCATTTTCTACCAACAACTGCAAGGTCAAAGGCGGTAAATGAAGTGCTAAAGAAAGAGAATCAACCTCAATTATTAAATCGATTTTATCCCCGAGTCTTTTCTTTAGTAAATAAAAATAAGCATTAAGAAATTCTATTTCTTCTTTTACGGTAATAGTATCTTTATTAGAGTTCGAAATCATATAACGATATACTCTCGTTATATTTTCTAAAAACGAAGCCGCTTCTTTCTGATCTTCATAAATCAGCTCTGTCAATGTGCTGAAATTATTGAACACAAAATGCGGATCTAACTGCATTTTTAAAGATTCTAATTTCGAGCGCGTTACTGCTTCTTGCAATTCTGATGCTTTAACTTTTAATTCAGCGGTTTCTATAGCATTTAAACGCCATCTGTTCAGCAGAAATATTCCGGTATGAATGGCACTTATGAAAAGCGAAATAATGGCGGCCATAATTTTAGACTGCCAAATGATAACCAAATCATTTACTTCTAAAGCTGTACATGGATATAAATAATCCCAAAGGCATGAAAAAAAGTAATTTAAAAGTATATTTCCTGCAATTAAGCAGATAAATTGGGCAATAGCCCTAAAAGCTGGATTTTGTTCCCAACTTATGTAATAGTTTAATTTTCGGCCAACAAACAAAGTAAGTTCTGTAAGTATGGCGCAATACAATAAAATAATGAAGATATCGAAGGTCTGATCTAAGTCGAGCAAACCTTCCTCTTCAAAATTTCTATACGGATTCAAGAAATAATAAGACGAAAGATAGACCAAAAAAACGGCTGGAATTACTATAACCCTGTAGTATTTATAGAAAAAATTCTTGCTCGATTTTTTATTTTGGTTCTTTCTCCCCATTAATTCACCCAACTTGTAAAAATTGAAAAATCCTATTTAATTAGTGTTCTACTAAAACACCTTCTGCCTTATTGATGGCTGTAATAGTTTCAACTGATTTTCTTTCACGCATTACACCCCATTTCAAGCAAGTTGCTCCCCATGAAAATCCTGCTCCAAAAGTAGTTATCAATACATTCTGTCCTTCTTTAAAATCGTCTTTGAAATCCCACAAACACAACGGAACTGTTGCAGATGTTGTATTTCCGTAACGATCAATATTTACTTTTACTTTTTCAAAATCAATTCCTAAACTTTCGCCTACAGCTGTAATAATTCTCAAATTAGCTTGGTGTGGAACTACCCAGTCAATTTGGTCTGCTTCTAGCTCATTTTTTGCCAAAGCATCTTGCGAAACCTGGCTCATTGCAGCCACCGCTCTTTTAAATACAAAAGCTCCGTCTTGTTTTAAATAGTGTGTTCTGTGCAAAAGACTCTGCATAGAAGTTGGATTTCTAGAACCTCCAGCTGGTACAGCCAAAGAAGAAACACCGCTTCCGTCTGTTTTAAGAATCGTTTTCATTAAACCTGCATCAGATTCTGTTTTTTCTAATAAAACAGCTCCTGCTCCATCTCCGAAAAGAATACAAGTATTACGATCTTCATAATCTACGATAGAGCTCATTTTGTCTGCTCCAACGATGATTAACTTTTTGTAGCGACCGCTTTCGATCATGTTTGCTCCCATTTCTAGTGCATATAAAAATCCGCTGCAAGCTGCATTCATGTCAATTCCAAAAGCATTTGTAAGTCCGCTTTTATCGCAAACAATACTTGCTGTTGGCGCCAAAATGTGATCTGGAGTTGCTGTAGCTACTAATAAAGCTTCTATTTCCTCGCGATCTACATTATAATTTTCGATAAGATTTTCAATCGCCGCTGCGGCAAGATCAGATGTTGCTGTATCGTCGTCTGCGATTCTACGTTCTCTAATTCCAGTTCTTTTGATGATCCATTCCTCCGATGTATCAACTGTTTCTGAAATTTTCTTGTTGGTCAGAATTGATGATGGTACGTAACCACCTATAGCTGTAATTACTGCGCTCATTGTTTTTTGTTTTTTTTTAAGCTTTGTACTCTTAGAACCCAATGCTTATACCTTTTTCTTCTTTTTGACAGCTCATATTTAGGAATAAAATCTTTTTGAGCCATCGCAGGAAACTGCACCAGTATTCCTTAAAAGCTAATTAAATCTGATGGCAATAACTTTATCTGAGAAATAATGTTTTAAAAAAATCTTAACAAACTAAAAACATTATACAAAATCCAATTAAAATAAATTAAAAACCTATACAAAGCGTTCTCTCGGTCGTACTCGGTACAGAACCTTTAATTTATTTTATTTTTAAAATCATACAATGCGATTTCAGTTTGCAGATAATTCCCCATTTTTAGCTGTTGCCATACTGATAAAAAAACCTATCTGCATTAAGTTTTTAGAGTGCCACAAAATTAATTTAAAAATATCTGAAACAAGCAGACAATTAAGAATAATTAACAAAACTGCCTTAAATGTTAAAATATACTTTTGAAATTCGGCAATCAACCCTCAAAATTATAGAATCCCTAAAATCAAAAAAAATCTGTTAAAATTTATTTTGATAAAATTTCCTCAAAAAAACCTTGTAATTTTTATATCATTATTTTTAAATCAAATCAATCTTTAATAATTCGGAAACGCCAATAATGGGATATCAAGACCCGCTGCCAGAATCCTAGTTTTGCTTCTGTGGACTAAAGAATCCCAGAAACCATACTTTTGAGGCACCATAATCAGCAAATCGGCCTCATAATTTTTAATTTCTTTTCTAATTTCGTTAATAACGGCATTCGACCTTACCGTTTTATACATGTATTTTACATCTTCAAATTCTTTTTCGATATTCGAATTCATCAAAATTCTGTGCTGTTCTTCTTTCAAATCATCTAATTTATCGTCTACGCTAAAGAACTCAATTTCCGCGCCAAAATCTCCAAGAGCATTTTTGATCCAGCTAAACTTTTTAATAGCCGAAAAGCTTAAGCTATCACAAGCGTACAATACCTTTTTGATATCTAAGAAACGTGCATTTTCTGGAACAGCTAAAACGGGAATAAGCAAACTTTTAATCGCTGTTGTAGTTGAATTCCCCAATAATTCCTGCTCAAAAGAACGTTCTGCCATTCCCATTACTACAACATCTGCATTTGTTTCTTTGATAATTATCGGAAGTTCATCTTCCAAAAACGAATAAGTACAAATTGAAGCGGTTTCAATTTGATGCGAATCAGCTATTTCTTTGGCTGCATTCTCAAGCTTAGAAATAGCTCTGTCAATCTGCTTCTGCATTGCATCTGCAGTGATATGTGAGTTGGCACTGTGTACACTTAAAGAAAACGAATTAAATAAAACCAATTTTGCGCCAGTAGCTTTTGCTAGTCCAGCTGCGTAGGCAACGGCGTTATTTGCAATATCAGAAAAATTTGTCGCGGCGATTATAGTAAGAGGTGAAATCATAAAAAAATAGAATTAAGCTTTCTGCAAAATTGCTCAATTATATGCTTTAAACCTTTTTTATATAACTGAATAATCAATTTTCACGACCCAACCGTAAAATATCATTCCTGAAAAAATAGCCTTTCCTTTTTTGTTTCTTACTTTAAAAAAGATAAAATGCAGGTGTGATTTAACCACGAAGCACGCAAGGTTTTTTACTCGTTGGAATTTGTAAAAACGCAAAGATCGCAAAGCTGTATAGATAAAGCTGATGAAAATTGCTCGCAATCACGAAAGCTATCTGGCGCGAAGCTATAAAGAATTATATTTTTAAAGCCACAGATTAATAAGATTAAAATGATTTTTAAACCTTAAAAAAATCTACGCTTATCTGCTTAAATCATTTAAAATCTGCGTGAAATAAACCTTTGCGACTCTGCGACTTTGCCAGATTAAAAACCACAATATTTGCACACAAACCTTTGCGAACTTAAAACCTCCAGCATTTATATATAAAAGAATCTTAGCGTACTTTGCGGTAAAAAAACACCAACTCACTCCCTGTCCAGTTCACCCTAAAGTTTGTCCGTTTCAACAAGTTTCCGATTTCGTTTTAAAGGCTTTCAACGCACATTTGTACCGTTAAATAACTTTAAATATCAAAATCATGAACTCAAAAACAACAAAAATTATCTATTGGACAGGCGCAGTATTAACTTCTTTATGGTTTGGCGCAAGCGGTTTCTTCGAATTAACAAACAATCCATTAGTTTGGGGAATCACACAACAACTAGGTTATCCAGCACATTTCATTTACATCCTTGGCGTTTTTAAAGTAGCTGGTGTTATTACACTTTTAATTCCGAACAAATTATTACGATTGAAAGAATGGGTTTTCGCAGGCGTATTTTTCGATATCATCTTTGCTTTCTTTTCAAAAATTGCCGTTTTAGGTTTCGGCGCCGCAACAGATGCTATTATTGCTTTTGTAATGGTAAGCGTAACATATGTTATGTACAGAAAACTGTATACAGCAACTTATACACCATCAGCAATCAATTAAAACAAAAATACATTAAAATAAAAATGCCTAATAATTGATATTAGGCATTTTTATTATTTCTTACTCTAATACAAACTAAGATGAAAAAGATCATTCTAATTCTCTGCTTTATACTTTCAGCCTTGTTTTTCATAAGCTGTTTTATGTTTCCAGGATTATAAAATCAAGCCAATTAATTTATCTTTTCTCAGATAAATTAATTGGTTTTATCGGTTTTCTAACCAGCTTAAAAATGCCGTTGCTTTTTCTTTTCCAACTAATAATTTTTCTTCTGTCGGAACACTTAATTTTACGATTATTTTACGCGAAAAATAATGTTCTGCTTCGCGAATGGCCGAAAAATTAACCAAATATTGTCTGTTAACCCTAAAGAACTGAATTGGCGATAAAAGCTTGTGAATTTCATCTAACGACTGCGTTAACGGATATTCATTTTTATCTAAAGTCATAATCATTGGCGTTTCGTTTTTGATAAAGAAAAACGCAATATTCTCCGTTAAAACGGTTTGATATTTATTGTTTTTGAAAACTAAAAAACTACTTTTTCCTTTATTTTCACCAGTTCTAGTCAACAAATAATCAAAATCGGGCATGGCTTTTTTGTTTCTTTGAAAGAAATTTTTCAGTTCTCCTGCTTTCTTTAAAGCTTGCGAAATGCTATCTCTCGAAAAAGGCTTCAAAACATAATCAATTCCGTTTGATTTGAAAGCTTCAATGGCATAATCATCAAAAGCAGTACAGAAAATTACAGGCGACAAAACCTCAACATTCTTAAAAATCTCAAAACACTGACCGTCTGCCAGCTGAATATCCATAAAAATAAGATCGGGCTGATCGTTTTCTAAAAGATAATCTACTGCGCCGTCAATGCTTTGTATATATGACAAAATCTGAACATCGGGTCTGATGCTCAGAATTAATTGGCCAAGTGCTTTGGCTGTTTTTACTTCATCTTCAATTATTATGATAGTCATAATTAAGTGGTATTTTTACTTTAAAGGTAGTTTCGTCTTTGTCAATTTCGATTTCTTTACGAATCAGGTGCATAAAACGCTGGTTGATATTATCTAAACCAACACCTGTAGACACGGCGCCTCTTTTGAGTTGAATTTTATTTTCAACTACCAAAAACTCGTTTTCTGTATAAAGTCTTATTTTTAAAGGTTTGTCTAAAGAAACGACATTGTGTTTGATGCAGTTTTCGATTAATAACTGCAAAGTAAAAGGCGGAATTGCCGAATCGTACTGTTTTGGATCAATTTCGCTTTCTAAGACAAATCCGTCTTCGAAACGCGCTTTTAGCAGATATACATACGAATCTAAAATTTGAAGTTCTTCGCTCAACGGAATCAAATCCATTTTTCGGCTTTCTAACGTAAATCGATAAAAATCGGATAATTTCAAGATAAAATCAGAACTCTGCGGATCTTGGATATCCACCATCGATTTTAGCGTATTCAAACTATTAAACAAAAAATGCGGATTTACCTGCTGTTTCAGTAATTCGTATTGAGCGCCGAGATTTACTGCTTTTGTGCGTTCCAATTCAACTCCCATCTGTTGTGTTTGATAATTTTGAAAAAGCAAATGCAAAAACATATACACAATCAAGTTGATCAAAACTCCGCGAAGTTCAAACATAATTGGCGCATCCATTTTTGAAACCTGAAACAGTTCCTGATGCGCAATTACCAGAATCACCATTAAAACAATCCCTAGAATAACACTCAATAAAAGTTTCCAGTTAAAAAGACTTTTATTGGCATGATTAGCAGAAAATTTTGGTAAACTGTAGATGTTGTAATACCATATAAAAAGGGAAAACAACAGCGTAATCGAAGAATTTATAATAAGGTCTCCAGGTGTAGAATCGGCATCAAATAATTTAGGTATCGAAGCCATAACTGCCAATGCAATCGAACTTCCCCAAATGACTTTGAGCGAAACCTGAAAACGTTTTGTTTTTTCCATATTGTAATTGGTTTGTTATGATCAAAGATAAGTTTATTTGAAAAAGATTTCACGCAGATTTTTAATGATTTTAGGAGATGTAAGCAGATAAATTTTAATCTCGCAAAGCTTTCTATTCTCATTTTTTGTCATCCCGAGGAACGAGGGATCTCCGTAAGAAACTCCGCAAACAAAATCGACAATCTTTGTAGAACTACTCGTGGAGATCCCTCGTTCCTCGGGATGACAAACTGTGTGGCAAACTGAAAGCAAAGAAATCCCCGTGAAACAAAAAAATCAAACCCGTTTAACTCCCAAAATAGCACCTGAATTCATATCTTGAACAAAGCCAATGATTTCAAAATCCTGTGCATTGTAATTTTTAGGAAGATGAACAGATGCCGTTCCTTTTTTGTTTTTATTTAAATCTATAGATTGAAGATTCCGAACAATTTGATAATGCGATAAAACCCGATGCGCATTCTCGCCTCTTTTTACATTACTTTTGGCTTCTTTCTGAACAACTGCAAGCAATAGACGACTATTTTTTGAAGTGCCTTCAACACTATAATTTACAGAAATTGAATTTTCATTTTGATTTGCTTCTAAATTTAAACTTGCTAGAGCTTGTTTAGAAAGTGCCGATTTAATTCCGTTTCGCAAACTCGTTTCCTGAGAACCGATATAATCTGTTTTTCCGTTAATGATTACTTGAGGCGTGTAGATTGGTTCTTTTCCTAGAAATTGCGCATAATCATATTGTCTTTTAGTGAAATCGGCATTGCTGAAAATATCCTTCCAACCTTGTTTGTCCCAATAATCAACATGATACGCCAATACATAAACGTTTTTATCACGATATTCATTCTGAATTTTTCCCAACAATTCATCTGCTGGCGGACAGCTCGAACAGCCTTCTGAAGTATATAATTCTAAAAGTGCAAAACCTTTTGAATTGTTTTGACTAAAAACGCTGTTTCCAATTAAAAAACACAGCATAACAAAGCCACTTAAAATTTTTATCTTTTTCATAATTACATTTATTAAACCTGACAGGTTTTAAAAACCTGTCAGGTTTGTTAAGAGTAGAGTTTTCGAATCAACTCATAACTCATAACTTAAAACTATTAAAGAATATTAATCTCAACGTTTATATTTCCTCTCGTTGCTTTAGAATATGGACAAGTCTGATGCGCTTGCGCCGCCAAAGCTTCTGCTGTTGAAATATCAATTCCTGGAAGACTAATATTTAATCTTGCTTGAAGCGAATATTCTCCTTCTGTTACGCATAAATCTACTTCAGCGTCTACAGCGGTTTCTGCTGGAAGTCTAACGCCAAGTTTAGAAGCCGCAATTCCTAAAGCTCCAATAAAACAAGCTGACCATCCCGCAGCAAACAACTGCTCTGGATTTGTTCCTGGACGTGAAGATCCCGGCGCGCTTAATTTGATATTCAATTGTTCGTCTGAACTTTGAGAAGCTCCTTCTCTACCGCCTGTTGTGTGTGTTTTTCCTGTGTATAAAATTTTTGTGCTCATGATTTTTTTGTGTAAAATGTTATTTGTAAAATGTGAAATGTTTTTTGTTTTTTGTGAAATGTAAAAAGTAAAATGTGAAAGAATGATTCACCATTATTTAGATACGTCGATTATTGCTTGAGCAAAAGCCTTCGGATCTTCTTGCGGAACGTTGTGTCCGATTCCTTTTAGAATTCTGTGTTCGTATTTTCCGGTGAATTTGTTTGCATAGGCTTTTCCATCCGCGAAAGCGCCGTCAAAATCACTTCCAATTGTAATAGTTGGGACTTTAATTTCAGGTTTTGTCGCCAAACGTTTTTCCAAATTATCGTATTTTGCTTCACCTGCTTCTAGAGATTGTCTCCATCTGTAATTGTGAATCACAATCGCTACGTGATCTGGATTATCAAAAGACTGAGCAGTTTGATCGTAAGTTGCTTTATCGAAGTTCCATAACGGAGAAGCGATTTTCCAGATTAGTTTATTAAAATCGTAAGTGTTCTGAGTGTAACCTTGTCTTCCTCTTTCGGTTGCGAAATAATATTGGTACCACCATCCTAATTCGGCTGTTGGAGGAAGCGGTTTTAAGTTTGCTTCTAAGTTCACCACCAAATAGCCACTTACCGAAACCAGACCTTTTACGCGTTCTGGCCAAAGTGCCGATACTACAACTGCTGTTCTAGCTCCCCAATCGAAACCGCCAATTACGGCTTTGTCAATTTTCAGTGCATTCATAAAAGCGATAATATCACTTGCTAAAGCCGCTTGCTGACCGTTTCTGAAAGTATCTTTGGAAAGAAAGGTTGTTGTCCCAAATCCACGTAAATACGGTGTGAAAACGTGATAACCTTTTGCCACCAAAAGCGGAACGACTTCGTTGTAACTGTGAATATCATAAGGCCAGCCGTGAAGCAAGATTACTGGAGTTCCGTTTGACGAACCTGCTTCGGTATATCCTATGTTTAATAATCCAGCGTTGATTTGTTTTAATGTTCCAAGTGAACTGCTTACTTCAATTGTTTTTTGTTTTGAAGTTTGTGCTTGGGTGAAAGCTGCATTCATAAAAAGAATAGCGATTAGAATATTTGATAGTGTTTTCATAATTTTTATTATTTGATTAGTTGATTATCAGTTAATTTCTTCGTCAAAGGTATTTTGACAATGCTTGTTTTAAAAGGTAAAAAAAGGTGAAGTGGACAAAGTTGAGGGTGAAATGGACAGGTGTTTATTTAACCGCAAAGAGCGCTAAGGTTTACGCAATGTTCGCAAAGTTTTTTACAAAGCTTTGCGCTTAGTTGTTTTGCCACTCCCGATAGCTATCGGGATAAAGAATTAAAATGATTAAAATCTATAGCTAAACTTTCAATACAAAGCTTTGCGAACTTTGCACATTTCAGCAGAAACCAAGAGTAAAAAACCTTTGCTCCCGATAGCTATCGGGATTGCGTTTAAAATTTTTAGTTTTTCATTACAAGTATCGGTTTCCCCTTTTCTACAATATAAGTCGCAAGTTCTGATGCTTTAGCATTTGTATTATTTTTAGCTGAGTGCACTACGCCTGCCGGAATAAAAAGCACTTCGCCCGCTCTTAGTGTCACTGGCTTTTCACCTTCGATCTGATATTCCAGCGAACCTTCAACTACATAAATCACTTCTTCGCCAGGATGAGAATGTTTCCCGAAAGCTGAATGTCCTTCAAAATCAATTCGTGCCTGAACCATTTCTTTTCCTGGAGTACTTAGATCATGTTTTTGCAAATCAATGCGTTTTACTCCCTGTGCTGCAATCTGATTCGGAACTAAAAAGGCAATGATTCCTAAAACAATAATTGCGATTATAACCCATGTTTTTTGTTTTTTCGTTTCCATAACTTCTGATTTAAATTATTTGTTTTCGTTAATTTCTTTGTCAAAAGTATTTCGATAACCCTTCTTACGAAATCAGAAAATAGGTGAAACGGACAAACTTCAGGGTGAAATGGACAAGCCGTGAGTTGTGATTTGTGAGATGTGAAATGTTTGAGGTTTAACCGCAATCCCGATAGCTATCGGGAGCAAAGTTTTTTTGCTTATAGGAATTTTATAAAAACGCAAAGAACGCAAAGCTTTGTCTTTTTTTTTGCCACAGATCATTAGGATTAAAAAGATTTTTCTAATCTGTGTCAATCTGTGAAATCTGTGGCTAGAATAAAAATTCGCTAAGCTTTCTCTTTATTTCTTGCCACAGATTATTAGGATGGAAAGGATTTTCAATCCTAATAATCTGTGAAATCTGTGGCTAAAATAAAAATTTACAAATCTTTACAAATAAAACTTTGCGAATCTGTGTCTTTGCGAGATTAAAAACTTAGTGAGCTTTGCGTAAAATCTTAGCGTTCTTTGCGGTAAAATAAACAGCAAAAAAAAAAATCAGGATTAGTGTTTTATCACCATCCTGATCTTTCTGAATTAATTTAACCTTTACTCTATATTTTATCTTCTTCCTCTAAAGCCGCCGCCACCTCTAAAACCTCCGCCGCCGAAGCCACCTCCATTAAAACCGCTTCCGCCTCTCTGGATGTTTTGGAAATTTCTGGTTTGCATTTCACCTCGATCTCTTGACATGGCCGAACGATCAAGATCGTTTGTTATATCAGGACGTCCAGGTTCTCCAAGCGGTTTATTTGGCTGTCCGAGTGTTTGATTTGCTTTAGGAAAATTATCTCTCTGAATTCCGTCTCCCATACGAGTTTCGTCTCCTAGGTTTTGACCCGCTTTTGGCAAATTATCACGCTGAATTCTTTCGCCAGCACCATTTGCGCCAAGTCCATCATTAGGTCTATCGCGCTGAATCCTTTCTCCTGCTCCATTTGCTCCAAGTCCTTGATTCGCTCTATTCTGAATCCCTTCACCCGCTTTTTTAGATGAACCCAAAGTTCCTGCTTGCGTCCAGCCACCATTTCCGTTATTATAATGACTCCAGTTTCCGTTGGCATCTCTTTTATAAACATGTCCGTCGTGACCAGCATAGAGATTATTATTAGTATGAATTGTTGTTCCTCCGCCTCTTCTGTGTGTAATTACACCTTTATCTCCGCCCGAAGTTTCATAACCAATTGCAGTTCCGCGTCGGGTTGTAATATGTCCCGTCTGCGCCCACTGATTCCCGTTTGTCGCAGCCGAATGTCCCCATTGTGCATACGCATTATGTCCTTGATTGGTTCTAGCATAATTACCCGTCCACGGATTATAAGTACTTGCAGCCGTGCGCCCGCCATACCATCCTTGTACGCTTGCAGAACGCCCGTATCTTCCTGTTGCAGGATTATACCAAGCCGAAGTTCCAGCTGCGCCATAAGGCCCGTAAACGCGTCTTCCCGCGGCGTAACCGCCTGTCCATGGATTGTAGACCGCTCCTCCTCCGTACGCATAAGGCCACGGACGATAAATCGGATACAGTCCGCCGTAATACATATAAGGCGGATAATACCATCCTGTGCCATAAGTCAAAATAGCGCCAAATGTTGCTCCAATAATAAAAGCGCCTAAATAACCAGCTGTTGCACTACTTTCAACTGTTGTATCGGTTGTAGCTTGCGTTACATACGTAACATTATAGACTGGTGAACTTGGCGGAATCGTATAAATTTCTTGCGGAACAGAATCGCAGGTTTTCCAAGGTCCGTTTGGACTGGTCGACATAAACCAAACCGCCTGAAAGCACAAATAATACAAATCGCCCACTTTTATAATTTTCTCTTGCGTATTGCTTGCATATTGCATTTTAGTTCCATCGATAGGTTTAAACTGAGGCGTTCCACCATCATACGATACTTTTACTTTCGCTTCAGCATCCGATTTCTTTAAAATAGCCGTTGTCGGAACTTGCGATAACATTACAGCATCATTCGCTTCCTGCGTTCCAGGCACAGATGACAATACATTGGCACGCGGAGAATCTTTCGGAATTTTAGCAAAATCAGCAGGAAGACTATTACTGGCATAGCTCCACGGTCCAGTTAGATCTTTAGATTTAAACCATCTTCCAGACAATAATACATAATACTGACCTTTGTTTTCATCAGCAAAAATATCATTCTCGGTATTGTCAATATATAACAATTTAGTTCCTGGAATTTTAACGAATTTCGGACTTCCGTTTATCGCAATCAACTCTGCAGGTTTATTGCTGTAGAAAACCTCTGGAGTTCCGCCAGAAGAAGGTGGCGGAATCATTTTCTTAACATCATCAAAATTCTGACCCGAAGGCAGATTACTTAAACCCACAGGCAGTTTGGTTGTTTTAGTCCATTTGCCCGCCACATTTTTCGAAGTCAGCCAAATATTCTCTACCAATAAATAGTAATCCTTTGTGGTTTTATCAAAAAACAAATCCCAATTGGTATTTACCACATATTGAATATCCGTTTTTTCTACAGGCACCAAAACCGGTTCGCCTTGCACGATAAGCAAAATCGACGGATTTGTACTGTAAAAAATCGCAGGAGGATCATTTTTAGCCGCAATTCCCTTTGGCGGACTTTTAGTATGACTTAAATCTGCCAAAATACGATCTACCGAAATAGGATCTCCGCTCTGAGGCAACGTTTCTTTAAACAGCTTTTCCATTTCTGGCACTTTCTTTTTGTCCAAAGCAGGAAAACGTATATCGGTTATTTGAATATTTTTAATAAAAGCGCTTCGGTTATCTTTATCTACCAAAGTTTCCGCTTTCAAAGAAGCCACACCTAAAACCTGTTTTCCATCTTTTGGAGTCAGCGAAAAAGCCACTCGAGCAGTAATTTCTTTAAAATCTTTCCAATCGTCTACCTGAGGCTGATAATAAACCAGTTTTGTCCCGTTATTTTCGGCTTCGCGAGGCCAACCACGATCGGCAATTAATGTCGAGTCGGCAGTTTCAGACTTTCCAGTTTCAGAACTTGACTGCTCCGTATTTTTATCTTTTTTGCAGGAGAACAAAATTGCACTCAAACAAACTCCAAATATTAGAAAAGCATTTCTCATAAATTTAAAAGTTAGATTATTCATTGAAAATTTATTTTCGCGATCGTCGTATAAAATTCTTTCCTATAAAATTAAATTCACCGCATAAATAAAACTACAAATCAGCCGCTTACTTTGTTTCACATTATAATTTGAAACCAAATAAGTGTCAAAATGACCTTTCTTTTCTAGAACCAAAATTTTAATCTGAACCCATAAATTGAGCAAAAATGAAGCATTGATATTGATTAGGAGCTATTTCCTGCTATCCGCTATATCTTTTGTGGCGAACCCCGCCACAAAAGGATGCCGCTACTATCAGGGCTAGAACACTCATTTTCAAAAGGAAATTTTTTGGGAAAATATTATTTAAGAATTGTATTACTTTTTGCAGTATTAAACCAACTTCTTTTTTGATATATTTGCAGTCCTAAAAGTAAAGTTATGATCTCAGAAAAAAAGTTTGCCCATGTGGTATGGTGGCGGTATTGGAAACAACCGCAACGCTCACTTTACAGCGTAGGACACCTAAGCCACGTGGGTTTTATATTTCCTTAAAGTAAAGTTATGAGTACCAAAACCCTTTCAAAAGAAGCCGAAATCGGTCTAATGAATTTCTTCAACGACAGAATTGACCCACTCGATATGGCGAGAGCCATAAGACAGGTAAATCTAACCCTCGCATTGGGCGTTCTAAACGATCAAGAAAACATTCAGTTAAACGCTGCCAAACTTGGAGAAAGCTTCTATTGGCTCAATGAATTAGCCGAAATTTTAGATCCTTATCTGGATTTGGAGTAAAAAGGTTCTTTTTTTTTGAAAAAATTAAAACCCTTGGTCTTTTTAAGATTGAGGGTTTTGTTTTTATGATTAGGAGAAAATACCGTAGAAATACTTATTGTTTAGAGTACTAATTATTATTACTCTTGTTAAAAAAATACATAATTACGGTAAACCGTAATTAAATAATAGAAAATCGTTTTAATATTACACGATGATATTCTGATGTCTTTTTAAAATCAATAAACTATAGATTCTTAATAATAAAATATGGCAATTTCAGGTGCGGATTTCGAAAAATTGGTGGAGCCTTATTTCAGAACTTTATTTACCAAAATGGGCTTTTTAGTAATTCAAGTAAGAAGGCAAGATTCTGGTACACAAAATGGTTTTGATATTAGTGTACTTTTCTTTGATGAAAATGAGAAAGAAAGAGAAATTTTCATAGAATGTAAATATTATACAACATCCCAATTAAACTGGTCAGAAATATTTAATAAACAACTTCAGCTTGAAGCTTCCAATCAAACTGCGACAGCTTTTATCCTATTATCTCCATTAAGAAATCTTAGTAACATAGATCATGATATACAAGCTAAGGCTATTAAACTTTTTAAATTCCCTGTAGAGTTTTGGACGCCTGATAAACAAGTAGAAACTTTCTTTGCATTTGATGAAGAACTATATAAAAAGGTTTATGACAAACCTACCTTTGATTTAATATTGGATAAAGAAAAGGAACTTGAATCTTTAAAAATTAAAATCAATATGCTTTTGAATAAAAAAGATTCTTTAAAATATTTAGACACAATCAGAATTACTGATTCTCCTAATGAACCTTCAGAAGATATTGCTTTAAAAACAAATTTAGATGAAAAATTAAATTCAATAATATCTAAAGATGACACTATTAGAATTGAATACCACAAAACAAGAGCTAATTATAAAGTCTATCTAGAAAGTCTGCAAGATTTAAATACCGAATTAAGAAATAATCTTCTTTTATGGGAATCTGATTTACGTTTAAAAGCTGATAGATTAACTCGAAAATTCAAAATCGACAACACTTATACTGCTGAAAATTTTTTTTATGACTTTTTTGATGAGGCAGAAAAAGAAATGCTAACTTTTTGTAATGATTTTGAATTAAAAGGAGACAAACAAAAGTTATTAAATGGAGTTGTTTTTGAATTGGCAGCACAATGCCCTTTAGATTGGCGAAAAAATGGAAATAGTTAAACATTTAATAAATTCAATTACACAAAAAGGGCTTGAACCTAGTATAAATTTAGATAGACCAAATTACGTCCAACCCGAAGACAGAATTCAATTCAGAGCAATGAGATTAATTATTATCTTAGGAAAACTTAATACAGATAATGGCTTAAGTAAAGAAATAATTTCATGTGTGGATTTCTTACTTAGAAATGAACATTTTCAAACAAAGTTTATTTTAGAATATTATGCAGGGAAAAAAAACGTTTTAAATAAACTCAATACTATTGAAAAAACAAATCAAATTGAAATTGATTTTAATATTGTTCAATATAAAAGTGTTCCTTGGGATTTAAGATTTAACGACATGTTAATGTATTTATTTATAAGAGACTTAATCGATTACAAAGTTGATAAAGACAATAAAAATACTCGAATCAAATTAAGTGAACAGGGAATTAAAAATTTTAATTTATTAGAAAGTATATTTCCTTCAGAAGTTAATTTCTTATCATTATTTGGAAAAAGAATGGACACTAATAAAACTATAAAAATAATAACTGAGATTATACCTAACTCATATTGGAAGCAAAATGCCGAAATTGATTATTAACAGATTAATTTATACCGTCGAAACCGAGAATGAAAAATATGGTGCTGACGTTCCTTTTCATCCAGGGCTTAATATTATTTACGGACCTAATTCAGTGGGGAAAACCAGCATCGTTACTGGTATAATATATGGCCTTGGATCGGAAAAAGGATTAGGAATTTTTAAATCTGATCAAAATCCATTTAAACCTGAATTTTACAAATCAATAGAAGGAAAAACCGTAACAAAGTCTTATTTGATATTAGAAATATCAAATGGAATAAAAGAGTATTCAATTTTTAGATATATAAAAGGAGGAAATACTGATATAGTAGCGGTTAAAGAAGCAAAAGCGAAGGATTTTAATAAAAGTAACGATCATAAAAGGTATATAGTTAATGGGGAAGGTGTATTTTCTGAAAAAGGGTTTCAGAAATTTCTTTTTGATTTTTTAGAATTAAATATTGTCGAATTACCAACTTACGATCAAAAGTTCTCCAAACTATATTTCGAAAATATTCTCCCGCTTTTCTTCGTAGAACAAAGAGCTGGTTGGTCTCAAATACAAGCTAGACAAGTTACCAGATATAATATTCGCGATATAAAAAAAGTTGTTTTCGAGTACATTATGGGTTTAGACAAATTTAATCTACATCTTATAGAGATAAAGAAGAAACAACTTGATGCAGAAATCAAAAAATTATCTGACGAACTAGAAAAAAAAGAAGAAAATTTATCAATTATTGCAAATGCAAACAAAATTGATGGAATTCTTATTGTTAATTCTAGCCCAATAGGTAAAACAAGTATTTACGATTACATAAAATACTTGCATAATAAATACAATACTGAAACTAAGACCATTAATTCAATCACAAGTCAAAACAAAAGTTATGAAGACAGTAACTCTAAATTAAGAGAAAACCTAAAAAGACTTGACTATGAACTCAGAACTTTGAATAATCGGATAGAAAAAATATCTTCAGAAATTGATGGTTATCAGAATTATCTAGAAAGAATCCAAAAAAACAAATATAAAAACAAGCAATTGAAAAAAATTCAAGAATTATCAATTGAATTAAACATTACTACTTGTCCTGTTTGTGAAAATCCTCTAAATCGTAATCTAGAAGACGAATGTCATTTGTGCCATTCAGATACAAGAAAAAAAATATCTTCTCCAGAAGAGAATCTATCTTTTCTGGAAGACGAAGAAAATACTTTTAAGAAAGTAATAGCGCAAAGAAATCTAGATCTAAAAAAATTAGACGAACTAAGAAATAGACAAAAAGATAAAATATTACTTTACGAGAAACAATTAGATCAACAAACTCAAACATATGCAGGAAAAGAATTTGCAATTTTAAGGGAGAAAATATTAGAAGTAGATTCAATTTTTAAAGAGTTTGAACGATATAAAAGAATTACTGAAAGATGGGAGAATTTAAATCCAACAAGAGAAGAATTAAATAAGTTAAATAAACAACTTGAAAGAATAAAAGAAAAAATCAATAAATACACCCAAACAAGTAATGATTATAAAATACTAAAAAGTATCAAAGACAACATTCATACTAATTTAAAAGCTTTAGGGATTTTTAAGTCTAATCAAAATTTAATTAATGATATTAAAATTGATGAAAACGATAATTATTCTCCTTATCTAGATAATTATGACATTTATAATATATCTAGCTCCAGTGATAATATACGTATAATATTAAGTTATTATCTATCTCTTTTACAAACTTCACTAGAGTTTAAAACAAATACCAAAATAAAGTTTCCAAATATCCTAATTTTGGATGAACCAAAACAGCAAAATTTAGATAATGATTCATTAATAAACTGTGTAGAAGAAATGGAAAAAATTCCATCAAATGAAGCGCAAATAATATTAACAACTTATAGTGAATTAAAAAGCGACAGAGATAAATTAGAAAAGTACATTAATTATGAAATGAAAAATAAAACAGATTATTTATTAAAAAAAGTAGATACTAAATAACATTTGGTTTCTATTTATTTAAAACATTAAAACTAATCTCAAAACTTTATGTCTAATAATACAAAAACAATTTTTAAGCTATCTAAAAATGAGTTTAAAGCAATAATACTTTTTGGCGTAATTTTAATGACTGTCCCTCTTAGTTTTAACTTGTTCTAATATTTCATTTGTATCATTTAAAGATACTGGAAGTATTGGAGATACTATTGGAGGTACCACTGCCCCCTTCTTAAGCTTTTTTGGGTCTATACTAGTTTATATGGCGCTAAAAGCACAAATCGATGCTAACAAAATAATAACAGATCAATTTGAACAACAAAAAGATGATGAAAAAAATGATTTCATTTTTTCAAACTATAAGGAGAGAATTAATTTAATCATAGAAGAAATTAACTCATTTAATATTTCTTTCCATGATAACACATTAATTTCAAATATCAATGACCTTCCAAACATTAATGGCAAGAAATACAATTTTACAGGAATCCAAGGAATAAACTTGTATTTAATAGAGTATTTTAGACAGAAAAGAGAACATGAAAAAAAAAGTACTAAAGAGTTCAAATTAGAGAATTCATTTCATGCAATGTTTCAAAATATCAGTAATTTGATTACTCTGTTCTACAACACCCATATCGAGATTAATAATTGTTCGTTAACCAATGACTACCGTAAAGAATTAGAAGAACTACTTTATTATACATATTATTCAAAGCTTAATTATTTTTTTGAAATCTTAAAAAATGAATACATGGATAAAAAACTAGAGAACATAGTTACAGAATTAGTTAAACATTATGAAATAAAATAAATATGATACTATTATTTAAAACAAGTAAAATTGGAGATAATTTAGAATACAAAATTTATAATTCAGAAACAACTTTCTTACTCGAAAATGTTTCTTCACATCTTGACGGTGCATATGTATTCAGAGAACCTGCTAAAGGAGCGGAAAATGATAGATTTATGATTATCAACAGTGGAAATAAAAAAACTATTTATGAAGATATGATGTACGATGTAGCTCATTATATTTTATTAAAACAAGATGATAAATCACAATATTTAATTGAAAAACAATTGTTTGATCATCTTTTTAAAAGAAATTGATGTAATTATTCTCTTAATTTAGCGATTACCATAAATGCACAAAAGTTTACTTTTTGTGCATTTACTTTTTTCAAAATCACCCCAAACTCATCCCACCATCCATAATAACATCCGCTCCAGTCATAAACACAGCAGCTTCGCTACTCAAATACGAAACCATCTGAGCCACATCTTCTGCCCTTCCCATTTGTTTTAGCGGGACTTTTTCTACTACGACATCCATGATGCTTTTTACGGTGGCTTCGTCTAGACCTACTTTGTTCATGACTTCGGTTTGAGTTGGTCCTGGGCTAACCGAATTGACACGAATCTTTCTTGGCGCTAATTCTAAAGCCGCCGATCTCATAAACGAATTCAAAGCGGTTTTACTCGCCGAATAAACCGAAGATCCGGGACCTGGCATACTCGCAGTATTCGAAGAAAGAAATACCACCGAAGCGCCATCTTTCAAAATCGGGATAAATTTGCTTAAAGTGAAAAAAGCGCCTTTTAGATTCACATCCATAATATTGTCGTACAATTCTTCTGTAGTTTGTTCAATTGTTCCTAAACCCGCGATTCCTGCATTGATAAACAAAATATCAACCGAACCGAAATCGGCTTTTACCTTTTCTGCCAGTTTTTCTATATCCGAAATATTCGATTGGTCTGCTGTAATGGCTGTAACGCCTAGTTCTAAAGCTGCCGTTTCTATCGCCTCTTTTCTTCTTCCTGTAATAATTACTTCTGCCCCCTGATCTTTTAATAATTGCGCTGTAGCATATCCTATCCCACTATTTCCACCTGTTATTACTGCCACTTTATTTTTTAAATTGTCCATTTTATATGTGTTTAAAATTAATGAGACAAAGGTAAATTCAAAATGGTATCACTTTGTAACCAGTATCACAGAGTATACCAGAAGTACATTTTAACATTAAAATAGTATTGAAAAATAAGTTTTAGTAAAAAGTCTCATTTTTATGTTAAATACTGAATTCGTATTCTTTACTTTTTTGGTTAAAATTCTTCGATTTCTTTAGTTTTTTAAATCAATTTTCTTAATTTATTTTTAAAACTTCATTAAACGGCTGTTAAATCTTAATCAGAATTCATTGAAAATTCTGCAGAAAAAGGTATATTTGAGTAATACAGAAATTTATTATCGTGCAAGAAAAAACAAAATCACATAGTTTTATATTTCCAAAAACTCCTACTGGAGTCGACGGATTAGATGAGATTACAGAAGGAGGATTTCCGCAAGGACGACCAACTTTAATCTGCGGTGGTGCGGGATGCGGTAAGACTTTATTGTCTATGCAGTTTCTTATAAAAGGAATTACAGAGCATAACGAACCAGGAGTTTTCATGTCTTTTGAAGAACCTTCAGACGACTTGACTCTAAATGTTAAATCATTAGGCTTCGACCTTGAACAGCTTAAAAAAGATAAAAAGCTTGTTGTAGATCATGTTCGCGTTGAAAGATCAGAAATTGAGGAAGCGGGCGAATACGATCTTGACGGCTTATTTATTCGTTTAGGACATGCTATCGATTCTATAAAAGCCACTCGTGTTGTATTGGACACCATCGAATCGCTGTTTGCTGGTCTGGACAATCAGGCCATTTTACGGGCAGAATTACGAAGATTATTCCATTGGCTTAAAACCAAAGGCGTAACGGCCGTTATTACAGGAGAACGCGGCGAGGCTACGCTAACCCGTCAAGGTCTGGAAGAATACGTTTCGGACTGCGTAATTGTTCTCGATCATCGTGTAATTGAGCAGGTTTCGACCAGAAGGCTTCGAATTGTAAAATACAGAGGTTCAACACATGGAACAAATGAGTATCCGTTCTTAATTGACGAAGACGGAATCTCAGTTCTTCCTATTACTTCTCTGAAATTGGACAACGAAGTTTCCTCAGACATTATTTCTACAGGTGTTCCTGGACTAAATGAAATGTTTCATGGCGGCGGTTTCTACAGAGGAAGTAATATTTTGGTTTCGGGAACGGCAGGAACGGCTAAAACGACCGTTGCCTGTTATTTTGCCAATGAACAATGCGAAAAGAACGAAAAAACGATTTATTTCGCTTTTGAGGAATCACCGCATCAATTGGTGCGCAACATGAAATCAATCGGAATTGATTTGGAGAAACACATCAAAAAAGGCATTTTGCAAATACATTCTTCCCGTCCGTCATTAAACGGTTTAGAACTACATTTGCTTACGCTTAGAAAACTAATCAAAGAGTTTGAGCCTACTACCATTATTATTGACCCGATCAGTAATCTTATTTCGGTAGGAAGCGAACACGAAGTGCGCTCTATGCTAGTACGATTAATTGATATGCTTAAAGCCAATAATATTACGGCCATGTTTACGTCATTAAACAAACAAACCGACACCGTTAGACCTGATCTGGCAGAAGAATCGGTTTCGTCATTGGTGGATACCTGGATTACGGTTCGCGATATGGAAGGCGTTGGCGAAAGAAACCGCGGTATTTTTATCATCAAAGCACGCGGAATGGGACATTCTAACCAAGTAAGAGAATTTGTTATAACGAGTAACGGAATCGAATTGCTAGATGTTGAATTAGGTCCGCAGGGAATTTTGACGGGAGCGGCGCGAAAGTCTTATCAATTCAAAAAAACCATCTCAGACATTAAGCTTCAAAACGAAATCAGCCGAAAAGACAGGGAGATTGCGCGTAAACGCAAAGTCCTTGAGGCGAATATTGAAGCATTGAGAACAGAATTTGAATCGGCTGAAGAAGAACTAAGCATCCTTAAAGCAACAGAAGAATTGCAGGAAAAACTGTCTTCTAAGAAAAAATAAATCAAATGAAAAAAGAAGTAGCCGAATGGCAATTATTGCTTTATATAGCAGGGCAAACGCCAAAATCGATCAAGGCACTCGAAAACATAAAGAAGTATGCCGAGGAGCATTTAAAAGGAAAATACAGCATCGAGATTATCGATTTGCTGAAGAATCCGCAATTGGCAGAAGGCGATCAGATTTTGGCCGTACCTACTTTGGTGCGTAAATTTCCCGAGCCTATTCGTAAAATTATAGGTGACCTCTCTAATGAAGAAAGAGTGCTTGTAGGGCTGAACATCAAACCTATAAACTCTTAATCATGGAAGATTCATCTGATGGCACTAGTACAACCAAACATAAGTTTATGCTTTTTGTTTCAGGTATGTCTGTTAAATCAGGACATGCAATCGAAAATATACGCAAAATTTGCGATACCTATCTCACCAACAATTATGAATTAGAAATTGTTGATATCAGCCGTGATAAAGAACTGGCTGTGATTCATCAAATTGTAGCCATTCCTACCTTGATCAAAACACATCCAGAACCTAAAAGAATCATTTTAGGAGATTTATCAGATAAAGAAAAAGTATTATACATACTTAATATAAGCAAATAAATTGAAGGAAGATAAAAAAAATATTGCCGCTCTATTAGCCGAAATTGAGTCATTGAAAGAAGAACTTTATGAGTCAAACAGTATTGTTAATGCCATAAAACAAGGAGATGTAGATGCACTTGTGGTAACCAGTAATGGAGTTCCCGAACTATATTCTCTAGAAACTGCCGATTATACGTATCGTCTTCTTATAGAGAAATTCGGTCAGGGCGCGCTGAGTATTTCAAGAAATGGATTGATACTCTACTGCAATGAGCAATTTTCAAAATTAGTCGGTCTTCCTTCAGAAAAAATAACAGGAACGTACATTTATGAATATTTTACAAACCAAACGCAGTTTGTTTCTCTTATAGAGGCACTGAGATATGGAATTACTAAACATGAAATACTTCTAAAATCGGAAAATGAAAAGACTTTTCCAGCTTATATCGCTTTAACTGATCTGGAACCCTCTGTAGAAGCTATTGGAGTTGTAATTACCGATTTGACCGAAAAGAAAAAGCATGAGGAAGCTTTAATTCGCCATCAGAAAGAATTAGAAGAAAAAATAAACGAACTGAATAAAATCAATCGTAATCTGGAAGAATTTATTCATGTAATATCACACGATTTAAAAGAACCGTTGCGAAAAATTGTCATGAACACCAGCAGAATTGACGGAAGCTATTTTAAAGAAGCCGATACAAAAGCTGTTAATGTCATGAAATTATCGGCATTAAGATTAAATTCGCTTGTAGATGATTTAGTGCAGTATTCTTCGCATACCGCACAGGAAGAACGAACAGAAATAGATTTAAGAACCATAATTTTGGAAGTTATTGAGGATTTTGAAATTATAATTTCTGATAAAAAAGCCTTTATCAAAATAGGAAAAGTTCCCATTATTAAAGCTTCTCGCGTGCAGATGAGACAGCTTTTCTCTAACCTTATTTCAAACGCCATTAAATATAGCAAAACAGATATCGCTCCTTTAATAGAAATTTCGCAGGAAGAAAATTTAGATACTGAAATACCAAATCAAAATGCTAAATTTGTAAAGGTTCAGATAAAAGACAATGGCATTGGAATGGAAGAAAGCCATTTGCTTAAAATATTTGTCATTTTTCAGCGCCTGCATGCCAGAAATGAATACTCAGGAAACGGTATTGGCCTCGCGATCTGTAAAAAGATTATGGAAAACCATTCTGGAAATATTACCGTTGAAAGCACATTGAACAAAGGCACAACATTTAACCTTTACTTCCCAATCTTATAAAATGCCGGAAAAATATAATTTACATATCGTAATTGCTGAAGATGACATGGATGATGCAGATGTTATTACAGAAACTTTTACCAATAATCCAAATTTTAGCAAAGTCAGTCTGGTTGCCAATGGCGAGGAACTACTTAATTACCTAAAAAACGGTTCGAACGAAAATCCAGATGTTATTCTTACCGATATCAATATGCCTATTATTGACGGTATTGAAGCTTTGCAAGAAATCCTTAGCAATGATGAATTAAAAAAAATTCCGTGTTTTGTTTATTCCACAAGCATTAATCCTTCTTACAAAGAAAAATGCGATGATATGGGTGTAAAAGCCTACTTAATTAAACCGTATTCTTTTGAAGCTTTCGCTGAAATTCCGAAAACTATTTTGAGCATTATTCAAGCTTAAATTTCGTTTCATATTAAACTATTTTTTTTCATTATTTTAGATTTATGGTATAACTTTGTAATCAGTTATTTTTCTAAACTAATGCTATTTTGTTATGGAAAGAAATCAGAAAGAAGAAGTACAAGCGCTTCAGGACACGTTGCATGTTTTGGGCGGAAAATGGCGTTTACCAATCATCAATTCGATCTGCAACGGGAATCATCGTTTCAGGGAAATTGAACGCAGTATTCCGGGAATTACGACACGCATGCTTTCTAGAGAACTCAAAGAAATGGAGATCAATATGCTGATCAAAAGAACCGAAGATCGCGATGCCGAAATTCAGGTCAAATACGAATCGACGCCTTATTGCAAATCTTTTGGTCCTGTAATCGAAGAAATGATCAAATGGGGAAAATCGCATCGAAAGGAGATTATTCGAAATTCTTAAAATATTCTCCCGCAGATTTCGCAGATTATACAAATAAAAAAAATCTGCTTTATCAGCTGAATCTGCGAGAGAAAAAATAAAGAGACGCTAACATTATTTTAAACACATAGTCTTAGCACGAAGCCAACTTTGTCAAAGTTCGAAACTTTGACAAAGTTTAAACAGCTTAGGAAAATCGCAACAAAAGAAATCATTCAAAATTCTTAAATAAAGCTGTAATTTTATTTGGTCAAAAATGTGCTTTTTGATTCAAAAAACGCTCAAATAAACTTAAAAAGTGCTTAAAACTGCCTTTTTTTATCATTTTTAGCTATAAAAGTTCTATCTTACAAAAAAGGCAAACGCCTATTCTGTTGGCCTATATTCTAAAAACTATAAAAAATGAAACAATTATTACAGTGGACCATCATAATTCCGATTCTATCATGGGCGCTCCTATTTAGCGGACTGATAGAAAACAGTACTATTTTTCAAATAGTAGCAAGTATTCTGCTTATTTTAAGTGTGATGTCGGCTGTACATCATTCAGAAATTATTGCCGAACGTGTTGGAGAACCTTATGGTACGATTATTTTGGCTATTTCGATCACCGTAATTGAAGTTTCTATTATTGTTTCTTTAATGCTTTCTGAAGGTTCAGAAGCCGCTTCTTTGGCTAGAGATACGGTTTATGCCGCCACAATGCTTATCTTAAATGGAATTATAGGTTTGTGTCTTCTTATTGGAAGCATCAAACATTACGAACAGAATTTCTCTCCTTCTTCGGTAACCATTGGTTTGGTTTCGCTTATTTCGATTATTGTATTTACTTTAGTGTTTCCAACATTTACAGAAAGTGTCCACGGTTCTTATTATTCAACCCCTCAACTCATTTTTGCTTCGATTGCCTGTCTTATTATTTACGGTTCTTTTTTGTTTGCACAAACCAAAGGATATCGCCAATATTTTCTAACCAATACTACAAACGAAGACGAATCTAAAACACATCCAATTGAAATTAATAATAAAACATTTTACACTAGCCTATTTTTTTTATTAGTGAGCTTAGGAATTGTGGTTTTACTAGCCAAAACCCTCTCGCCTACTATTGAAACTATTATTATAAGTCACAATCTTCCAAAATCTTTGGTTGGGGTTATAATCGCCATCATCATTTTACTGCCAGAAGCAATCGCAGCTATAATTGCAGCCAAAAAGAACAGATTGCAAACGAGTCTAAACCTAGCTTTAGGTTCTGCACTTGCCAGTATTGGTTTGACTATTCCAACTGTTGCGCTCGTTTGTATCTTATTGGGAATTCCTATTGTTTTAGGACTTGACATTAAATCTATTGTCCTTTTGGCACTGTCTGTTTTTACGGTAATGCTTTCTCTTAGCAAAGGAAAATCGAATATCGTTTACGGTGTTGTGCTTTTGGTCAATTTGTTTGCTTATATGTTTTTGATGATTTATCCTTAAGCTTTCAATTGATTTTAGTTGCTTAAATGTATACTCGGATTCGATTCCCGGTGACTCTAAACTGTAAAATTAATATTTACAGGCTTTTTTATCATTTTTTAAAACAGTGTCAATCCAAAACTCCATCCTATCCATCCCAGAATATCTTTGCTATTATTGTTGATTATAGTATAACGTTTGGTACGATCCTGAACGAATGTAGAAGTGTTTACGTTGCCGTTTTTATCTTGTTTCTCAGACCAATAAAAATTTAAAGAAGGTCCTGCAGATATCGCTACGCCTTTACACAATTGAAAAGAAAAGGAAGAATCAAATTTAGATAAGGAATTATAAATGTCCCAATTTCCTAAATATAGATACTGCGTGCTAAATTCGGGATTAAAAGTGAAGCGTTTCCCTAACGGAATGTTCTTTCCCAGTCCAATTCCGAAAGAGAATAGTTTTTCTTCATCGGTTCTATCGCTTCTTCCCGCCATTAAAATAGTATACATTTTATGATCTCCTGTTTTTACAGCAAGATTTATATCTGAAATTTCATTGCTCGTTATGCTGATTTTTTTATAACCGCCTTTTTTAAAGTTTAACAGACCAAAACTATAACCAGACGGTGAATCAGTAATATTGACTAATCCAAATTGGACTCCGTTTAATTCTTTAGCATAATTAAAAAGACCTGTAATTTGAGCACCTCGCACGGTATCTTTTCCAATATTGTAAATTCCTGAAAGCTGTAATCCGTTTTGCGAACCCTTTACTGTATTGCCAATTCCTGCAATTTGAAGTCCTTTAGAATCTTTATATACATTGTTATAGATACCGCCCATTTGTAAACCGACTTGCGAACCTTTTACACTATTATGAATACCACTTACTTGCAATCCTCTTAAATTGCCAAAAACATTATTATAGATTCCGGCTAACTGAACTCCATTTACAGATCCTCCAACGGTATTAAATATTCCGGCTATTTGAAGCGCATCAACATTCATACGATTGATGTTGTAAAGTCCCGCCATTTCTAGCCCGCGAACTCCAGCATTATAACCTCCTAATATATTTAGCGAAAAATTATTGACAATCTGCGTATTCAGCATTCCTCGAGTGCTGATACTCGGGATTAAAGAAGCCTGTACGGGAACTTTAGAAATAAACCCTCCTAGATTGAGCGCTTGTATTTTTTGTTTAGAAGAAATAAAAAAACGGCCAATTCCTGATCTTTCAATTGCAGAGAAATCTCCATCAATATAATCTGTTTTATTTTTTTTGTCTCCCATCTGAATTTTAATTTCAGACAGAAATACCATCGTTACCGTTTTATAATTCTCCTTAACGGCTGTAAGTTCTATAGCTTGAGGTGCATTTTTTAATCGAAGTTCAAAAAAACCATCTTTATTGGTTAAGGTAGACACTAGTGCATTCTTCTCTAATACACTCACATTTTCAATACGATTATTGGTTTTTGTATCTACAATATAACCAATTACAATTTGCTGTCCGTCACTCATAACGGTATTTTTCTCCAATACAAGAGCCAATTCTAAAGGCGCATAACGAACAATAACAAATCCTGGCGATTCTTTAAATTCATATTTGGAACCCAACAATTGATCCAGAACTCCTTTTATAGTATTATTATCGGTATGAATGCTAACGACACTATCTTTTACAGCCAGTTTGCCATAATAAGCAAATCTGAAATTTCCTTTCTCTTCCATTAAGTCCAAAACACTGCCTAATGGTTTCTTATCTGCTTGAATAGAAATTTCATTTTCTAGTACTGATTGTGCATTTGCTTTAAAAAAGACACCCGAAGTAAGGGTTAAAAAGACGGCTGTAAAAACAAACTTTATGTTTCTTGGCATAAAAAGGATATAATACTTTAATGAATTAAATCTTGGATCCAATGATTGGGTTTCCAAAATTACCTCAATTCCTATATTTTCAATAACCATTTTTATATTTTTTTACATCTTTTTTCTTACGAGCATGAAGTCGCTTCTAATAAAAGTATTCGCAAATGGCATTCTCAGTATTACAACGATTTAGTTGAAAAACAGCCTTAATAAGCGTATTTTTTACACATAAAAAGTATCACAATAAAGACCAAAACTGAACTATTTTACCCCTTATTTTTCAGCATTTTTCTCTAACTTAGCGCTCTACATTTTGAAATGTAAGATTAAAATAAACATTGTTTTTTGGCAAAACATTGATTGAAAAAGAATTATCATACTTTCTCTTACTTTTTGCTGCAAAAACATTCTTCTAATAATTTAGTTAATTGAAAACTATGAGCAAATTTGATTTTGGAATTGTAGGACTCGGCGTAATGGGTCGTAACCTACTTTTAAATATCGCCAGCCATAACTTTGCGGCTGCAGGTTTAGACTTAGACACCGAAAAAGTCAATTCTCTTCAACAAGAAGCCGATGCCGACCACACTATTGAAGCGACGACAGATGTAAAACATTTTGTAGAGCTTATTCAGCAGCCAAGAGCGATTATGTTATTGGTTCCTGCTGGAAAACCAGTTGACAGCGCTATCGCCAGCTTATTGCCTCACTTAGATAAAGGAGACATTATTATTGACGGTGGAAACACTTATTTTACAGATACTGACAGAAGATTTATTGAATTATCTGAAAAAGGAATCCACTTCTTCGGAATGGGAATTTCGGGCGGTGAAAAAGGTGCTCGTTTCGGTCCTGCTATGATGCCAGGAGGAGATCAGAAAGCGTATGAAAGATTACGTCCTATTTTTGAAGCAATTGCAGCAAAAGTAGATGGCGAACCTTGCGTAGAATATTTAGGAAATGGTTCTGCTGGAAACTATGTAAAAATGGTTCATAACGGAATTGAATACGGAATTATGCAATTAATCTCTGAGATTTATGACTTAATGAAAAGAGGTTATAATCTTGATGACGCAACAATTCAGAAGACTTTTGAAGAATGGAACCAGACTGATGATTTAAGATCATATCTGATTGAAATTACTGGAAAAATTCTAAAACAAGAAGATACAGACGGAGGTCTTTTAATCAATAAAATTTCGGATTGGGCAAGATCTAAAGGAACAGGAAAATGGACTTCGCAAAATGCGATGGACTTACAAGTTCCAGTTCCAACAATCGACGCTGCAGTTAACATGCGCGATATGTCTAAAACTAAACCAGAAAGAATTGAAGCGGCTACAAAATTAGTTTGGAACGCTGATGAAACAAATGTTTCTCAAAGCGAAGCAATTGCGTCTTTAAAATCGGCTTTGTTCTTTTCTATCGTAGTAACTTATGCTCAAGGTTTAGCGCAGCTACACACGGCTTCTAAAGAATACAACTACGGATTAAACCTTGAAACGGTTGCTAAAATCTGGCGTGGCGGATGTATTATTCGTGCTACCATTTTAGAGGATTTTAGAAAAGCATATGTAGCAAAATCAGACTTGCCAAACTTACTTTTAGATAACGGAATTGCTTCAAAACTAACCGAAAATCAAGCAGGAATGCGTGCAGTAATTCAATTTGCGGTTCAAAAAGGTTTACCTGTTTCAGGATTAATGAATTCGCTATCGTATTTTGATGCTTACAGATCTGCAAATCTGCCAACAAACCTAATTCAGGCACAACGTGATTTCTTTGGAGCACATACTTACGAACGTATCGACAAAGAAGGTGTTTTCCATACCCAATGGGCTGAATAAGACAACTAAAAAACAACACAACTAAACCACACAATGACTAAAAATAAACTAAAGAATCCAACAATCATTGTTATTTTTGGTGGAACTGGAGATCTAGCAAAGAGAAAGCTATTCCCCGCTTTTCAAAATCTGTATCTTGACGGACGTATGTCTGAAAAGTTTCAGATTATTGCTCTTGGAAGAGCTGAAAAAACCAATGAAGATTTTCGCGCTTATGTAGCAGAAAATCTAAATCTATTCTCAAGAAGAAAAGGAGTTGATGATCCAGAAACAGAAAAATTTCTTTCGCACATCTCTTACCACAGTCTTGATATCGATAAAGAAGAATCGTACATTGGATTAAATGAAAAAATAAACAATTTTGACCTTGCTTTTGGCGAACGTTCTAATCGTCTTTTCTATCTTTCGATTACGCCTTCTTTCATTTCAACGATTTCAAGCAACATCAAGAAAATCGGACTTGCTGCAAATCCGAAACAAGATCGTATTATTATCGAAAAACCATTTGGTTACGATAAAGCTTCTGCAATCGAGTTGAATGAAATGCTTTCGCAGACTTTCAAAGAAGAGCAGATTTACAGAATTGACCACTATTTAGGAAAAGAAACGGTTCAGAATATTTTGGCTTTCCGTTTTGGAAACTCAATGTTTGAGCCTTTATGGAGCCGTAATTTCATTGATTTCGTGCAAATTACCGTTGCAGAAGAAGTTGGCGTTGAAGAACGCGGCGGATTCTACGAAGGTGTTGGTGCATTGAAAGACATGATTCAGAATCACTTGTTTCAGATTTTATGTATGACAGCTATGGAAGCGCCTGCTTCTTTAAATGCTGATGACATTCGTAATCGAAAAGCAGATGTTTTAAAGTCAATTCGACGTATTAAACCAGAAGAAGTTGATCATTATATCGTAAGAGGCCAGTATGATGCTGGAGAAATAAAAGGAGTTCCTGTTCCGGGTTACCGTCAAGATAAAGGCATTGCGCCAGATTCTAATACAGAAACTTATGTAGCAATGAAAATCTATCTGGACAACTGGAGATGGCAGGGAATTCCGTTCTACTTGCGTTCAGGAAAAAGAATGGAAGAAAAACAGTCTTCGATCATTATTCAGTTTAAACCAGTGCCACATTCTTCATTTTCATATGGAAAAGAAGGCATGACACCAAACCGATTGATTATCAACATCCAACCTTCAATGGACATTAAACTGCAGTTTATGACCAAAAAGCCGGGCTTATCGATGTCTTTAAGACCTGCAGAGATGGTTTTTGATTATTTTTCTTGTTCTACAATGTCACCAGAAGCTTATGAGACCTTAATTGCAGATGCATTATTGGGAGATCCTACCCTATTTATGCGTTGGGATCAGGTGGAAGAAGCTTGGGACGCAATTGAAACGATTCAGCAAGTTTGGAAAACAACGCCTCCAAAGAATTTCCCAAATTACAAAGCAGGAAGCTGGGGACCTGAAGAAGCTGATGAATTGTTAGCGCGCCAAGGCCACAAATGGATTCCGAATACACAAACAAAAGAAGAAGTTTTAAATGATACAGATACACAATAATACAGAAGAAATTAATACTACAGCAGCAGATCTTTTTGTAGAATCAGCTCAGAAAGCAATTGCTGCAAAGGGCAAATTTACAGCTGTTCTTACAGGAGGTTCTTCTCCTGCAGGGATTTATAAATTATTAGCTTCTGATGCTTACAAAAACAAAATAGACTGGAGCAAAGTTTATATTTTTTGGGGTGATGAAAGATGGGTTCCGTTAAATGATGATTTGAGCAATGCAAAAATGTCTTACTCCACTTTATTGAGCCACGTTCCTATTCCGCAAGAGAACATTTTTGAAATGTACAAAGACGGTGTTACACCAGAAGATTATGCTGGTGAATACGAAAAGTCTATCAGAACAGTTTTAGGCGAAGAAGGTAAATTTGACTTGATTCTCTTAGGAATGGGAGATGACGGACACACGGCTTCTCTTTTCCCAGGTGAAGCGGTTCTAGAAGAACAAACTAAATGGGTTGATGCCTATTATTTAGCTCCTCAAAAAATGTATCGAATCACGCTTACTGCTCCACTAATCAATAAAGCAGAAAAAATTGTGGTGGTAGCTTTTGGAGAAAAGAAAATCAACGCTTTGAAGGAAGTGACAACTGGCGAATACAATCCAACATTATATCCAATGCAATTGATTAAACCAGTTTCTGGTGAATTATTGTTTTTGGTTGATAAAGTTGCTGCTGGAACAAACTAATAAATTATTTATTCCCATATAATTTAAGGTCTATGCTGAAAAGTGTAGACCTTATTTTTTTGATTCTTTTTCTCTCGCAGATCTTGCAGATTTGGCAGATATTATAATTAAAAAAAATCTAAATCTGCGGGAGAAATATATGCTCAAATAAATTCAAAATTTATCGCACAACACTGAAAAACAAATATTTACAAAAAACTTATTTCTTTTTTATTTAATTTTGCTTAATACTCTCCGTATCAAACCATTATACTATAAGCATCTTTTTTATTCTTCTCGAGCTTTTACACTGATTATATAATTTCAAATCATTTTGCGATGAAATATAATTACTTTCTAATTGCTATTTTTCTTCTTTTTATTTCCTGTAAAGAAAAAAACACCGAACCCAAATCAGTTAAAGTTAGCGCTTCGCAAGGATGTTATATTCCGAAAACGAACGATAAAGATTGGTACACCCAAAACAAAAAAGCACCAAAATTTAGAGGACTTGATGGTATAAATTTTAAAATTACAACCAATAATCCCGAAGCGCAGGAATATTTCAATCAAGGAATGATGTTGGCTTACGGATTCAATCATGCCGAAGCTGCCAGATCATTTTACGAAGCTTCTCGTTTAGATCCAAATTGTGCGATGGCGTACTGGGGCTTTGCGTATGTTTTAGGTCCGAATTACAATGCCGGAATGGAAGAAGACAATTTTCAGCGTGCTTATGATGCGGCTCAAAAAGCTAAAAAGCTTTCTGCCAAATGTTCTACAAAAGAAATCGCTATGATTGATGCATTATTAACGCGTTATGCTAAAAATCCTCCTGCAGACAGGAAACCGCTTGACATTGCTTATGCCGAAGCGATGAAAAAAGTATATACTCAGTTTGCTTCAGATCCAGATATTGGCGCGCTTTACGCGGAATCCCAAATGAATCTCCATCCGTGGGATCTGTATGAAAAAGACACCGGAATACCTAAAAAATGGACTCCAGAAATACTAAGCGTTTTAAATGAATTGATTAAAAAAAATCCGAAGCATCCCGGAGCGCATCATTTTTTAGTGCATGCGGTAGAAGCTTCTTCACATCCAGAAAACGGACTTAAAAGTGCCAAATTACTGGAAACATTAGTTCCAGGATCGGGGCATTTGGTTCACATGCCTTCTCATATTTATATTCGTACGGGAGATTATCACGAAGGGACTCTTTCAAACATTGAAGCGGTTAGAATTGATAGTTTATATTCAACCGCTTGTAATGCACAAGGTGCTTATCCTCTTGCCTATTATCCGCACAATTATCATTTTTTGGTGGCTACAGCAGCTTTAGAAGGAAATTCAAAATTGGCTTGGGAATCGGCACAAATATTACAGCAGCATATGTCTCCTAAAATCATGCGTGAAGCTGGTTGGGGAACTTTACAGCATTATTATAGTATTCCGTATTATATCGCCGTAAAATTCTCGATGTGGGATCAAATAATGGAGATTCCACAACCTGAAAAAGACCTTGTATATCCAAATGCGATTTGGCATTATGCCAGAGGAATGGCATATCTCGGGAAAAATGATATTGCCAATGCCGAAAAACAGCTTACTTCTCTGAACCAATTAGCCAAAGATAAAACCTTAAAAGAGGTCACCATTTGGAATATCAACACCACGTATGATCTTGTTCAAATTGCTGCCAATGTACTTTCAGCGGGTGTTGAGGCCCAAAAGAATAATTTGGATAAAGCAATTTCTCTTTTAAATAAAGCAATAGCAATCGAAGATCAATTAAATTACAACGAACCACCAGACTGGTTCTTCTCTGTAAGACATTATTTAGGAGCTGTTTTGCTTAAAGCTGGAAAATATACCGAAGCTGAAAAAGTATACAAACAAGATTTACAAACGCTCCCAAAAAACGGCTTCGCCTTAATCGGGCTTTATAATGCTTTAAACCTTCAGAAAAAAGAAAAAGAGGCTTTAAAAACTAAAACCGCTTTTGATAATGCTTGGCAATATGCCGATTTTAAGATTAAGGATTCTTCAAGTATTTTGGAGTGATTTTAGTTTTTATGGTTTTTAAAAGCAATGAGCCCGATACAATATCGAGCTCATTATTATCATATTTAATTATTAATTAGCCTAAACTTTTGGATGCAGTCTAGAGACATTTACACAACTTTTCAATTCAAATCTGGAACTCTTTGCAGAGCTGGAGGATGCGCTTGCTAGCATTTTTTTTCAATTCATAATCTTAAATTTCACATTAGGAGCACATAATCCATTATCTTTAATAATCTTATAAACCATTATTAAAATTAGTAGACCTATACCAATTATTGCCTTTGTAACAAAGCCTTTTTGAATTCTATACGAATCACTCGATTCTTTCCATTCTTTTTTAGCTACTAAAAGGCAAATAATTAAAAAAATTACTAAAATACCTAACAAAATAAAATCATTCATATTAGCTTCCTTTATCGATTCCACTCCCGCTAGGCACAAGTTTACCGTTTCTTATATATTCTGATTAATTCTCAACTAACTCAATATCCATCGTTTTAATCAAGCCGTCTTGAAAAGTATAAACATGTTTTACCAATCCGTCAAACATTAAATTGCCTTGAAGATCCTTTACAGTTTGGCGAACTTTTACTTCTAAACTTCCATTTTCTCTTTCATCAAAACCAACTGGCAAAACTTTCGGATTAATTTCTGTCCATTGTCTTGTCCAATATTCTCGAATTTCATCATGACCACTAATATAGCCACCTTCCCAAGCTTTTGACCATTGTACATCATCTTGCATTGTAGATAAACAATTAGCTATATTTCTTTCGTTAAAAGCATTGTAAGCCTTTTCTATTATTGGTTCAAATTGATTTGACATATTTAATTGTTTTTTAATTAGTTCTATAAAAGTAGCACAGAAACAATAACTTTTTAATACAAATCTCAATAAATATCAAAACCCTAAAAACCAACTCCAATTATTATCAAATTTTTAAATCTCATGGTTTTTAGAAAAATTTTAAGAAACCTTATTTTTCAAATTACTATATTTGGCGCACTTTAGAGAATAATTAACCCACTTTCTAAGAAACAAAATTGTAATTCCTGCTGTAGTTGTATGAAACCCACTAAGTTCATATATATCCTTTTACTTTCGCTGCTTTGTTTTTTCAGAGGCACCGAAACGTATTCGCCGATTTATACTTTCAGCAACTGTATTACTTTAGATAGTGTTGCGGCAGACGACACGCAGATTTTTTCTTCCGACTTTTCTTCTTCTAAAAATCTAGAAGTTCATTACAAGCTCAAAAAGAAAATGAAATGCAGAGCGACTACTTTAGAACAAAGTACAATCAAAGCTCCGTATCTCAGCAATTTAGTCAACTTCAAGCTTTATAAAGAAAGCTTAATCTATGGTATAGCTTCAATATACCATATTGAAAGACATCCTCATCTTCATTTGTACCAACTTTTCTAGGCTACAAAATTTCGTCGTTTTTATATTCTAGTGTTCTGGAAAAATACCTCATTTACGTATGTGATTGAGCTGTTATTGCTATAAAAACATTTCCCTAAAACGGTACTTTTTCAAATAAAAGCATCCGTAAACCTTATTATTTTCAAAATCCAAATTCAGACTCCCGATATTTTAATATCAAGGGAGCACATCTATTTATTCAAAAATTTAAACCTAATGATGAGCATTTATAAAAATCCATTTCTTTTATGCACCTTGGCTTTATTCGTTTTAGTCTCGTGCGGTGATAAAGCAAAAAAAGATTCAAACAACATAAAAACGGTTCCCGTTTATAAGGTAACTCTAAAAGACACCATAGTTTCGAGCAAATTTGTTGCCGATGTACATGCTAAAAACAATGTAGAAATTCACGTTCGTATTCCAGGTCTGTTAGACAAAGTTTACGTTAGCGAAGGACAAAAAGTAAAAAAAGGGCAAATCCTTTTTAAAATAAGTGATGTTGAACTTCAGATTCAATTGCTAAAAGCCGAAGCCGTTTACAAAAGTGCAAAAGCCGATTTACGAATTGCAACTGTAGAACTAGAACAGGCGCAAACCCTTTTCAATAAAAAAGTAATTGCAGATAAAGAATTAGAATTATCGAAAGCAAAAAATGATGCCGCTTCCGCGAAATTAGCGCACGCAGCTGCAGAAAGAAAAGCAATCAACCAACAGATTAGCTTTACCACAATCCGCGCGCCATTTGACGGAACAATTGACCGTATTCCGTTCAAAGAAGGAAGCTTGGTAGAAAACGGTTCGTTACTGACAACTGTTTCTCAATTGGACGATGTCTATGCCTATTTCTCAATTCCAGAGAATACGTATTTCCAAATGATGGAAGACAAAACCTTAAACACACAAGGCGATATCAAATTGGTATTGCCAAACGGAATGGTTTACGGACAAAAAGGAGAATTAAGAACCGCTGACGGAGAGATCGACAGAGAAACTGGTTCTATTCAATACAAAGCAAAATTTCACAATCCGCAAGGGTTTATCAAGCACGGAACTTCTGGTAAACTAATAATTTCGGAGCCAAAAACCAATGCAATTTTAATTCCGCAGAAAGCTGTTTTTTCTATTCAAGACAAACAATACGTTTTCCGCGTGAACAAAGATGGAGTAGTTAAAATGACGAATGTTACAATTGAAACGACTCTAGATGATGTGTATATCTTAAATGATGGTCTAAAAAGCGATGACCTAATTGTACAAGAAGGCACACAATCATTAAGAGACGGCGATAAAATCAACATTAAACAAATGTAGATTATCGATCTGTAAAACAGTTATTTAATTATTTATCTAAAACATTTAAAATGATAGAGTTATTTATCAGGAGGAAAATATTGTCATTAATCATCTCGGTTATGATAGTCCTTCTGGGATTGCTGGCTTTGTTTCAGCTTCCTATTACCCAATTCCCGGACATTGTACCACCGTCTGTAACCGTTACAGCAAAATATACAGGAGCAAACGCAGAGGTTTCGGCCAATGCTGTCGCCCTTCCGTTAGAAAGAGCCATCAATGGTGTGCCTGGAATGACGTATATGTCAACCGTAACTTCCAACGATGGTTTAACCTTAATTCAGGTTTTCTTTGAAGTAGGAACCGATCCCGATCTGGCTGCCGTAAACGTGCAGAATAGGGTTACCACGATTTTGGACGAACTTCCAGAAGAGGTTATCCGCGCCGGAGTTACAACCGAAAAAGAGGTAAACAGTATGTTGATGTACTTAAACATTACAAGTACCGACAAAACTCAAGACGAGCAGTTTATCTTCAACTTTACCGATATTAATATTCTTCAGGAATTAAAGCGTATTGATGGTGTTGGACGTGCCGAAATCATGGGTCAGAAAGAATATTCGATGCGTGTCTGGTTAGATCCAGAAAAGATGCTTTCGTATAATATTTCGGCAAATGAAGTTATTGCTTCACTTCAAAAACAAAACATTTCTGCCGCGCCTGGTAAAGTGGGTGAAGGTTCAGGGCAAATGAACAATCAGCTGCAGTATGTAATTAAATACGGAGGAAAGTTCTTTGAACCAAAACAATACGAAGAAATTCCGTTGAGAGCTAATACTGACGGAACTATCTTAAGATTGAAAGACATTTCGAAAATTGAATTTGGTGCGATGAGTTACGGAATGGTTTCTAAAACCGATGGAAAACCTTCGGCATCAATCATGCTAAAACAACGTCCAGGTTCTAACGCTTCTGAGGTAATTGCAAGTGTAAAAGAAAAAATGGCCGAACTGAAAGGTTCTTCTTTTCCTCCTGGAATGGAATTCAACATTGCTTACGACGTTTCTCGTTTCCTTGACGCTTCGATTCACGAAGTATTAAGAACTTTGGTTGAAGCCTTTCTTTTAGTAGCGTTCGTCGTTTTCCTTTTCCTTCAAGATTGGAGATCGACTTTAATTCCAGTATTGGCAGTTCCTGTCGCGCTTATTGGTTCGTTTACTTTTATGTCGATGATGGGATTCTCGATCAACTTATTAACGCTTTTCGCTTTAGTACTTTCTATCGGAATTGTGGTCGATAATGCGATTGTCGTCGTCGAGGCTGTTCACGTAAAAATCTCCGAAGAGCATATGTCGCCAATGGAAGCTACCATTAGCGCCATGAAAGAAATTACAGGTGCCGTTATTGCAATTACGATTGTAATGGCTGCCGTATTTATTCCCGTTGCATTCTTGAGTGGTCCTGTTGGAGTTTTCTACAGGCAGTTCTCATTGACAATGGCGATAAGTATCGTAATTTCTGGTATTAACGCGCTTACCCTTACTCCTGCCCTTTGTGCTATTATGCTAAAAGCGCACGATCCTAACAAAGAGAAAAAATCGCTTTTAGACCGTTTCTTCCATAGATTCAACCATTGGTTTGATAATATTACTTCAAAATACATCAAAGTATTAGTAAAATTTGCTGATCGCAGCACTGTAACTATTGGATTATTGGTATTGTTCTGCATATTAACATGGGGAACAACGAAGTTTTTAGCGTCAGGATTTATTCCAACTGAAGATCAGGGAATGGTTTACGTAAGTGTTACAACACCACAAGGAGCAACAGTAGAACGTACTGAAAAAGCTTTGGACGAAGTAACTAAAATTGCTCAAGGAATTAAAGGTGTAGACAACGTAACGACTCTTGCTGGATACAGTATCGTTACTGAAATTGCAGGTGCTTCGTATGGAATGGGAATGATCAACTTAAAAGATTGGAGCGAGCGCGATATTTCGGTAACTGAATTTATGGCGGAACTTACAGAAAAAACCAAAAACATTACCGACGCGCAAATCGAGATTTTTGCACCGCCAACTGTTCCTGGTTTTGGTAACACGAGTGGTTTTGAGCTTCGTTTGCTGGATAAATCTGGCGGAAGTATTACCAATACCGATAAAGTAACCAAAGAATTCATCAAAGAACTAAATGCTTCGCCAGAAATTCAGAACTCTTTCTCGAGTTTTGATGCCACTTTCCCTCAGTATTTAATTCATATTGATTACGATTTGGCAGCCAAAAAAGGAATTTCGGTAGACAATGCCATGTCGACTTTGCAAACCATGTTGGGTTCATTTTATGCCACCAATTTTATCCGTTTTTCTCAAATGTATAAAGTTATGGTTCAGGCAAGTCCACAATTCCGTCAAAATCCAGAAAGTATTTTGGATATGTATTTGAAGAATGAAGCAGGCGAAATGGTTCCGTTTTCTACTTTCATCAAATTAGAAAGAGTTTATGGACCAGAAGTTCTGACACGTTATAATATGTACATGTCGGCTATGATTAACGGTGAACCTGCCGAAGGTTACAGCTCTGGAGACGCCATTGCCGCTGTTGAAAAAATTGCTGCCGAAAAACTCCCAAGCCGTTTCGAGTTGGAATGGTCTGGTATGACACGTGAAGAGATTTTATCAGGAAACCAAACGATCTACATTTTTGCACTTTGTATACTTTTTGTATACTTATTATTGGCTGCACAATACGAAAGTTTATTGCTTCCGTTCCCAGTATTATTAAGTCTTCCCGTAGGAGTTTTCGGTTCTTACATCGCACTTGTAATGGTGGGACTGGATAATAACATCTATGCTCAAGTTGCACTCGTCATGCTGATAGGTCTTCTCGCCAAGAACGCCATTCTGATTGTAGAGTTTGCGATGGCACAAAATAAGCTCGGACGAGATATTGTCGAAGCCGCAATTGAAGGAGCAAGACTTCGTTTCCGTCCTATTTTGATGACCTCTTTTGCTTTCATTTCAGGATTAATTCCGTTGTGTATCGCTTCTGGTGCGGGTGCAATTGGTAACCGTTCCATCGGTACAGCAGCTGCGGGAGGAATGTTAATCGGAACTGTGTTTGGTCTTTTAATCATTCCTGGACTTTACATACTGTTTGCAAAATTGGAAAAACGAATGAATAAAAATTAAACAATGAAAGAGATATTAAATCAATATAAAAATGCTGATGTGCAGTTTTTAAGGACAACCAAAAGTGCCGTTGTAATAACCGGAATTCTACTTTTGACCGCTTGTTCTGCACCAAAAGTCAGTACTAAACTAGACGCGGCAAAGCTTCCAGAAAATTTTGATGCACAAAGAAAAGAAGCATCAAACGAGACTTTTATTCCATTAAAAACAGAAACCTTTTTTAAAGATCCAAAATTAGAAGCTTTATTAAAGAAAGCCATTGCTAAGAATCCAGATTATTTAATCATGCAGGAAAGAATCCTGATTGCTAATTCGCATTTAAAAGTGGCAAAACTGGCGCTTCTTCCCTCTTTAGATTTTGTGGCTGATGCTTCTGGAACGCATTACGGAAAATATACGATTGATGGAGTTGGTAACTTTGATACTAACTTTTCTCAGAATATTACAGACAAACAGAGAATCAACGAAGATGTTACTCCTAACTTTTTTCTGGGAGCAAAAGTTTCGTGGGAAGCTGATATCTGGGGAAAACTGAGCAATCGTAAAAAAGCAGCACAACAGCGATTTTTTGCTTCTCAGCAAGGAATGCGATTGTTGCAAACACGTCTTTTAAGCGATGTTGCCGACTTGTATTTCAAGCTTATTGCATTAGACAAACAAAAGTCGATTTACGATAACAACTTAAAAACACAGGAAAGGGCTCTTGATATTGTATCGGCTCAAAGATCTGTCGGAAAAGCTACAGAATTGGCTGTACAGCAATTTAATGCGCAAAATAATAACATTCATGCAGAAGCTTCAGAACTGCATTTAAGCATTGATCAGACAGAGAAAGCTTTATTGACTCTTTTGGGGGAATATGGCGGAAAAATTGACCGAAGCAGCGACTTTTTGGCTGGACATTTAGAAGTTTTAAACCAAAGAATAAGCGTAGATTCTATCATTCATAAAAGACCAGATGTGTCTGAAGCTTACTTTGAATTACTTGCCAGCAATGCTGATGCAAAATCGGCTCGCGCTGCCTTTTTCCCAACGGTAAATCTGGGCGGTTATGCAGGTTTCAACTCATTCTCATTCAACACTCTTTTTGATGCAGGTTCTTTTGCTTGGCAATTATTGGGCGGATTAACTGCTCCTGTTTTCAATAAAGGACAAATTAAACAGGAATTTTATGTTTCGAACAGAAGGCAGGAAATCTCATTCCTTCACTATCAAAATGCAGTGACGACAGCGTTCAACGAATTAAGTGCTTTACTACACCGAAATGAAGCTTACGAAGATGTTTTAAAATATAAATTAAATGAAATTGATCACCTAGAAATTGCCGTAAATGTCTCAAACGACTTGTATTTGAGCGGTTATGCCAATTATTTGGAAATCATCAATGCGCAAAAAAATAAATTGCAGGCCGAATTGGATTTTGTTGATATCCAGCTTCGAAATGCAAACTCACAAGTATTGCTTTACAAAGCTTTAGGCGGAGGAATAAATTAGTTTATATGTTGGTCAAAAATGGCTTCTGTTTATAATAGCTCATCGCAGAGGTTGTTTTTAAGTCCCGTTTCTATTTTGAAACGGGATTTTTTTATTAAAACATGCCCCGTAGGAATAAATTATTTTTAACACATAGATAAAAGCCATATATTTTACCGCAAAGTCCGCAAAAGATTTTACGCGAAGTGCGCAAAGTTTTTGTAGAATCATTATAATGAAAAAGTTCGCAAAGCCTTGTGCAGACATAGCTTTGCGAACTTAAAATATCGATTAGGATTAGTCTCAAAATAAAAATGTCTTTGCGAACTTTGCGTTAATTTTTATGCCCTTCAACAGGAAAGCTATTGTTTTTTTATCGAAATTTTTCGGTTACATTTAACAACTATTATCTTTATTCCAAAAAACAAAAAATGGATATTTCCAAAATTCTCGATTACATACACGAACTTCCTGAGCAATCTAAGCTTGCTTTGCAAAACAATGTCACTGAAATTGCTTTTGCTAAAGGGCATATTTTGCTAAAAGCCAATAAAGTAGAATCTAATATTTATTTTATAAAGAAAGGATTGGTAAGAGCTTATGTAGAAAGAGATAATGAAGTTACGTTTTGGTTTGGAAAAGAAGGCGAAACCATTATTTCGATGAAAAGTTATGTGGAAGATCAGCCTGGTTATGAAACCATCGAACTTTTGGAAGACTGTGAATTGTACGAACTCAAAACGGAAAATCTAAGAAAACTCTTTAATGAAGATGTTCATATAGCCAATTGGGGACGAAAATTTGCAGAAAAGGAATTGATAAAAACAGAAGAACGTTTGATTTCTAAACAGTTCAAAAATGCGTCTGAACGATATTTGGAATTAATGAAAGATCATCCCGAACTCTTGCAAAGAGTTCAACTAGGACATATTGCTTCCTATTTAGGAATTACACAAGTCAGTTTAAGCAGAATACGTGCAGAAATAAAATAACTTCATTTTTTATCATTTGTTAATTTTTTTCTGATTTCCATAAAAGAACTTTGCATCACAAAATTTTAACTATATGAACTGGATTATTTTAATCATCGCGGGTCTATTTGAAGTAGCCTTCGCATCATGCCTTGGAAAAGCAAAAGCAACTACTGGAACTGAAATGTACTATTGGTATATTGGTTTCTTTATTTCATTAACTGTAAGTATGCTGTTATTAATGAAAGCTACAGAAACCCTTCCGCTGGGAACCGCTTACGCTGTTTGGACAGGAATTGGAGCTGTTGGAACGGTTCTAGTGGGTATCTTTGTTTTTAAAGAACCTGCAGCTTTCTGGAGATTGTTTTTCTTGGCTACTTTAGTTGGTTCTATTGTTGGTTTAAAGGCAGTTTCTCACTAAAAATATATTTTACGATTATACTCAACTTTGTCAAAGTTTCGAACTTTGACAAAGTTTTTTTGTTTTTAAACACATAGAAACATAGATTTCCCTTTCTCAAAAAAGGCAATTGAAAGAAACTAGTTTCTAACACATAGAATTTTCACGTAATCTTGTCATTCCGACGAAGGAGGAATCTCCACAAGAAACTCTACAAAGATTGGCAACTATTCTGAACGGAGCTACTTACGGAGATTCCTCCTTCGTCGGAATTGTAAAAGTTACTTATTTCGGTAACGGATTTATCATTTCGATTGGCTTTTTTCCATCAATTCCCTGATGTGGTCTTTCATGATTGTAATAATATAAATATTGGAGCAATTCCTCTTTTAGTTCTTCTTGAGAATCAAAATCTGTGTCTCTCAATAAATCCTCTTCCAGAGTTCTCCAAAACCTTTCGACTTTACCATTTGTCTGTGGTCTATATGGCTTTGTATATCTGTGCACTATGCCTAATTCCATTAGCATTCTTTCAAAAGGATGATTGTTTTTTACCTTGCTTGTTTTAGGTCCAAATTCAGCTCCATTATCAGATAATATCTCTTCAAATTTTATTTCATAATGGCTGCTTAAGATATTTAAACATTTTAATGAAGCAAACATTACGGTTAAACTGGTAATATCTGAAACTAATTCTGCCCAGGCAATCCGGCTGTAATCATCAATTACACAGACTAAATAAAGCTTTTTGTTTTCTCCGCGAATTATGCTTTTGCTTAAATAATGGCAATCAATATGACCCAGCTGTCCCATTCTTTCCTTGATTATTTTCTGATGATTCTTTTTAATCTTCGGAGTTAATCTGTTTATTTTATGACGTTTTAAAATATTATAAACTCCTGAATAGGAAGGCGTATGCTTTCCTAATTTGGGACTCAATATACTAACAATTTCATATCTGCTGTTTCCTTTTTCTCTTAATTCGATTACTTTTTGTTCTATAAAAGGCAAAGGGCGTCTGGTTTTATATCTTGAACCCCGCTTTTGGGGCAGTAAATCTATTGGCTTTCCGCTCTGCTTATAGCGATTGTAATACTTTAAAAAACTTTTTCTGCAGGTGTCATTGGCTGTATAAAAATCCATTGCTTTTTTATAAAGCGGATGAGTTTTGCTTTTTACCTGTTCATATTCTTTTATTAGAAAACGATATTTCTCTAAATAGTTCCGCTCTAATGTCGAATCCTGACTATTATTTCTCATCGTAACAAAATTTATTAAAGTTAAATTTTGTTACCGAATTATCTAACATTTACAGGAATGACAAACTGTTGCTTGAACTTTGTCAAAGTTTTCGACTTCATACACTAATGCAATTCCAGCATCACATGATAAAAAAATAGCATTTTTAATCATTATTCTCTACTTTAACTTTGTCAAAAATTAAAGCCTAAAATAAAAAATGACATTCAGCCATTCCATTAAATCTTTTGACGAATTAACCAATCACGAAATGTACATATGCTTCGGTTAAGAAGCGATGTTTTTGTAGTCGAACAAAATTGTCCTTATCTCGATTTAGACAATAAAGACCAGAAAGGTTTTCATTTATTGTATTATGTCGATAACGAATTGGCAGGTGTAACGCGCTTACTTCCAAAAGGAGTATCGTATGATGAAGTTTCAATTGGAAGAGTTGTAATTGCAAAATCGCATCGCGGATTAGGTTTAGGAGTAAAACTAATGGAAGCTTCGATTGCAGGCTGTGAAGATAAATTCGGAAAAGGTCCGATCCGAATTAGTGCGCAATACCATTTATCCAAATTCTATCAGTCTTTGGGATTTGTAGAACAAGGAGAAGTCTATGATGAAGACGGAATTCCGCATATCGGAATGCTTAGAGCTTAACGATTTACGGAATAATCAATTTCAAAACATTGGCCAACACAGGATTATGATCTTCGGTTCTCCAATTGACATAAAGATCGGTTTCTAGCGGTAATTTGATAAATCGGATTCCTGGAATTTCATGAAAGACATACGAATCGGGTAAAATCGCGATTCCGAGTCCTTTTCGAACCAAAGCGATTATAGAAGAACCAAATTCAGACTGAAGATAAGCTTCTGGCGCGTTATCCAAAGAATTGAATAATCTCTGAATAAGATCGCTATAACTGCTGCCTTCGTCATTGGTTGGCAAAATAAACTTTTGAGAAGCAAGGGTTTCTTTAGTAAAATCCTCTGGCGTTTGATATGGATGATCTTCTGGAACAACAACTGCTAAGTGATCGGTATATATTTTTTGAGATTGAATATCTTTTGAATTATTAATATCTCTGGTAATCGCCAGATCTATTTTATAATTTCGCAGAAAATCCTGCTGATTCTCGTACAGCACTTGAACCAGTTTGATTTTTAGTTTTGGGAAAGCTTCTGAAATACGCGACAAAATTTCGGGCATAAGAGAAGCCGAAATAGAATCGGGATGAGAAATGGTAATCGTACCGCTCTCGCCTAGCTGAATCTGGCGGGCAGATTGATGAATGAATTCCAATTTACTCAATTCAACCTCCCATTTTTCTTTTAAGAATTGGCCAGCAGCAGTAAGTTTTACATTGCGTTTATTACGCTCAAACAGCTGCACGCCAAGCTGATTCTCAAGAGACTGAATCTGACGGCTAAGTGCTGATTGTGTGATATTCATCTTTCCGGCGGTGTTCCAGAAATGAAGTTCTCGCGAAAGAGCCAAAAAATATTTAATCTGCTGTAAATCCATTGATGCAATTTACGCATTTATCAAAAACAAAAAACAGCATTTAATGCATTAGAGAAATAAAAAATGAATACGCTAAAAATAACCAAAGCCACAACTGAAGACGCTTTAAAATTGCAATCAATTGGAAGACAAACTTTTTCTGAAACTTTTGCCGATGTAAACAGCGAAGAAAACATGAAAAAATATCTGGACGAAAGCTTCGCTACAGCAAAACTTACGACCGAATTGAGCAATTCTTCATCGTATTTCTATTTAGCCGTTTTAGATGAAAAAATAATTGGTTACTTAAAATTGAATACAGCTGATGCACAAACCGAAAAAGAAGATTTAAATGCCTTAGAAATAGAACGTATTTATGTGGCAAAGGAATTTCATGGCAAAAAAGTCGCGCAGGCACTATACGCTCAAGCAGAAGAAATTGCCCAAGAAATAAAAGCTACGTACATGTGGCTTGGCGTTTGGGAAAAGAATTTTAGAGCAGTAAGTTTCTACACTAAAAATGGTTTCGTACAATTTGACACCCATATTTTTAGATTAGGCAACGACGAGCAAACCGATTTAATGATGAAAAAAGTATTGATTTAAAATGGAAAGAAGACAGCTCTTATTGTTTTTATTAATTCTTGGCACTGCATTTTGGGGAGTATCCTATTCCGTTACCAAAATGGCAATTGGTCATTATTCGCTAAACGTATTTTTATTTTATCGTTTCCTGCTGGCTGTTGTGGTATTGAGTATTATTTTTTGGAAATATGTCAAAGATATTAATCGAGAAGCTATTAAAACAGGCTTTTTGCTTGCTGTACCCATGTTTTTAGGCATTCAGCTCCAAACTGTTGGGCTTAAATATACAGATGCTTCTCAATGCTCTTTTATTGCGGGATTAACAGTTATTATTATTCCGCTATTAAAACTAGCAATTTATAAAACCAACGCTTCACTAAAAATCTGGATTGCCGCTTTGACGGCTTTAACTGGATTATTTATTATTGCCATTCAAGATAAATTTACCATAAACTTCGGGGATTTATTTACCATTGCGGGAGCCTTTGCTTTTGCAGTTTATTTAATAGCTGTTGAAAAACATTCGGCCACCAAAAACCTTTTGTATTCTATTGTGCCAATGTTTGCGTTTTGTGCGCTTTTCACTTTTTTTATAGCGATAACAGACATTACATCAGAATGGTTGCCTCAAAATAATACGTTTTGGATGGGCGTAATTTATTGCGCTTTGTTTTCTACCGCTTTTATGTATACGGTTTCAAACATTTCACAACGCTATTTATCGGCAGAACGTGTAGCGGTTATTTATTTGTTTGAGCCTGTTTTTGGCGCAATTGGAGCTTTTTTTATTTTGGGAGAAAACTTATCATGGCGTTTACTTTTAGGCGGAACTTTGATTTTTTCTGCTACCATTATTTCTGAAGTCAATTTTAAAAGCGAAAGATTAAAACTGTTTATTAGAAAAGACTAATACTCTTATTAGTTTTAACACAAACATAGCTTACTAGAGTTTCTAAATCTCTATGAACATTACACAAAGTAACCACAATCATTGTCATTTCGACGAAGGAGACCCGAGCGATAGCGAACAGGCGAAGCAAATCTCCATAAGTAACTCCGTACCGAAATTCCAATCTTTGTCGAGCTTCTAACGAAGATTTGCTTCGCCTGTTCGCTATCGCTCGGGTCTCCTTCGTCGAAATGACAAAAATGCGCAAACTAACTTTAGAGTATATCTATCAATCCTCAATCAAAGAAATCTCGAAAATCGTTTTTCCATTTTCGGTTTTATGCGAAATATAACCCCCGTGTGCTTCAATAATATTTTTAGATAAAGTAAGTCCAATTCCCGCTCCTTCTGTTCGGGTGGTGAAAAACGGAAGGAATATTTTGTCCTCAATTTCTTTTTCGATTCCTTTTCCGGAGTCCGAAACTTTTATAAAAATGCGATTGTTTTTGGCCTCCGCCGAAATCGAAATTTGTTTCAGACTACTGTTTTCTAAAGCGTTAATCGAATTTGTCAATAAATTAATCACTACTTGTTCTATCTGCTGCGAATCTATATTTATTAGATAATTTTGAGTAACGGAATTGGTAACTTCAATACTATTTTTCCTAAACAACGGATTCATAATCTGAATACAATTTTCAACTACTTGCTGCAATGATACTTTTTCTTTTTTAGGCGAAGGAAGCATTGCCAATTTTCTGTAACCTTCTACAAATTTTTGCAAATGATCACTTCGTCTCAGCATTGTATGAACGCTATGTTTGATATCTTCTAAGTCTTCTGTCGAAAGTGAATCTTGTTCTACTAAATCTTCCAGATTTTGGCAAATCGAACGAATTGGTGTTATAGAATTTAGCAATTCATGCGAAATCACTTTCATCAAATTAATCCATGCATCTTTTTCTTTCTTTTCTACTACATTCTGAATGGAATCTAATAGAACAATAAAATAATCCTGACCGAAAATTTCGGTTCGTGAAGCCTGCAAAACAAACGTCTGTTTACTTTGTTCGTTTATACTAAGTTCGATTGAAGTTTTAATTTCATGAAAATCATCTTCTTCGATAATTTCACACAAAGATGGCAACTGATTTTTAAGATATTTCCATTTTGAAACTTTCGGAACATTAAAGTGACTCGAAAAATAATCGTTCATCAAAAAAATACTCCAATCGCTTTCTTGTTTCTGCAAAATAATTACACCCGATTCTATATTATTTAAAATCGAACGGTAAATAATATCTCTTGTAACTTGCTCGTTTTGTTTACTTTTTAAAGTTTCATACAAGGTAAAAAGTTCGTTATACGTACTATTGAATTTATGTTTTGAGAAATCGGAACTAAAATCATCCTGCAATATCGAAGAAATGGTTTTATTATAAATCAGAACCATATTTCTAACATAAAAATACATTTCCCTTCCTAGCAGAAAAACCATGCAGAGACCAAAAACTCCCGTAAAAAGCAAGCCAATTCTAAAGAAATACAGCGACAATTCGATTCCGATCACGATAAAAATTAATCGCAGAAAAAGGAGTTTATAAGTTTGTAAAGTCCTTAGCATAATTAGTCGATATTGATATTAAATTTCTCCAAACGTCTGTACAGCGCGCCTCTTGAAAGTCCCAATTCTTCGGCAGTTTTACTAATATTATTGTTGTTTTTAAGCAGTGCTTTTTCAACCGTTGCTTTTTCAACCGAAGAAAGCTGAATATCATCTGAGTTTTCTTCATAAGGCGTAATCGTTTGTAAATCCAGATCAGACACCGTTATGGTGTTGTTTTCGCAAAGAATAACAGCACGTTCAATCTTATTCTCCATTTCACGGATATTTCCGTTCCAAGCATGTTTTTCAATCTGTTCTAAGACTTTTTTATCAAAAGTAATTTCGTCACGACCATATTTCTCAATCATTTTATCCAAAAGATATTCGGCAAGCGGAATCTTATCTTCGTGACGTTCTCTCAACGGTGGCAAAATAATTTCCATCGTATTAATACGATAATACAAGTCTTCACGGAAGTTTTTGTCAGCAACTTCTAGTTTTAAGTTCAAATTTGTTGCTGTAATAATTCTAACGTTTAAAGGTCTTGCTTTAGTTTCTCCTAATCTTGTCACCGTTTTAGTTTGAATAACTTGCAATAGTTTTGATTGTAAATAAAGCGGTACATTTCCTATTTCATCCAAAAAAATGGTTCCGTTTTGTGCCATTTCAAAACGTCCCGCTGTATCGGTTTTGGCGTCGGTAAAAGCGCCTTTGGCATAACCAAACAATTCACTTTCGAAAATATTTGAATTCAAAGAACCCAAATCAACTGCAATAAACGGCTGATTTTTTCTTTCGGATTGTGTATGAATATGATGCGCGAGAACAAATTTCCCAGTTCCGTTTTCGCCCAAAATCAAAACGTTAGCATCAGTTTTTGCAACTTTATCTGCCAAAGAATAAGCCTTTTTTATAATCTCAGAACTACCAACAAAAAATTCCTCTTTTATCTCAACGTCTTTAGTCTTTTTCTGTTCTTTTCGGGCTTTATCAACTGCTTGTTTTACCGATTCTAAAAGCTTTTTATTTTCCCAAGGTTTCAGAATATAATCAAAAGCACCCGATTTTAAGCCTTCAACAGCTGTTTCTACTTTCCCGAAAGCGGTCATTAGAATTACCACCGTTTTAGGCGAAAGCGTTTTTATTTCTTTCAATAAATACAAACCTTCTCTTCCATCTTCAAAACCTAATCTATAATTCATGTCTAACAATACAACATCAATGGCATTTTTTGCCAATAATTCGACAATGTTTTTTGGATTATTGAGCGTATAAATGTTTTCAAAATACTTTTTCAGATAGACTTTTGATGCAAAAAGAATGTCTTCCTGATCATCGATGATTAAAATAGATGCGTTGGTCTTTTTCATTATTGTTCAGTTTTGGACGAAAGGTGTCCACTTATGGACAGTTTAAATTTATTCAGAAAAATAATCCCTTAAAAACAAGGTATTTACAAGGTTTAATTTACTGGCACGAAAATCACATTAGAACTTGTAAATCATTAATAATTAACCTCTTTCGGAAGTACAAATAACAAAATAAATAGCGATAAATTAAAAATAATTTATCTTAATTTTCAGACTTGTTTCTGTCATTTCCAAAGGGCATAAAAATTTTAAAAGAAAATCAATCAAAAATTAAAACAGTCAAATTATGATTACCATTACAAAACTTTCAAAAGTATTTAGAACTGAGGAATTAGAAACCAAAGCATTAAGTGAAATTTCACTGACCATTAATCAAGGCGATTTTGTCTCTATTATGGGACCGTCTGGAAGCGGAAAATCGACTTTATTGAACATCATTGGACTTCTAGACAGCGCTTCAAGCGGAAGTTACCAGCTTTTGGATCAGGAAATGGTGGGTTTGAAGGAAAAGCAAAAATCGCAAGCTAGAAAAGAAAACATCGGATTCATCTTCCAGAACTTCAATTTAATTGACGAATTATCGGTTTTTGATAACATCGAACTGCCTTTAATTTATAACAATGTTCCTTCTGCCGAAAGAAAATCGCGAGTAAACGAAATGGCAAAAATTTTGGGAATCGCACACCGATTGAAGCATTTTCCGCAACAGCTTTCAGGCGGACAACAGCAGCGTGTAGCCGTAGCAAGAGCTTTAATCAATGATCCTAAAATTATTTTGGCCGATGAGCCAACAGGAAATCTAGACAGCAGAAACGGAAATGAAGTAATGGAATTGTTGACCGATCTTCATGCCAGCGGATCGACAATCTTAATGGTAACACACTCAGATTACGATGCTTCTTTCTCGCAAAGAACAATTTTAATGAAAGATGGCGAAATCCTTTCTGAAAAAGTAAATCATAGAAATGTTGATGTTTTAGTTAATTCTAACTGCTAAAGTCATGTTGAAGAATTGGACAAACATATTTGTTTATCATATAAAGAACAACAAATTCTTTACAGCCCTTAATATATTGGGCTTGAGCATAGGAATTGCAGGTTTAATCTTTGCAATTCTATACTGGAACGACGAACATTCTTACGATCAATGGAATCCTGAGAAAGATAAAATTTTCATTGCAATGAATGATTTTGGAGGTGGAAATATCTGGACAACAAATTCTCCAATTCCAGGTAGAATGCTTAATGCAACTACTTCATATTTGGACAAATACTGTTATTTCAGAGTAAACTATACCACAGAAACTATTCAGTATAACGGAAAAATCGAATTGGTGGACAAAATCTTTTCAGCCGAAAGGAGTTTCTTTTCTTTCTTCCCTTTTGAATTTATTCAGGGTGATGCTAAGACAGCTTTTAGTGACCGCAACAGCATGGTGCTTTCTAAAGAGACTGCTTCGCGTATTTTTAAAAACGAAAACCCAATGGGGAAACAGGTCAAATATGCCGACCGCATTTTTGTTGTTCGCGGTGTATATAAAATGCCTGAAAAATCGTCAGTAATGCCTTCGGTAATTACTCCTGTTGTAGAAGAGGAATTAGAACAAAACAAAGATAACTGGGGTTTTAGTTACGGATTAATGTTAAAGCTCAAAAAGCCAATCGACACTACAGCAGTTATTCAAAATTTAGACAAAATATTTCTTGAAGACAACTACAAAAAACAGGCAAAAGCTGAGGGGTTATCTATTGAACAGTTTATAAAACAATATGGAGATCCTATAAAATCAAGGCTTCTTCCTCTTTCAAAAGCAAGGCTTCGTCAGGGAAATTATGCATTTCCAGAACAGAATGCCAATTTGCAATTTCTAAAAATTGTAATGGGTTTATCCATCTTAATTTTAATACTTTCGGTTGTAAACTACATTAATATGGCTACTGCAAATGCGGTAAAGCGAGCCAAAGAAGTTGGAGTTCGCAAGATAGTGGGTGCTACGAAATCGCAAATTGTTATGCAGTTTGTTTTTGAAACCACGCTTATTACTTTGTTTTCGGTTTTACTGGCAATGGTAATTGTAGAGCTTTCGCTTCCTTTCTATAATGCTTTTTTAAACAAAGACTTAATGCTAATTGGAAATCAATTTTACTTCCAACTTATTTTAATTTTCTTCTTTGTAATTATCGTTTCGGGCGTTTTTCCTGCTGTTTACATTGCAAATTTTGAAACACTGAAAGTCTTAAAAGGCAATTTTTCGAGAAGTAAAAACGGTGTCTGGATTCGTAACGGAATGCTTGTTTTACAATTCTCTATTGCTACTCTTTTTATCATAGGATCTTTTATTGTTCATAAACAGGTAAATTACATGATTGCCAAAGATGTAGGTTTTAATGGTGCGCAAGTTATGGACATTGCTTTTAGACCTGTAAAAGATAAGATTCAGTATGAAAGATATAAAACTATTAAACAGGAACTTTCAAAAATTAAAGGTGTTGAAGCTGTTTCTACTGGAGTTTTTTCCATTGGAAGCAATCTCAATTCTTGGCAAGGACTTCATTATAAATCTAATAAAGAAGTTATTACTCAGCAATTGGGACTTGACTTTGGCCAATTAGATCTACTAGGAATTAAAATAGTTAAAGGAAGAGATTTAAGCAGTAAACTGGCAACAGATAGTATTACAAGTGCATTATTGAATGAAACTGCTGCAAAAACTCTTATGGTAAAAGATCCCATAAACAAAGAAATTACTTTCGGCGGTCAAAAATATAAAGTTGTTGGCATCGTTAAAGATTTTCATTATATCGGAATGGAATATAGCGTGGCGCCTATGATTTTCTTTCACATTAAATCTGTTTCCTGGATGGAAAATTATTTGCAGTTTATTACGGTTAAAATATCACCTGACGGAATGCCAGAAACGATTGCTTCAATTGAAAAATTCTGGAAATCTAAGGTCGATCAGGAATATCCGTTTGAATATGGTTTTGTAGATAAAAACTTTGCTCGAACTTATAAAAAATATCAAGATCAAAGAAACTTATTTGCTTTACTGAATGTGGTCGTAATATTAATTGCCGTTTTCGGATTATTTGCTTTGGCTTCTTTTTCTATGGAAAGAAGATTGCGCGAAATCGCCATCAGAAAAACGCTTGGTGCCGAAACCAATATACTGCTAAAAGAATTGTCAAAACAGTATGTAATTTTCTGCGTAATTGGTTTTCTTATCGGAATTGTTCCTGCTTATTTATTGATGCAGAAATGGCTAGAAAACTTTGCTTCTCGAATCGATATTCCGTTTTTGCCATTCATAGTTGCTTTTGTATCACTGTTGTTTTTAACACTGACCATTGTTTTAGCAAAAGCTTATCAAGTGACCAAAGTAGACGTTTTAAAATATTTAAAATACGAGTAAACTAAACTCCAAAACCAAAAAACACCAATAAAATGCTAAAAAACTGGATCAATATATTTATCTATCAAATCAAACACAGTAAGCTTTTTACTACTCTCAATATTCTCGGATTATCAATAGGAATTTCAGGTTTAATTTTTGCGCTTCTATATTGGAATGACGAACACAGCTACAATGCTTGGAATCCAGAAAAAGATAAAGTTTATCAGGTTTTAGCGCAATTAAGCGATATGCCTGTAACTGCAAATAATCCTGTACGTTTAAAACCTCATTTAGAAAATGATCCCAACGTAGAAGCTGTTGTTTATGCAGATGAATGGTATCAAAAAGACAAAGTGGTTTACAATGGCCAAAAAGAATTTGTAGATAAAATCGTAAATGCCGAAAAAGATTTCTTTTCTCTTTTTCCGTTTGAATTTATTTATGGAAATGCCAAATCGGCTATAAAAGACGAAAACAGTATTGCCATTTCAGAGAAACTAGCAGAACGTTTTTTTGGAAATAAAAACCCAATAGGCAAACAAATCAAATGTTTGGATGCTACGTTTACAATTTCAGCTGTTTATCGCATTCCAGGAAATTCATCGATCGCACCAAACATAGTGATAAATCACATGAAAGACTTGGCTGATCCTGACAAAAACCCAGGCCTTTTTGTTCTAAAAGTATTGGTAAAACTAAAAGATCCATCAAAAGTAGAATCGACCAGAAAAATGCTTGATAAAGTATTTTATAACGAGGTTATTGTAAGAACTGCCAAACAAGCCGGTTTTACACCTGCCGAAATGGTCAAGAAAATGGGAAGTTTCAAGGTTTTGATGGAATCGCTTTCATCTGCTAGATTGCATTCTGTTACTGATGGATATCCTGAAGGAAGAGGAAATTATCAGTTTCTGGTAATTATGGCTTGCTTATCGGTTCTAATTCTTATTCTGTCTATTGTCAATTACATCAATTTGGCAACAGCAAATTCGATTAAAAGAGCTAAAGAAGTTGGAGTTCGTAAAGTATTGGGCGCTTCCAAAAAACAGATTGTTTGGCAATTCATTTTTGAAACCGTTTTGATGACTGCTTTTTCAGTTTTATTAGCATTAATGATTGTAGAAATTGCGCTTCCTTATTACAATTCTTTTTTGGAGAAAAATTTAAGAATAATCGAAAGTCAATTTTATCTTCAGTTGATACTAGTTTTTTTCATAACCATTGTATTTGCAGGAATATTTCCAGCTTTATATGTTGCTAATTTTGAGACTTTAAAAGTTTTAAGAGGCAATTATGCTCGAAGCAAAAGCGGCGTGTGGATTAGAAATGGAATGCTGATTTTTCAATTTGCCATTGCTTCCTTTTTTATTATTGGTTCTGTTGTTGTCTATCAGCAAATTAAATATCTAAACAACAAAGATCTTGGTTTTAAAGGCGATCAGGTTATGGCAATTTCGTTAAATCTTCCTTCTTCTTATTATCAGGGAGAAAATGTTGGAAAGAATATTTTTGAAAGATATAACACTATAAAACAGGAACTTTCAAAAATTAAAGGCGTTGAAAAAGTTTCAACTGGTCTTCTTTCTTTTGATGGAGCAGACAATTCACAATGGCCAATTTGGTATCGAGATGTGCTTTTCAAACAAAAAGCAATCGGACTTGATTATGACATGCTAAATCTTCTTAATATAAAAGTAATAAAAGGCAGAAATCTTAGTCCAAATATAGCTTCAGACACTATAAACTCTGTTTTAGTTAATGAAAAATCATTGAGTTTAATGCAGATAAAAGATCCTATTGGTAAAGAGATCAAAATTGGGAATCAAAAAATGAGGATTATTGGCGTCGTAAAAGATTTTAATCTTTTAAGTCCAGAAGTCGATGTTCCGCCGATTACTTTTTATCATATAAAATCTTTAGATATGGCCAATGAAATGAATCGAATCTATGTAAAATTAAAAGCAGATCAGATTCAAAGCAGTATTGCTGCAATTGAAAAATTCTGGAAAACAAAAGTCGATACCGAATATCCGTTTCAATATGATTTTGCCAATAAAGAATATGCTCGAACTTACGAGTCTTATGTAAAGCAGAAAAATTTATTTTCTCTGCTCAATGTTATTGTGATTCTTATTGCCCTTTTCGGACTTTTTGCTCTCGCATCTTATTCCATTCAAAGAAGAATGAAAGAAATTGCGATTCGAAAAACTTTGGGTGCAGAGACCAATATCTTATTGAAAGAGCTGTCTAAACAATATGTAGTTTATTGTGCAATAGGTTTTCTTATTGCTGTATTTCCTGCCTATGTTTTATTGCAGAAATGGCTGAATAATTTTGCCTTTAGGATCGAAATTCCGATGCTGCCGTTTCTACTTTCCTTTTTGCTTTTATTGTTTTTAACGCTATGCATTGTTTTAGCAAAAGCGTATCAGGCAACAAAAGTCGATGTGCTGAAATATTTAAAATATGAATAATTAGTTTTGAGTTTTTGTAAAAAGCTGTGCAAGTCTGAGCCTTTGCGCAGCTTTTTTTAAAAATTATATTCCGTTAGGAATATCTCATCGCTATAAAAATTACAGATTTGTTTTTGTTTCACGCAGATTCTGCAAATTTGAGCAGATTAAAACTTAAAAACTTTGCGCCTTAGCGACTTTGCGAGATTATATTTTAAGTATCTTTTTCCTTCCTTTGAAAAATTGCTCGCAAAGTCGCTAAAGCGCAAAGTTATTTATATTCATTTTTAAACCGATTTTGACATTCGTCAATGTTTTTTTCCTTGATTAACTTTACTTTTGATAATGATTAATTTTTGAGAAATGATGAGTGAACTTGAGGCTTTAATTCAGAGCAGATTACAATTGGAAAATGATGAACTTAACACCATTTTATCCTGCTTTAAATTAATACAAGTAAAGAAGAATGAGCAGTTGCTTAAAAGCGGAACCGTTGCCAATAAAATATTTTTTATAAAAAAAGGCTGTCTGCGATTGTATTACAGCACAGAAGATCATAATATAACTACACGTTTTATGGCTTTTGAAGGTACATTTCTAACTTCGATTGTCAGTTTTATATCTAGAGAACCAAGCACCGAATACATTGAAGCGGTTGAAGCTTCAGAGCTTTTGGCTATTTCTTATGAAGATTTTTTTCATCTCCGAAACACCATTCCGCAATGGGATAAAATGTACATCTATATTCTCGAATATGGTCTTACGGTAATTACTTCTAAACTCAGCAGCTTATTGACACAAAATGCAGCTGAGCGCTATAGAAATCTTCTCAAAAACAACCCCGAACTTATTCAGAGATTGTCTAATGCCAATCTTGCTGCATACCTTAATATTTCGCCAGAAACATTAAGCAGAATAAAATCACAGATTTAATTATAATCTGTTAACTATCAAAAAAAGCAAAAAACAACATTAAAAAACATTTTCTATCATGAGAAGTGATGAAGTAAAAAAAGGCGTTCAGCGAACTCCTCACAGATCCTTATTGCGAGCTACGGGCTTGAAAAATGAAGATTTTAGCAAACCATTTATTGGAGTGGCAAATTCGTTTATCGAAATCATTCCAGGACATTTTTTCCTAAACAAAGTCTCTGAAATTATCAAAGAAGAAATTCGCGCCAATGGCTGTGTTCCGTTTGAGTTTAACACAATCGGAATTGATGACGGAATTGCAATGGGACATGACGGAATGCTGTACTCGCTTCCTAGTCGTGAAATTATCGCCAACTCTATAGAAAGTGTAATGAATGCTCATAAACTGGATGCAATGATTGCGATTCCAAACTGCGATAAAATTGTTCCAGGAATGATCATGGGCGCTTTACGTGTAGATGTTCCAACCATTTTTGTAAGCGGAGGCCCAATGTCTAAAGGATATACTAAAAACGGAACGGCAATTGACTTAGCAACAGCTTTTGAAGCAGTTGGAAAACACGAAGCAGGAAAAATCTCTGACGAAGAATTATACGATATTGAATGCAACGCTTGTCCAAGCGGCGGAAGCTGTTCTGGAATGTTTACTGCAAATTCTATGAACACTTTGATGGAAGCAATGGGAATTGCGCTTCCTGGAAACGGAACAATTTTGGCTCAAACTCCAGAACGTGAACAATTGTATCGCCAAGCAGCAAGAAGAATCTGTGATATTGCAAAAGACCAGCAGGCTATTGAAAAATTCAAATTAAAAAATATTTTGAACGAAAATGCCGTTCGCAACGCCTTTGCTGTAGACATGGCAATGGGCGGAAGTACAAATACTGTTCTTCATATGCTTGCAATTGCGAACGAAGCTAATGTTGATTTTAAGTTAAAAGACATTAATACCATTTCTGGAAATGTGGCGCATATTGCTAAGATTTCACCGAGTTTAAGCACGGTTCATATGGAAGACATTAACAGAGCTGGTGGTGTAAATGCAGTTATGAAGGAAATAAACAAAAGAGGTTCAGGCGTTTTAATTGATAATCTTACGATTAGTGGTGAAACTTTATTAGAAAAAATTGCTAATGCCGAAATTAAAGACACCACTATTATTCATACTATCGATAATCCGTACAGCAGAGTTGGCGGATTGGCCATTTTATACGGAAATCTTGCTGAACAAGGTGCAGTTATTAAAACTGCGGGATTAACTGGAGATCGCGTGTTTACTGGTAGCGCAGTTTGTTTTGATGGTCAAGCCGAAGCGATTGCAGGAATTATGATGGGAAAAGTGAAAGCCGGAAATGTAGTGGTTATTCGTTACGAAGGGCCAAAAGGCGGACCTGGTATGCAGGAAATGCTTTCTCCTACGAGTTTAATTATGGGAATGGGACTTGGAAGTTCTGTTGCCTTAATTACAGATGGAAGATTTAGCGGTGCCACAAGAGGCGCATCAATCGGCCACGTTTCTCCTGAAGCTGCTGAGGGCGGTATGATTGGTTTGGTAAAAGATGGTGACGAAATTCATATCGATGTAGATCAATATATTTTATCGGTTAATTTAAGCGATGAAGAAATCGCAGCAAGAAGAGCTGCTTTCAAACCATTAAAAAAACCATTAAATTCAAAATGGCTTTCACAATACAGAGCATTAGTAACTAATGCAAGTACTGGAGCTGTCTTGAAAACAGATTTAGATTAAAAAATTAAAAAAATCCCAAAAAGAAATGTCCCAGAAAGTTAGCTTTTCTGGGAACATTTCGGGGGGTTGAACAATTCTAATTATTCAAAGCTGGTTTCGCGTAATATATTTTCTAATTCATGAAACAAGAATACATTGGAAGTTGGTATAGTTCTTCAAAATCGATTCCAGCAAGATTTAGGCTTTTAAAAAATGTTTTGACTTTATTTTTTGCCTGTTTATTCAATCCAGTGTAAAATATTTCATTGCCATTTTGCTCTTGGTTTACCATCGTCAGCACTTCTGGGTTAACTATATTAAGGACCTTTATAACATGAGATTCTGGCAAAAGCGATGCAATGATTTCGCCCGATGATTTCACATTTGGCTTCAAGCATTCTAGACTAAAAATAGGATTGCTTGCATATATCAGTACCTTTTCTTCCATTTCTGGCAAGTCTGCTAAAAATAGCGCAACATCTTCACGCGGAATAAAAAGTATCAATATATTGGCTTTTGCAGCTTCGTATTTGCTTACCAATTTTACATTCTTTCCCATTTTCTTTTCCAAATCTTGAAACTGGCGATTTTCGCGTGTAGAACTTAATAGTACCTGATGTCCAGCGTCAACTGCTTTATTTACAAAATCCATTGTAAAACTACATAAACCAATTACTCCTATTTTCATACTTCTAAACTTTGCCTTTAACCTTATAAAGCAAATATAGTCTTATAGACTATTAGAAAGCTTATCTTGTCTGTCTCAATAAATCTACAACGTTGTAGATTTAAAACTACAAAGAACAATTTGTGCTTTATGTTTCTTTAACTTTGTATCGTATAAAACTAGTCAGATGTCCAAAATAACGTTTTTTGTTACCTTTCGTTATTGTTGTTTTTTGCTATTGCTCCTTACAACCAAAATGGTCTGCCAACAAAACTACACGGCCAGATGGTACACTGCGGATAATAACGAACTGCAGCAGAATAGCATAAAAGCAATAGTTCAAGGCAAACACAATTTTATATGGATGACAACTGAAAATGGCATTGTTCGTTATGACGGAAATAATTTTCTTGCTTTCAATTCGTCCAACACTTCTTTACAACATACTCGTTTTACAGATATTTTTGGTAGTATCGAAAAAGACAGTCTTACAAGTTATAATGAGAGTAAACAAGAGCTTGCCTTTATCAGAAATGCCAAAATCCACATACTCAAAAAAAATGCTCCCAATTCTAGTTTAATCCGAAACGGCAAACGTTTCTTTTTTCACGATGGTCTTCCTTCAAACTACACTATCAATAAGCATGAACCATACTATATCAAATTATCTACTGGAAATACATTTTTTATAGATAATGAAAGGATTGAATTATGCGATTCAAAAATGAAAAGCATTTCTAAAACTCCTTTTAAAAACGATAATGTTTTTAATTTCTTTGCTCTCAATAATTCTCTCTTTTACCTTACAGAAAATGGTAATTATCATTGCTTCTCACAAAAAGGCACATCGTCTGGAAAGTTAAATATATCAGCATCAATAAACAATCGTAAGCTATTTTGGAATATTACTACTGGGCAAATTTTTCTTTGCTTAAAAAATAAAATATATCAGCTAAAAAATCAAAATGGTGAGTTAACAGCACAATTAATTGTAGAATACAAAGATTTTGAAACCAGCAATATTATTGCGGTTTATTTCGATCAGAAAAATAAGAAATTGTATTTGGGAAGCAGTACAAATGGATTGTGCATCATTTCTTTTCCTGCTTTTAAATCGATAACCAAAAATACAGGAAGAGCCGAAGTGTATTATGCCGCACAAGCTTTTAGTGACAGTACAGTCATTACTTCTGAAGGACTTATCATTAGCAGTAAAAAAGTTATTGACAGTATTTCTTTTCCTAAAAGTGTTTTTTTGGAAGAGCGTCTGAATATTGCTCTTGATTATGAAAGAAATATATGGATCAGCCGAGGTTTAAATGTGCTTTGTTATCTAAAAAATTCGGGATACAAAAAATATCTCAGTTATCGTTTTAATCAAAATCCGAAAACAATATTCAAGGATAACAGCAATACTATCTGGGTTTCTATGGGTATAGATGAATTTCATAAACCCAAATTATATGCTATAAAAAACGGAACGGCAACTTTAAAAGTTGTTTTCAAAAAGAACATCAACTATATTCTCCAACAAAAAGATGTTCTTTATTTGGCTGGAGATCAAGGCTTGTTTCAATACAATCTAAAAACAAAAAAAATACATTTTGAAAAAAATACTGAAAAATTAAACATTAGAAGTGTTCTTATAGATAGCCAGCAGAAAATCTGGCTTACCACATACGAAAAAGGTTTTTATCTCTATTCCGATCATGTTTTACATTCTTTCCCAACAGACGAAGAATACTCACTTAATAGTGCGCACTGCATCATTGAGGATAAGAATGGCTTTTTCTGGATATCAACCAACAAAGGACTTTTTCAGGTTTCTAGGAAAGCACTGATACAATATTCTAAAAATAAAAATGCAGTAATATACTACCATCAATACAATAAATCGGATGGTTTCTTGATTAACGAGTTTAACGGCGGTTGTCAGCCATGCGGAAATTTTCTAAAAAATAATGATATTGTTTTTCCATCCATGAATGGTATCGTGTTTTTTAATCCCGACAAAGTTTCTCCTTTATTGCCTACCAAAGATCTTTTTATTGACCGGGTAGTTTTAGACCAGAGAATACTTTCACCAAAAGATACTATCATCTTAAAAAATAATTTTCAAAGGGTCAGTTTTCTGGTTTCGTATCCTTATTACGGCAATCCTAAAAACCTGACCATCGAAGCAAAAATGGACAAAATTGGCAGTGATCGCTGGGAACGATTGAAAGCCGATAAATCAATCTCTTTTACAACGCTGCCTCCTGGAAATTATACGCTTACCTTTAGGAGTTTATCTGGTTTTGATGCCAATTATGCTTACAAAACTGTGATTCTTGTTGTGCCAGCAAAATTTTATCAGACCATCTGGTTTACTGTTCTTTGCTGTTTCCTTAGTGCTGGTTTTGTAATTTCACTTTGGCATATACGATTGTATTACCAAAGAATGAAAAGAAGACAGCTGGAAGAAGTAATTGCTAAAAAAACAAAAAAATTAGCTTCTACCGTTAAAAAGCTAGAAAAAGCAGAAAACAACTTAAAACAAGAAATTAAACAGCATGAAATGTTGGTTAAAAGTATGAGCCATGATATCAAAAGTCCGCTAAAATTCTTGTCTTCTTCTATAAAACATCTTTTTGAAAACAGTACCATACAAGAAGACCAAAAACTCAAACAGCAATTAGGCACTTTACAGACATCAACTTCCCAACTGTATGAGTATGTTGAAAATCTTATCAAATATTCTTCTATTTTTATTGAAGGAAAAAAATTAGAAGATGAATGTTATTCTTTATATGAACTTATCGAAGAAAGTATTCAGATTTTTGAAAAGATTGCAGAAGCCGAAAACAATATCATTATCAATAATGTGCCTAAGGCTTTATTTGTGAAAACAAACAAAAAAGCACTTTCGATCATTATTCATAATTTAATTGATAATGCCATAAAAAATACCAAAAACGGAAGAATTGCGCTATTATGCACTACTCATAATAACATTTTAAACTTAAAAATAATCGATAATGGAAAAGGAATGAGTAAAGAACTTATTGATTATTATCACAATTTTTATAAAAATCCGATTTCAAAAAATTATCATCTAGGACTCCACATGATTATTGAGCTTCTTATTCTTATTGAAGGAAATATTAACATTATCAGCGACCTAGATAAAGGAACTACGATCGAGATTATGGTTGAGTATAACTAACTCTTAAACGTTTTATAAAAGTTGATAAGCTCTACCAAATTATTGACCTTTAATTTCTCAAAAACCCTTGCTTTGTAGGTACTCACAGTTGACATGTGAATATTGAGTTTGTTTGAAATTTCTAAATTGCCATTTCCCTGAACCAACAGATCTGTTATTTGAAGTTCTCTTTTAGACAAACCTTCCAACGGATTTAATGTCTTTTTGCTAGTCTGAATATTGACCAATTTGCTAACTAATTCAGACGAAATATAAGTTCCAGATTCAAAAATTGAAGTAATGGCAAACATGATTTTTTCTTCGCTGCACAATTTGTCGACATAACCGTTGGCGCCAGAAGAAAGGTATTTTAAAGCGTATTGTTCTTCTTCGTGAGCAGAGAAAACCAATATTTTTACATCGGGCTGAATGGCTCTAATGTCGGTTATCATATCGGTATTTTTTCCACCTGGAATATTAATATCTAAAACTACCAAGTCAAAAGGAAGATTTTTTAAAAGTGTAATCGCTTCAAAGAAATTTTCGGCATTCGAAATGGCAACATCTTCAAATTGTCGCTCCAAAATCATGGCAACTCCATTTCGCACTACCAAATGATCATCTACTATTAAGATTTTCTTTGTCATCTTCGTTATTTCTTGGTAAATCCTTTTCTGGTCATTTCGCCCCAACCTTTGGTTCCCATAATTTTTTCTTTATATCCAATTAAAGCGGCATAAACCGTAAGCGGATGAAAGTAAAACGGTTCTATAAAAGCGGCCATTAGCAACTTAAAAAAATCAACTTGTTTTGGATATTTATGATAGGTTTTTTCTTCGCTGTATAAAGCAATCACCGAAAAGAACACTGCAAAGGTATACACAAAAAGCAGCAGTAAAAAGAAAAAATGCCAATTTAAAATACCAAATATTATAAACACTGCAGTGATGACCAAACCAATAAATTCTATGGCAGGAGCCAGAAATTCAAACAAAGTCCAATAGGGCACACTTAACATTCCGAGTAGTTTGTATTTCGGATTTAAGAACATTCCGCGATGAAAACTTAACGTTTCTATAGTTCCTCGCATCCAACGAGAGCGTTGTTTTTTGAATATTTTGAAATCTTCTGGCGCTTCTGTCCAACAAAGCGGATCTGGAATATAACTTACTGAATAAGGCAGTTTATTATCCATCATATAACGGCGCATTCTTACAATGAGTTCCATATCTTCTCCCACCGTTTTGGTACTGTAACCGCCAGAAAGTATGGCTATTTCTTTATCAAAAGCTCCAAAAGCACCGCTAATAAGCAGTAATCCATCTAGTTTTCCCCAGGCCATTCTTCCTAATAGAAAAGCTCTAAGATATTCTAAAACCTGAATTCTCGATAGCATTACATCTGGAACATTTACTTCGACCAAACGTCCGTTTTTAATAACACATTGGTTGGCAATTCTAACTACACCTCCCGTTGCAATAATACGTTTTCCGTACGATTCTAAAAATGGCTTTGCCAGTTTTAAAAGTGAGTCTTTATCTAAGATACAATCGACATCAATACAAACCACGTACGGATTTTGCGCAATATTAAGTCCGACGTTTAAAGCATCTGCTTTACCTCCATTTTCTTTATCAACGACAATCAGTTTTTTGAAAGCCGCATTTCTTGAAGTATAGATTCCTCTGATTTTTTTGGTTTCAATTTTCGGATGAAATTCCAAATCGTTTAACACAAGATCGTATGTTTTGATCAGTATTTCCATCGAATTGTCCTTGCTTCCATCATTGACGACAATAACCTGATAATTATTGTAATTCAGCGAAAGCAGCGATTTTACATTCTCTTCAATCGTAAGACCTTCATTGTAAGCCGGAGCAATTAGTGAAAGTTGTGGAGCAAATTCGCTGGTCAATAAAACATCATAATCGACAAAACTATTTCTCTTAAGATAATTCCTTAGCTCTTTTGTAGAAAGATAAGCCAAGATTAGATAAGAAGACATAATAAGCATGGCGTAACCGAGAATAAGGAGTATATAAATCTCCAAAAACCACATTATTTCAGAATTAAAAAAAGTCATTTCTTGTTCAATTATAGCGTTAATGTCTGCAAAAGATTCTGCGCCTTGTATTTAATTACATTGCTTGAAGTATGTTCTGCCAACTGAGCCACATAAGGAAGCTTCTGTGTTAGTTTAAGTTCTTTTATAAGTTTTAAACCAAGCGTAATTACCGTTGTATTTTGCGATTCTAATAAATGTTCGATTCCTTCTGTATCGCCAATATCATGTTTTTTAAAAGCTCCAATAATATTCAGTTGCATCCAATCGTCTATAGGATCTGAATGTTCTACCAAATATTTTACGCTTTCTGTTCCTTCTAGTTTTATCGCCGCATTGAGTGCAACAATTTTTAATGTTTTCTTTCTAGCTTTAGAATAAACAATAATCTGATCAAATGCTTCTTTGATATTAAACTCTGCCAGCTCTGTAATTCCTTTACATTTCACTTCCCATTTCAAGCTTTTGAGCTTTTTGTATGAATCTTTTATCAATCCAGAATCTTTATAAAACTCTTCTAGCTTCTGAGCATAAATGCCTTCGTAATTTTTATGGAGGTTTATAATCGATTCGGTTAAAACTTCTCTGAAAAAAGCAGTATCAAAAAGCACTAGAAAATTTTTGTCTTTTTTTACTTCAGCAAAGAGAGTATCCTCAAAAATAACAGCCGCCATTACTTTGTCTATTATAAAACTGTATTCTTTAGTAAGGCGTTCCTTTTTAATTTTACTGTTTCTGCTGGCCACAATAACAAGATACAGAAAAAGTGAGGCCGCAACGAACAGATAAATAGAAAAGGTAAGAAAAGGCACTTCCCATTGACTGTTTTTATATAGATTCCAGATTTCTATCATATTAAAAACGTTTCGTTACAATTAACTGCACATTAAACTTGTTTCTATATTCTCCTGGAATATATTCTTCATATTCGTAAAGAAAAATTGGACGTACAAAAAACGAATCGCCAAAACGATGCTGATACTGAATTCCAACACGATACGCTTTTAGAGGCTGCGTAAAATTATTGTATAAATAGAGATAAGGAACATTTCCATACTGCAATTCTAATCTTATAAGGCGTTCTTTTTCTTCATTTACTCGCTGAACGCTCAAAACATGGGAAAACAATTCGTTTGAAATATCGTAATAAGGTCTGTACGCAAAACTGTAAACTCCAGCATTATACGCAACTTGCCCTGTTAGCAACGTAATATCGTCTGTATCAAAATGCATGAATCGTCCTCCAAGCGAAAAATCGAACTTTTTCTGTGGCTTAAAATAATATTCTAAACCTGCTTTGGCTACAGGAAATATTGTTTCTCCTGTTGATACGCCAGCATTTGCATACAGGTAGCTTTTGTTTGAAAAAGTCTGATAGAAATCGGTTTCAAATAACATTTGGGTTTCATTGCCAATATTTCCAATATTGGCTCTTCCTACGATTGCCGATTTGCTGAATTTATGCGAATACTCAACATACCCATAATGAAATGGCTGCTGTCCAGGATCTGAAGTCGAGATATTTAAATAGGAAGCCGAAACTGTATTTTTTGCTTTACGTCCAATAAGTGTGCGTATTCCACTAAAAGCTTGGGTACTATTATCAATATAAGATGCTTTTTCGATTAAATCTAAAGCTTCCTGATCGCGGTTTAATTTTTCCAGACAAGTGGCTTTAATCTTTAAAACATCGATAGATTTTGGATCAATAGCCAAATATTTATCACAATACAAAATACATTTTTCATAATCTTCTGTCCAGAAATAAACATTTATAAGTGCTTGCAAAGCTTCAGGATTAGGATTATTTCTGTCTGCCATTGGAGACAAAATTTTTATGGCAGTTTTATATTCTTTTTTCCAGCTGTAAATACGTCCTGCGTAAGTCTGAATATCTTCATTTTCAGGATATTTGGCACGCAGAGGCTCAATAATAGATAAGGCTTTATCAAAATTTTCTTTTTCGACTTCGCGCTTTACATTGGCCAAAGCTTCGTCTACATTGATTTCTTGCGCAATTGCAGCTGAGGAAATAAAAAGCAGGAAAATAGAATAATAAATAAACTTCATCAGATTCGGTTTTTTAGTAATTTATTAATTCTCACTAAAAGTACTGCCGGACTTACTGGTTTAGCAATAAATTCGTTTGCTCCAATATCAAAAGAATCAAGCTCGGTTTGCTCGACACCCGAAGAAGTCAATATAATTACGGGAATATCAGATTTAAGGTTCTCTCGAACGTGTTGCGTAATTTCCATTCCGCTCACACCCGGCATATTTATATCTGTCAATATTAAATCATAGTTTTCCTTTTCGATCGCTTCAAGCGCCTCTTTTCCGTCAGAAAACTGGTCAACACTAAATCCTTTAGACACTAAGAAAAAAGATAACGATTTGCGTAGGATATCATTATCTTCGGCTACAATAATTCTCATTTTTATTATTTTTTTATCTGGGGGATATTCAAAATTATAACATCTTTATTATAAAGCTACTGCATATTTCTTTTATATCATAGCTCTTTCAAAATTTTAACGACTTCTTCGATTCCACAGTGAAAAATATTCACTTTATCTAATGTTTCGGAAGTAAACTCGCCAGATGACGCTTCTTCTTCGATAATCGACAAACAATTGCTTAAATCTTGCAGCATAAAAATATCCATGCTTGATTTCATATTATGAGCCAGTTTTTTTACGCTGTCGTAATCGGTGTTTTTAAAAGCTTCTTCTAACTGTGCCGATTGACTTGGAATTTTTTCAATAAAAAGACCTATCATATCTTCCCTAAATTCGGGATCGCCCCCAGACATTTCATCCAAAAAAGACATATCGATAATTCTTTTATGATGTGCATCACTGTCTGGTGTCATTACCGTTTTTATGGCTTTTAAAAGTATCGACTGTTTAAAAGGCTTTGGTACATAAGCATTCATTCCCACTTTGTAGCATCGCTCCTGCTCTCCTACCAAAGAATGTGCTGTCATGGCAATAATTGGTATGCTGGAATTCATTTCATTCCTGATGTATTCTGTGGTTTGGTAGCCATCTTTTACAGGCATCTGCAAATCCATTAAAACCAAATCATATTCATTTTGAGACAAAAGCTCAATACCCTCTTCACCATTTTGTGCAATATCCAAATCGAAACCAAAATTATTAATTACGCTTTTTGCAAGCTTTTGGTTTAGAACATTGTCTTCGCAAAGCAATATTTTAAGATTTCCTAAATCGTTTTTAGAAACTGTTTTTACCGTTGTTTCCTCAAAGTTTGATTTTTTGTATGAAAGGGTAAAGAAAAACTCCGAACCGCGATTTAGAGTACTTTTTACGTGAACTTCTCCTTTCTGAAGTTCTACTAATTGTTTTACAATATTCAGTCCGAGTCCGGTACCGCCAAATGTTCGTGTCGTACTTTCTTCGCCTTGCGTAAAACGTTCAAAAATAGTTTCGAGTTTATCTTTTGGGATTCCGATTCCGGTATCTTTTATAGAAAACTTAAACGAATAGCCATCTTCCGTTTCCTCTATTTTCTTTACCGAAACGGTTACTTCTCCTTCATTTGTAAACTTAAGCGCATTACCTATAAGGTTTACCAAGATCTGATTTAATCTTCCTTGATCGCCAACAACCAAATCTGGCAATTCGGCATCAAGAAAAAGATTAAACTCAACGTCTTTCTGTGCTTTTACTTTGAGTAAACTATAAACATGTTTAAGTGTTTTCTTCAGATTAAATGGTTCAGATTCGATAGGTAAATTTCCAGATTCAATTTTTGAAAGATCTAGAATATCATTTACAATCAGAAGCAAATTTTCGCCTGCAATCTGTACACTTCCAATATAATCGCGCTGTGTATCGTCGAGTTCGGTTTGCGCAAGCAAATCTGTGAATCCGATAATAGCGTTTAACGGAGTTCTAATTTCGTGGCTCATATTGGCCAAAAAACTATCTCTCGCCAAAACGGCACGCTCGGCAATTTTTCTCTGTGTATATAATTGACTGTTTTTTGTGCCTAATTCCAGCTGTGCGATTACGTGTTTCGCTATAATAGAAAGTGCATTACGCTGATTTTCATTCAATTCTTTAACTTCGTGATCAATAGCGCATAATGTTCCTATATTATAGCCATCTGGCGTTGTAAGCGGTACACCAGCATAAAATCTCACATTGAAACCTCCAGTAACATTGGGATCGTCTTTAAATCTTTCATTGACATGGGTATCATTGATTTCTACAATTTCTGTATCTAAAATAGTGTAATTGCAGAAAGTTATTTCTCTTGGCACTTCAGAAACTCCAATTCCAATCTCCGATTTAAACCATTGTCTGTCTTCATCGATAAAAGAAATATGGGCAATTGGTACGCCACAGATATAAGAAACAAGCTTTGTAGCATCGTCAAAAGCATTGTCTGGAAGCGTGTCAAGTATATTATAACGTTTAAGGGCAGCTAAACGTTGTAGTTCGTTTTCTGGAATTGGGTAATCTTTGTTCATTTCTTTGGCGTGGTAAAGGTATAAAGGTAAGGCAAATTCGTCTAAAACCTCTAATTAGCAAAAATTCTTGTTTAAAAAGATACCGAATTCATTCTCGATGCTATAAAAAGATTACAAGTTAAAGCTGCAGAATTCGATTTAATTCAAGGACTGTTGTTCCTGACGGAAGTACTTTCGGTGCTTTTACTAGTTTTTTGGCTAAAAATGCGGTTGTAATTGGTTTCAGATTTTTGAAAAGTCCAATTGCATTAAAGAATTTTATGACTTTGACTGAAATTTTTTCGCCTAAACGATCTGTATTTTCTCGAATTAAAGGCCCAGGTCTGAAAATAATATATTGCGGGAAATGAAGCTCTTGAAGATGGTCTTCTAATTTTCCTTTCATCATAGAATAATATACGTTACTTTTTGCTGATGCTCCATAAGAAGAAACCAAAACCAAAGAATTAACTCCGTTTTGTTTTGCGGCAGCTGCGAATTCGGCAGGAATATCGTAGTCGATTTTCCATTGTTTTTCTTTTGAACCCGCATCTTTTAAGGTAGTTCCTAAACAAGAGAAAAGCACGTCTCCGGTAATGGCGCTTTGAAATGAATTTATATTCGAAAAATCAACAACATGCTCGGTCAATTTTGGATGTGATTTTCCTGTTGAACGTCTCACAAAAATTGAAACTGATTCATAATCATTATTTTCCAATAGCAGATTAACCAGTTCTTTTCCTGTCGCGCCTGTCGCTCCAATTACCAATGCTTTCATAATGTTCGAAATTTTGTATTGTAAATATAATGATTGTTACCGATATGTTGCCAACAACTCGATGCTCCTACGAAGCATTTAAAAAAAAGGCTGTCACTTTTGTGACAGCCTCAAATTATTACAATTTTAAATTTTATCTTTTAATAAATTTCTGAGTATATTTCGCTTTGTCGGTTGCAATATTGATAATGTAAAATCCTTTGGCAAAATTACTTACGTCAATTTGATTGTTATTTAATCTAGTATTGATCGTTCTTCCATTAACATCATAAATCACAACATCGGTAATTTCGTCTTCAGTGCTGATATTCAAATAATCTGAAACTGGATTTGGATAAATAGATAATTGCACTTTCGTGAATTCGTCTCTGCCTAAAACCGCTGTATCAACCAGAATCGATTTTTCGATTATTTTACCATTAGAATTAAAACTGATTACAATTGTCGAAGTTCCTCCTATTTTCGGGGTTATGATCAGTTCTTCGTTTGCATTAATTTCTGCCGAGACAATCGTTTCATTACTGTTTGATTTTATCGTTTTTACAATCGCTGCAGACAGATTATCTTCATCTGAAACTACTGTTTTTAAATCAATAATTGTTGGGCTTCCCGTTGAAATTTCTGAAGGCAGAATTGCATTTACAACTGGCGCTGCATTATCTGGAAATACCGTCATAGCAGGAAACCAATAATAATCGTTTAACGTTTTTGTATCGATCAATTTTCCTGTATTGTCAAAAGTATGAATCCAGTTTTTTTGGTAATGTGCCCCAAAACCGCTTTCGGTTGTGTTTACAATAATCTGATCTGAAACAGGATCAATTCTTAACGCTGCTCCATAAGGAATTTGTTTAAAGCTTCCCGTTTGTCCCGGAAGTGTAGCAAAACTTTCATTGAATTTTTTGGTTGCTACATCAAATTTTACAATTTGAACTCCCGATGTAAATGCGTTGACAGAATTCATCCAATACAAAGCATTCTCCTTATTGCTGTACGTAAAACTACCAGCATTCCATGCTCCCCAAGAACCTAAATATTGAGTGGTTGGAATAGCATATTCAATAGTTACAAAAGTCAACGGATCAATATTAATTATTTTCTTATTTTGAATTCCCCAGATGCTACCGTCTTTAGATTGCGTAACCGAATGAAACGCACCAGCAATTGTTTTTACAACGCTATTTGTTTTAGGATCAATGACCAAAATTCCACCATTTTGTTTTACTGCAAATACATATTGAGAAGTACGAATCATATTTCCAATCTGCCCCGCATACTGACTTCCGCCTCCTGTTCCTGCAATGAGAGTTCCCACTTTCATATTGGCAATATCAAAAGTAAAAACTCCATTTGAAGCGCCTATATATCCCGTTTTTTCATCAACTCCAACAAAAGAACGTCCATCTCCTCCACCTACATTATCAAATTCGGCAAGGGTTTTCATCGTTAAAGCATCAGCAACTACGAGCCTTCCGCCTGGAGTATATTGTGTATCGCCTCCATCTTTAGCTTGTTTAGAAACAAAATAAAATTTATCTCCATAAATAGTTCCGTATTGCGTTGTAGCGCCAAAAGCTTTATTTTCATTTACATCACTATACACTCTATAATTAATTTTCCCATCATTGGTAACAAAATTTACAGATCCATTAGTGTGGCCAAACCATTCTTCATTTACCATGAAATATCCTTTTGTAAAATCTATGGCATTTGAATAAGGCGTTACAGGCGTAAATGCTGCGATAGGTTCTTCTGCAAACGAAACATTAAAATTCCAGACGTCCCAAGAGCCATCTTGTAAAACTCGGCTCGATGCGCCTAATCCAGAATAATCAAAACCATTGTTAACATCATCTCTTACCCAATAGGACCAATATCCTTTAGTTGTCCAGCCCGATTGCCAATGATCTGAAGCATCAATTGTTGTGTATTCGTCAAAATCATAAACAGTTGTATTTACAATACCACTTACAGGATAATAAGGATAGGTTAGGTTTCCGCTTTTGTACAATCCAATTGTGTTGGCTCCATCTAAATCGAAGCCGAATCCTCCAATTGCAGTTCCAAATTGAGTTCCCTGCAATAAAAGAATGTAAAAACGAGGATCAGCTTTGGCAATGGCTTTCATCATATCTTCGCCAGTTGCATTTCCATCCCATTTAAATCCCCAGATTAAAGCGTCTGCATTTTTTCCATCGTTCCATTGCACGGCAAATGCTGCTTTATTGGCACCGCTACCAACCCAAAACTGAATATCATCAAAAGTGGTTGCATTAGAACTTTTTGCTGCTAGTTGTTTTTGCGTCGCTGTTTTTAGTTTAATGTCATTTCTAGGAACGCCTTGCACTTTTATTTGCGCGTGGGTTAGAAATGTAAAAAATAGCATTATTACTATAAAGTAGTTTTTCTTCATAATTGTATTGATTTTAAAGTGTTGTATTAGTTAAGATGTAAATCGTAAGCGCCTGAAACTTCTGTAGAAACTTCTCCAAGCCAGCCCGCTTCCTGATTGATTGCGGTGTATATTTTTATGAAATCTATTCCAGGAAGTTTTACGTATTTTCCGTTTTTATCGACTGCCCAAGAAATATCAATATTCGAAGCTTCATCATTATTTGGTGCATTATCGGCATAACCAAATTCAAAAGATTTGCCTACCCAATACGAGCCTTCGCCACTTTGATCGTAGAAATTATCGGCTATTCGAGTTCCTTTTAAAGTATAAGACGCATCTGCAATCCAGAGCGGGTAATAACTTTGGTCATGAAACACATTTTGCGATTTATAACCTGAATTTCCAGCATTATCCTGCCATTTGATATATTCGGTATTAACCTGCCAAAATTCGTTTCCTACAACTGGCAATTTGTTTGGATCTGGTTTGAAATAAGTAATCGAGTAATTTTTTGTAGTCGTGTTTTTAAAGTATTCGCTTCCAGCTATTTCAAACCATTCGTCATCGTCAGGTTTTCCATTTTTATTCTTGTCATAAGCCACCATAATAATTCCGGGTTCACAAGATCCTGCACGCGCTTCGTTGGCTTCATTTCCCCAAAAAGCATTTCCTAAAACTTTAAAATCTCGTCCGCCCATGTTCGGAATAGTGTGATCGAAACCAAAAACCACATAACCACCAAAACCGCCCAACGAAATCATTGTGGTGTTGGAACCCACAATTGCTTTTTTCGCTGCAGAAATTATGCTGGCTTCTGTATTTCCTGCGGTATATTGCGGAATTTCGTTTGTGAATTGTCCAACTGCAGGACGAAAATCAAATACATGAGAAATATATTTACTGTATGTTCCTGTTTCTTTTATAACATTTATGGATGCGTTATAAATCTTGGTTTCTCCGTTTATTTCAACTTTTAAAGTCAGTGGATAGTTTTTTTGAAACGGACTTATAAAATCTAAATCTGTGTTTTCAGAGATAATCGAATCTTTAATGCTCCAAGTCAGTTTTGCCGTACTTGGAAGATCTGTTGCTATATTCAGAACTTTAAAACGATCAATCGTGTAGTTTTCCTTCAGCACTTCTGCGGGAAGCAGATTTTCTTCATTATCATTGTCTTTATCACAAGCTGCAAATCCCAAAAAGAGAATTGAAAACAAAGCGATTTTAAAAAGATTTTTATTCATCATTTTTAAGGGTTATTTTTTAGTTATAAAAGCAATATGGGCAGGAATATTTCCTGCGGTTGTTTTCCATTTTAGTTTTCCATCTGGCGTAAAACAGTAGATATAGCCCGTTACTACATAGTTTTGCGCATCGGTAATGTAGATTTCTTTGGTCTCTGGATTGACTTGAAGTCCGTACGGAATCATGATTTTTTTATCGGTACCGTCCGTGATAATCTGATTCGTAACTACTTTTTTAGTTTTAGTATCTAAAATTCCGTAACTCACTTTATTACTGCCTGATAAGTAACTCCAAGAAACGCTGTAGTAATACAGTAAATCATCTACCAGACAAGTTCCAGAAACAGGAATATCGAGCTGCATTTTCTTTTCGTCTGTTTGTGTATCAATCACAAAAAGATTAGATGGCGTATTGTAATAATCGCCTCGTGAACTCACGTAAATATCACCGCGGCTATCAATCTGCATGCTGTACAAATTAATGCCTACGTCTATTTTTTTGATTTCTGTGAAAGTCACCAGATCAATAACTGAAACGGTTCTATCGTAATTTGGAACTCTGTAACCGCCAGAATTGGCCACATATAATTTTCCGTTATGAATAACCATTTGTTCTGGCTGATAACCAACGGTTACTTTTCTTTTTATTTCTAATGAAGTGGTGTCAATTTCGGCCACAAAACCGATTTCTGCATTCGGATTAATCGCAACTGGTCCCGAATAAGAACTCACATAGGCTTTGTCTTTATAAAAAGCCACATAACGGCAATTCGGAATGTCTATTTTTTTGATGCGTTTTGCGGTCCATTTTTCTAAAACCTCAACTTTGTTAGAGCAATTTATAACTGCATAAACCTTATTTCCATAGATTTTAATATCGTTTCCAACATCTCCCAATTCCTTTACCACACTCGGATTTCGTTCTGAATATACATCCGTAGTATAATTTCCAGTTCTGTAATTAAAAACATCCAGACTCGCACGATTCATTCCCATATTGCCTTCGTTTAGAAGATAAAAACCTTCAATCTTTCCGTCGCTTCTTGGCGCGGCAACAGCGGTGTCAGAAGAAAGAAATACAGTTTCGTCTTCACGGCAGGAAACCAGCAAAACAGCTATGCTTAAACCAAATACTATTTTAAAAAAGCTCTTTTTCATAACTCAAAACTGATTATAAATTTGAATGTTCGCCCTGGCATCGGATAATTGTAAATCACTTCATATTGCTGATTGAAAGCGTTGTTGACTTCAATTGTTCCGTTTAATTTGTAGGTGCTGAATGTGAAAGATTTCTGAACCGCCAAATCATGTGTGTACCACGGCTGTACTTCATTCACTTTAATATTATTGACATTTCCGTTGTAGCGTTTTCCGACATAAATAAAGCTGTAATTGAAGTTCCAAGATTCGTAATTGGCGTTTAAAATTCCAGATCCGCTGTGCCAAGGTGTGTACGGAATCTGATCTCCGTAAGAAGACATTTCTAAACCAACAATTTTTGTAAAATCTTGACTTTGAGAATATGTGTACGTTAGATTAGCATCTAGTTTTAACTTATTAAAATGAGTTCCCATATTAAGAACTGTTTCGATTCCTTTTCCTTTAACCTGACCGATATTGGTCATCATCCAACGAAATAAATTTCCGGTTGGAGCGGCAACAATTTTGTCTTTTGTATTGGTATAATAAGCATCTGCCTGAAAAGAAAATTTATCGAAAAAACTTTCCCTTACGGGGAAATTATATGTAAAACCAACATCGTACTGATTCATATATTCTGGCCTCAAAGTGCTAGAACCAATCATGGTATAATACAAATCGTTGAAAGTTGGCATTCTGAAAATACGTTTAGCGAAAGCTCTTAAATTGAAATCGTATTTTTTAAACGGAGTATAACCAAGAAATAATGCAGGTGTAAATTCGGTTTTATTGGGTGCTTTGGCATTGTATTCTACTTCCTCAATGACACGAGTTCCTAATACATTTCCTAAAACTTTAAAACCTTCATATCGATACGAAGTTGCAAGAGAAACAAGCGCTGTATATCGCTGCGGAAAAGAGAATTGTGTTTGGATTCCTCTTCTTGTCGCATTTAGTTTATTGTATTGAAAATCGGTTGACAGCGAAACATCCCAAGTGGGCAAAATGCTGTACATATTGACTGCAGAGAAATAAGCTTCCTGCTGATAATAACTATCATCAGATTGTGCTCCTTCGGTTACGGTTTCACCTAAAACATTGGTAGTATCTCGTGCTATATAATGGGTATAATCGTAAGCGAATTTTCCTTTGAGCTGGAATTTATATTTTTCTGAAACGTCTTTCGTTAAAGAAGACTGTCCGAAAAAGTTCTTATCAAATTGTCTAAAACCGTCTTTAAACTTATTTTCTACAATTGCTCCCGGTGCACCGCGTTCAGAATCATAATAATATACTTTAGCATCCCAAGTTCCATTATTAATTTTTCCATACAAACCAGATTCAAATCGGAATGCTTCTACATCGCTGTTCCATCGTGTAGCTGTGGTATCATAAGCCGTGCTTCCGTCTTGGTTTTTTCTTTTGTATCTAAATTTATACTGTCCGTTTGATTTGATGTATTCAGAACTTACGCTTAAACTCACTTTATCGCTCAGCTTTTGTTCCCATCTAAAAGAAGGATCATGATAATTGATGGACATTGTTTTGTAACGAACCAGCAGATTTGTTTTTTTATTGCCAATAAAAACAGGGCGTTTGGTTCGCAAATAAATCGTAGAAGCAGCCGCAAAGTCTTTTGCTGACTGGAAAATTTCGCTTTTCTGTCCATTGTACATCGTAAGCGATTCCATATCATCAAGCGAATACTTTCCTAGATCGGTTACTCCGTTTTGTGCATTTCCCAGCTGAATTCCGTCATAAAAAACACCAACATGATGTGTTCCGATATTTCGAACATCAACTGTCTTGAGTCCGCCGACTCCGCCATAATCTTTAATTTGAGTTCCCGCAAAATAACGAAGTGCATCGGCAACATTGTGACTGGAAAGATTTTCTAGCAGAACACCCGAAAGACTTTGCACGGGAATGACTTCCTGATAGGGTTTTCCTTTTAAAACCACTTCTTTTAAAACCCGCGAACTATCAGTCACTGCTTGGGAATGAAGCAAAAAAGGAATCAATAAAAAAAAAGTTGCAAGAAGCGTTTTTCTAAAATTATACATCACGATTTAATTAAATAAACTTTGCGTGATGCCGTAATTATATAACAGTAGTAATCCCGCTATGCAATAGCAGGTTATTCTCTTGTCATCAACTTCATACCACGAAAGTTTTAAACTATGTGATCGTGGCAGGTCTCCTGACTTATTCTATCTTTAAACGGCCTTCTCATCCCTCAAAACGGAACAATGGCATGGGTAATGTTTAAAGACTTTGTGTAGAACTTACAGTAGCGGGTCTGTTCAGGATTTGCACCTGATTCCCTTTTAACTGCTTTTTCGGTTTGAAAAAGCAGACCAAAATCTGGGGTAAAGATATAACTCAGGTATGGTGTCTGCAAGTTAGAATTTGATTTTTTGCAAAAAACAAAAAACCACTCTTAAAAAAGAGTGGTTTTTAACAGTGATAAAGGTTACTAACTCTAATTAAAAAAATAACCGATTGTTATTTGAAAAACTTTATTCTTCATATCGCTGTTTATAATATAATTTGTGTTTGCTGTTACGTCTTTAAACACATTGGTATAAGACAAATTATATCTTGCATCTGCATAAAACCTGTCTTTAAACTGATACCCTAATCCGAAATTTACAGAAGCATCTACTCCATTTGAATAGTCTGACAAATTCATTTTTTCGCTATTCTCATAACCCAAAAAGTTGTCCTGATATTTGTTGTTTGCTTTTAGTAAAATTCCAACTTGTGGTCCTGCTTGAATACTTAAACCTTTTACAACATAATACTTCAACATTACAGGAATGTTTAAATAGTTTAAGGCAAGAGTGCTTTTATAATGCGAGTTTTGAACCTCTGGATCTGAATAAGATAATTTCATTCCCTGCTGACTATACAGTAATTCTGGCTGTACTGAAAAGTTTTTTGCCAAAGGAATTTCAGCCATTAAACCGGCAGTAAATCCTGTTTTTGCAGATGAGTTCAATTCATTTTCATCAAATGTAAGGCTCGCAACATTTAATCCTGCTTTTACGCCCAGTTTAACCTTTTCGGTTTGAGCCATTGCACCTGCACACATCATTAGTGCACAAATTATCAGCTTTGATTTTTTCATCGTATGTTTTTGTTTTTTAGAAGGGCAGTTCTACGCGAGAACTGCCGTTTCTATCTGTAATTTGTTACTTTTTAATAATCTTAGCCGTGTACTTTTTACCTTGTACCGTACAATCTAGAATATAAACTCCAGTTGTAAGCTGACTTACATTTACGCTTGACGGAACAGCAGAATAGGTTTTACTCCAAACTGCATTGCCTTCCATAGAATAAATTTTCATTTCTGCTTGACCTTCTGCTTTTTCAGCCAAGAAGATGTTTACATTGTCTGCCGCAGGATTTGGGAACACTCTGAAAGAATTGGTCAGTTTTCCAATAAGAAGACCTTTAGAATCAATTGGAGCCGACATATTTGTACAACCGTGTGCATTTGTTACTTGAAGACTATAGCTTCCTTCCCAAATTGTAGAAACCATTTTTTCGGTTGCATTTGGCAAAGGTCTTCCGTTCAAATACCACTGATAACCTGCCGCATCAGCAGAAGCTGTTATTTTGTTTCCTTCTAATGCCTGAATTTCTGGAACTGTATTCTCAAGAACATTGATTGTCGTTGTAAAAATTTTACCTAATCCGTGTTCGTTGTAAACTGTTACATAATATTCACCGCTTTCTGTTGCAGTGAAAGTTGGATCTGTTGAACCATCAAACCATTCGTAAGCAGCATAATTCCCCGGATTTAAAACTACTTCTGGTCCACAAACGTCACCACTTGGAAGATCAGATTCGAAATTGTCGAATGTTACCGTTACTTTTTCTGTTAATGTACATCCGTTGTCAAGAACTGCTGTAACAATGTAATCACCAGGTTTAGTTACTTCGATAGCATTTGTAGCTTCTCCTGTATTCCACTTGTATGAAACTGCTTCTAATTCATTCATTAATAATTTAGATTCAGCATTAATGTAAATGCTTTTACCGGCATAACCATGAATTGATGCATTGTCGAACAATTTAAAATCACCTGAAACTCCCTGATAAGTATAATTTTCAATAATATTATTTTGATCAATAATATCACCTTCTAATTTAGCTGTAAAATTAAATACGTGAGAATCTGCACTATCATCTAATTTTGGCTGTTTTTTGAAGGTATATTCAATGCTTCCTCCAACAGGAATTCCTGCTTGTACAGTTTCAGAAATAGCTTCTGAAGTGTTTAAATATTCTAAATTTAACTGAATTGAGTTTTCTTTAATCGCAATCTGTCCTTCATTTGACAGTTTTACTTTATATTCTTGACTTCCGCAAACATCTTTTGGCGATAAAATCTCCATAGCCACGTCTGTAACGGCATCATTAAAGATTTTTAAATCGTCTAAAACCATATAAGAATATCCATCTGCTTTTGCATGTCTGAAGCGGAACATGACCGATTTGCCTTTGTATTTACTAATGTTTAATGCCGCTCTTTTCCAATCTGTATCAACAAAACTTCCTTTTCTATTGTTTCTCCATAATTCTGTCCATTCTCCTCCTGCAGCTTTAATATCTACCAATAAGATGTCGTTAACATTACTCTGCATTGCATAATAAAATTCAACTGCAGAAGCGCTTTGAGACAATTTATACATTGGCGAAATTAATTCTCCGTAATAAGATAAATTCTCCAATTGACTGTAAAGCATTTTTGTTGAAGAATCTCCTGTATGGTCTTTTTTAGGAACGGTCAAGTTCGCATTATCTGGAGTAGTTACGACTCTCCATGGATAGTTATCATCACTTAAACTTGAAACAAATCCTTTAGCTCCAAACAAAGAACCTTCTGGCATATTTGAAAAATCTTCAAGATTTAATTCTGGTGCGTTTGCAACAACTTGAAAAACGCCTTTTATTACCTGTGCCTGATCTTTTGGTTCATCTGCCGTAAATGCTTTTACAGCAATTTCATAATTTCCTGCAGCCAATTTTGGCAAACCATCAATTTTATAGGTAATTGTCTGACCAACTAATACTTCATCATTTCTCTCTAAAGAAACTGGCGCTCCAACAGCAGTTCCGTTTTGAGAAATTTGGTACTCAACTGTTACTTTATTTATCGGCTGGTAAGCAGAGTTTCTAGCACTTACCACAAATTCGTGAGAAGCCGAATCTTCGTTTACATTTTCTGCAACACTTAGATTAGACAATCTTACATTCGATTTTGTTTCTTTAATTTCGATGTTATCTACTGCAAAACCATTTGCAAAAAATCCGTTATCATTATGGACGAATGCTACCATTACACAAGATTTTCCTGCATATTCAGTCAAATCTACACCATATTCCCACCAAGCTCCATAATAAGGCATGTGGAATACTTCTTTCCAAGTTTCACCACCATCAGTACTTACTTTTACATATCCATCTGAAAGGTGCTGACCATCACCAAAACCGTCAAAAGTTAAATGTGCTGTTTTGTAATTTGTTAAATCAAATACAGGCGAAACCAGCATATCGTTTCCTGCATCGCAATTACATTTATCATCATTGCTCGCCATAAACTTAGTATGATCTGCAATAAACCAGCCTGGAGAACCTAAATCTGTAAGAACTCCGTGATTCCATCCTGCAGAACCATTATTTTCAGATGTTCTCCAGCCTTTGTATTTACTAGCATCTTCAAAATCCATTTTATAAGGAAGAACAGAAACTTTTAAGTCTTCATTGTTCCAATTATCATAAGTAAACGTCAAAGCATTATTGCCTTGTTTAACATCCATAGTCATATCTTCTGGAAAAACTGAAACAGAAACTGTATGTGTTCCAACAGTTTTTAAACTAATATTTGATGTAGAAAAACTAATAGTATCTCTAAATTTGGTAAAATTCAAAGTAGTCAATTCTGTTTTTGAGAAAACTTCATTTTTTGCGGCGTCTAAAATTTTAGTTGTAATATTTACGCGCTGGCTAGTTGTTGCGAAGTTGTTGCTTATTTTACTTACTATTGTAACATTATTATTATCTACAGTACATTTCCCAGCCTCTAGTTTTGATGATAGCAGTGCTAAATCGTATGGTGCATCGCTTACACGAATATTATCTACAAATCCTCCTAAAAAACCGTCATTATAGTCATCTGTTCTGATACGGAAACGAATAGCTACTTTTTTCCCAGCAAGATCATTCAGTCGCATTTGATAAGGATCTTTTCTAAGATTCGTATTAACCGCTGTAAACCAGCCTCCTTCTGTATCATCATAATGTTCGGTATACGGATAATTTACATTTTCGACTTTCTTCCAGTTTTTACCTTTATCTTCCGAATACTCTACGATTAAACCGTCATATCCTGCATGAAATAAATAATATAAATCAAATTCAATATAGGGAGATACTACATTAGTAAAGTCAAATATTGGAGATTCTAATACAAAATCAGAATTAAGAGCCATTCTGTCATTTCTTCTAAAATCTACTGTTGACCAGTTGTATTGTGATTTTATGTTTCTAAAAGATCCAGGATAATTTTGAAATACAAACGTTTGACTGCTTGCGTTCAATGATCTTGTATTCCATCCGCCAGGAGTTCTTTCAAAACCTTCAACATAAGGAAGCTGTGTTACAATACCGCTGTAAGCCGCATTTAAAATACTATTATTAGCCGTATCTGGGTCTTGAGCAAATGTTACATATCCTTCAAAAGTATGGAGACCAAGTCCAGATAAATCGATAGTATTATCAAAAGCAATTGTCATTTCTGAGTTTCCTTTGAAATCTGCCGCCAACGTAACATCTTTCCAAATTGTCGTACTTCCTGGTGTAGTATCAGCATAACCTACTTTAATTACTGTTCCTGCCGGAATAGCCGCGCACCCTAAATTAAAGATCGTAATTGAAGATTGATAATTTGAAGAAAGTGCATCACCTGTATAATACGGCATGCTTAATACTTTTGCTTTAAGATCATAATCTTTTTGAGCTGTCGGAACAACTATCTGTGATATAAAAGTGTAACCTTCTTTTGCTCCAAATTCGGTTATAGGATCTAAATCTACTTTTACTTCTATGTAGTTTATTGCTCCTCCTGTCTGATATGGAATTTTACTTTTTAATTCCACAATTGCTTCTTCACCTGGATTTAAGGCTCTGCCAAAAGCAACTTTTCCATCATAGGTATAAAACGTAATTAAACTTCCAAGAGCACTTGCCATAGCTCTCAATTTGAAGTTTAAATTCTCATCGCTCTTAATTACAGTGCTTCCTGTATTTTTAACTTTCACATAAAAAGACTCTTCTCCTTTTAATGGACCACATGGAACAGAAGGGTTTTCATAAGAAACTAAAAGTATCTGCTTTTCTCCGTAAGCAGGTCCAACACCAATAGCGTACCAAGCATTAGTTACTTGTTTGTATTCTTCAGAACCTAATCCGTACAAATCTTCTGTTGCCATCAAACTCGCCTGACGCATTGCCATAAAGTTGGAAGATGGTGATAAGTATTCTGTAAGCGTAGTATAAGCAATTTTCTCTGCTTTCTCTAAACCAATAGCTTTTACGCTGTAACTGTTGTTTAAGTCATTCACTCCTTCTCCACCTTCAACCAAAAGATAATACCAATAATTGGTAATTCCACTGTTCTGATGTACACCGCCATTATCATAACTGCTATTTGCAGGGTTTGCCCAAAATTCTCCTCCATAAGTATCTGGCTGACCAGCTGCTTTTGGGTTAGCCATACTTCTCAAACTTCCGTGAGAGTACAATTCGTCACCCAGCATCCAGATATCGTTTTTAGTATCTTTACCAGCATAAAGCTCAATAGAAATTCCAAAAATATCACTGAAAGATTCGTTCATTGCTCCAGATTCTCCCAAATAAATTAATCCTGCAGAGAATTGTGTTACGGCATGAGTCATTTCATGTCCAGTAATTCCTAAACTTACAAAAGGCTGCTTGTCTCCATCTCCAAACTGAGCCCAACCTCCTGTCCAAGAAGCATTCTGAACATTAGTTCCTAAGTGCGCAAGACCAAAAATGGTCATTCCTTTATCATCTACACTATTACGATTAAATTTTTCTTCGTAATAATTTAAAGTCTTTTGTAATCCCCAATGAATATCAATTGCCGCTTCATCGTGGTCCTTATTGTACAAATCATTCCAGTTGTTATCTTCATCGATATATTCTGTAAGCACTTCATCAGATGCGTGCTCTGCGTGATTCATGTTTAAAGTATAAATTGGCACTTTGTATTTTCCTTCTAAAGTTTCCAATCTGTAACCGTCTGCATAATGAGTAGTTCCAAAAGTAACATCTCCTGCAAATCTTGCTTTTCCTTTACCGATAGCTGCTCTTCCGTCTGCATAAGGTGAAGAAGTCGAACGAAGGTCTCTACTTAAATCAATTTTTAAAATGACTTTCCCCGTATTGGCGTCTACATAAATAGTCTGGCTTGACTGCGGATTTGTTGCGAAAATATCGTATTTCCAAGCCAAGTGATATTCTGTTAATTGAGAAGAGAAATTTGGCCCTACATAAACCAATTCACCCTCTGGTTTTTTACTGATTTTTTTATGAACTAAAGCTGATAGTTTTTTGCTCTGCCAAACATATTCTTTAGCATTTACAGTATTTAGAGCATTTTGTAAAGCCGCCGATGCATTTACTTTATAACTGCTGTTTGCAGGCAATTTTTTACTGATATTTCCAAATGCCTCAATTTTGTTCTTATTATCTCTAACTTTATAAATTGCACCTTCAACAGGAACAGCATTATGCATCTGCTGATAGGTGGCCAAACTTCTGCCATGTTTATCTGAAACCGATTTCAGCTGCATTTTGTCTGCATTAGACAATTCAAAATCTGCTTTTTTAACTTCAAATACATTTCTAACTGTTAAATTAGACGATTTTGCAAAAGATCTCACTTTTGTACTGTCAGCCGTTTGAACATTTTTAGCTGTTGAACTGCTTAAGCTTTTATCAAAAAGTTTCTGGCTTGTTTGTACACGCTTATTAACAGCTTCTGTTTCTTCTTTCGAAAGTGGGGTTCCATTTATACTTTTTTGAGCTAAAAGTATATTAGAATCATTTTCTTGATTAGGACTTTGGTCAGTTGTTTTCTGAGAAACCTGATCCTTTTTCTGAACGGCATTTGGCGATTGTATGGCCGTCTGCGCATTCGATGTTTTGTTTTTTGGCAAAGGTGACTGAGCCATCCCGACGGAACAGATCAAGAAACCTAACACTAGAAACAAATACCTGGGTTTAAAGTAAATTTGGTTCATTTTTTTAAATTTAAAATTAGTATTAAGGCTGCGAGTTAATAGGTACAAGGGTTCGCAGAAAACCACAAAAGCAAGTCCTTAGAATCAATTCGGCGGTTGATTCTTAGAACTTGCTTTCGTTATTTTTTGTAGAATTTTTAAGAGCGCACTCTTTTTTGTTTTTGTTTCTTCCAAAAGCTCTTCAAGGCTTTTCTTCGGTTCTTCTTTTTTTGTGGTATTCATCAAACGTATTTATTACAATCGTTTGGTAAAAGTAGAACGCAACTGTAAAGCTCAAAAAAAAAGGACTAATGCAAAAACACTCGCAGGCAAAAATGTATCACCAAAAAAACACTCATTTCATTTTAAACTTAACAAAATCAAAACGTTATATTAAAGTTTAATTTACATGTTTTCTATTTTAAAAGAGTTGAGATAAGTGGAAAGATTTACTTTTTCGTTGGTCAAATCGAACTTTTTACGCAATCTGGTTCGGGCATTTTCTATAGACTTGAACGATTGTCCTGTAATTTGAGAAATTTCTTTTGTTGTTAAATCTAAATATAACAAAGCGCAAAGGCGGCGCTCTTTTGGAGTAAGTAAAGGATAATCAATGGTCAATTTATCGAAGAATGATTTATGAACCTGCTCAAAACTAATTTCAAATTCTTGCCAGATATCGGTATTCAAATCTTTTTCAAGACGCTTTAACACAATATCAATTGCCTGCTGTAATTCTTTATTTGGTGTTTTAAGTTTGATTTTTTTAAGATCCGTCAGGATTTCATTGATATTGTCTGTTCTATGTATTTCTGACATTGCTTTGCCAACCAAAACCATATTCTTGGCCTCAAGGCTTTGTTTCAATTCCTGCTCTTTTGCTTTTAGCTTTTCCTTTTCCAGCTGATTGGTAATATTTCGGTTTCGATAACGAATCAGCAAAAGAATCAAAATCAAAATTCCGATAATCAATATTAACCCGACAACATAATATTTAAACCTAGTTTTCTCCTCGACTAAAGTTCTAATCTGGCTTCGCACTTTATAATCTTGTTCGAGTCTTATTCTTTCCAGATTTACCGCTTTCTGCTCAATATTAATGCTGTCGCTGATTTTATTGTATTGCTGAAAATAATATACCGCATTTTTATAATCCTGTTTGCTCAAATAAGCTTCATAAAGCATCTTATTGAGTCGCATGCTTGCAAAACCAAAGGCTTTGTCTTTATCCAATTCTAAAGCTTTCTTTGCATATAAAATTGCTTCATCTAGCTTTTTTTCCTCCAGATTGTAAGCAGAAAGCGACTCATAGGCAAATGCTTTTAAGGAATTGTCGATTGGAGTATCAATTAGTGAAAAAGCTTTTTGAAAATAAAAATCGGCATTTTTATGATCTTTTTTTAAACCATAAGCTCGTGCCAAATTGGTATAAACATAAACTTTTAAAGTATTATTGTTTAATGTTCTTGCAATCGCATCGGCTTTATGATAATAATAGAGTGAAGAATCTACACTTTTGCCCAGATAAGTCGTACCAATGTTGTTTAAGATTTTTACCAGCTTATCAGACTCATTCTTAGATTTTTGATAACGATATACTTTCAGGAAATATTTAAGCGCTTTTTCTTCATTATTACTTTTAGCATAAACAATGGCAAGATTATTTTCTACTCGAGCAATTTCGTCTACAACATTATTGCTTTTGTAAATTTCATACGCTTTTAGATAATATTGCAAAGTAATATCTATAACATCTTTTGCATCGTAGATTTGAGCTGCTTGTGCATAAACTTTCGCTAATGTTAAATCAGTTTTCTCTTTTTTTTTTGCCTCGGCTTCAGCCAATTCAATATATTTTACGGCTCGTTCCCAATCCGAATCCTGGAGCTTGGAAGCAATTTTGAGAGCTAAATCCACTTTTTTCTCATGATTATCAATAGTATTTAAACTATCAATCCATTCTTTTGTTGAAGATTGTGGATAAATATAAAAATTGGTGAGAATAAAAAATATGCAAAGTAATCGACCCATCGTGTGTAAAAATGATAAAGATGGAGGCAAAATTATAGAAAATTATCAGCAATTAACAACAAACAGATAAAATAAACATTATTCTGAATAAACTTAAAAGTTAATCATGATTTACGATTTGGCGAAAAAGCAGTAATGTTCCGTCATTATCTTTTTTCCAAACGTTCATGCTTTTTCCTTTTACGTTTCCGTGATTTTCACCATCATGCCAATCCACACTATAAAAACCAAATTCTATAATTGCTGTTCTAGCATAGATGATTCCAGAAGTCAGAATCGAAATCTTATCTATACTTAATGTTCCGGGTTTTTCATGTTCTATAAAATAGTCTGTTATTTCCTTTTCACCAGAAAGAATCGGAGTATAATATGTTAGGTACATGGCATCTGGCATAAACATTTTAGCATGTTCTGCTCCTTGCCTATTTTGAACGAACTCTTTAATGGTTTTATTTCGCTCTTTAATCTCTGATGCTAATTTGTCTGAGACGCTATAAACTTCTGTTTCTGGAACAGAAGAATCATCAATATTAGGAATATTTCTATCATCAAAATTGCTTGATGAGCCCCATATTTCAGCAGCAATTGTTAAAGGAAGACTTCTTTGCGAAGGTTTTTTCCATAAAACCGCATATTTTCCAATATATGAGAATGGATTTTGTTCGGTTAGATTTAAGGTTTCATCAAAAGTTCCAATTTCCAGAATATAGTTTCCAAAATCTTGTAATTCCAGATTTTTTCTTTCGTAAGAAACAATTTTTGCCTGAGTAAGCCATTGTTTGTAAAAGTCTTCAATCGCTTTTCTTCCCACTCGCTGTCTACTATGCTCTGGCATAAATATGGTTTGATCGGTGTAAGCTTTTACCAAATCGCCCCTACTTCCTTTTATAAAAGCACTGGCAAATGAAGAATTGTACTCTTCAATCTGTTTCTTAATAACCGAATCGATTTTATTTCCCTGAGCAAAAGCACTGAATGCAAAAAGGAAAAAGATAAAACTTAACCTATTCATATTTGGGCTTATTTAATTGAACAACTAATATACAAAATATTACTATTCAATAACTTACCTTACAAATAGATACAAAAAAGAACTCCAATTAATTATTTTTCATTCTTTAAATAATTTAAAAAAAATCACAAATCTTTGTCGAGTTTCTCGTGAAGATTTCTCCTTCGTCGAAATGACAAATAGTACGTTTTTGAATCATTTCTAAACTGAAATTTCAGACAAAATTTTCTGTTTCTTCTATTAAGTTTCGGATAATAATTTCAGTTGAAACTTCACTATAACTGCCAATTGACTGTCCGGTCCAAATACTAACAAAATCAGTCTTTTGTTCCAGTTTTGCTGTTTTTCTCAACTCCGCAGTCAGTTTATTTTGATACGGATACGGTAGCACAAACTCAGAATTTTCAATTTCTTTTATAAAAGCATTTCGAATTCCGCGCGCGTATCTTCCTGTAAAACTTTTGGTTAATACAATTTCATTTTCTTTTAAATTTCTAAGACGGTGCTTTTCAAAATCCTGCAAGGCACTTTCAGCAGATCCTAAAAGCAAACTTCCAATCTGGAAACCATCTGCGCCCAAAGTTTTAGATGCTAGCAACGTTTTTGCGTTATAAATTCCGCCAGCATAAATAACGGGCGTATTTACAGTTTCGGCTACCTGAGAAAGCAACGATAATCCTCCAATCTGCGGAATGGTTTCTTCTAGAAAACTTCCGCGATGGCCTCCTGCTTCAATACCTTGTACACAAATAATATCAATGCCACTATTTTCCAATACAATAGCCTCTTGAACCGAAGTACAGGTTCCAATTAAAAGCACTTTATTTTCTTTTAAAGTCAAAATACTTTCGTTATCCAAATTTCCAAAAGTAAAACTTACGATATTGCAGTTTTCCAATAAGATAGCTTCAATCTGATCGTGATAATCAGTGAGTTTGATTTCGTTTATAGGTGGAAAATCGGCTTTAATCCCCGTTTTCTCAGCAAACTTTTCCAGATGATTTTTCGTTTTAGCATAATCGGCTTCCAATTTTGGTGTAATTGGATCTATTGCGTGAACAAAAATATTCACGGCAAAAGGTTTATTGGTTAATTTCTTTGTAGCCCTAATTAATTCGATGCATTTTTCTGCGGGAAGATCGCCTAATGCCAATGATCCCAAAACTCCAGCATTACTTGCAGCCGCAACCATTTCTGGAGTTGTAACGCCTAACATTGGCGCTTGTATTATCGGATAATCCGTTTTAAATAAATCAGTCAAAACATTTTTCCATTCCATGATATTTGATTTTATTGTTTGAAGAGAATCTTTTAAAAGATAGAATCTTCAAAACTTCAAGAGAACATAAAGATAAGTCAGTTTCGGCAGAAAATATTAGATTTTTACTCGCAAAGAAGTTAATTTTTCGACAAAAAAATCTTAACGATGCAATATTTGGTTTCATAAAATGTTTATATATAAAAGATTATGATGCATCTAATTTTTTTAATCAATACCACACAAGATTAATAGTATAAAAACATGAAAAAAGTATTTTTTATAATTGCCTTTGCTTCCTTTTCACTGCATAGTTTTGCTCAAGAACTTGATAATAAATTCAAATCGATTCCGGCAAAAAAATCTCCAGTAAAAGAAGTTATTCCGCCAGCAGAAGCTGCTCCGAAAGAAAATCCGCCAGCGCCTATAGAGAAGCCTGCACCATTACAGGTTAATCCAGATGAATTATTTAAAAACACAAACCTATATAAGCCAGAAGCTAATGTTGAAGGGATATTTTATAGAAGAAATCAATTCTTAGGCAATTTCAACACAACTGCGGTTACTTCAACTATTATGTATCGTGATGCCGCTTTTGTAGATGGCGATAAAGTAAAAGTATATTTGAACGATAAAGTTATTGAGCCTGAAGTCTTTTTGAACGGAGATTTTAAAAGCGTCAAAATAAACTTGGAAAAAGGAATTAATAAAATTGATATTGAAGCTTTAAACGAAGGTTTTGCTTCTCCAAATACAGCCGAATTCAAGGTTTATGATGATAAAGGCCAGGTTATTTCATCAAGCGAATGGAATGTTGGAACAGGATATAAAGCTGTTATTGTATTAATTAAAGAATAAAATCAGAAATAAAAAATTGTAATAAATCATAAAAAACACTTAAAACTGCTGAGTTCGGCAGTTTTTTTCTTGCATATATGTAGTCAACTACGTAGTTTTGTACTGTTATTTAATTTTTGAAATACCATGCAGATTCAGCCCATACAAAATGAGTACGAAAACCAGATCGTAGATTTGATTTTAAACATTCAGCAAAAGGAATTTAATGTTCCTATTACTTTAGAAGATCAACCCGATTTACAGGATATTGCAAACTTTTACTATAAGCCAGGCGGGATTTTTCTGGGTGCGTTTATAGACGAAAAACTTGTTGGAACTATTGCTCTCGTAAAATTTAGTAAAGAAGGCGGAGCTATCAGAAAAATGTTTGTAAAGAAAGAATTTCGAGGAAAAGAGTTCAATATTGCACAGCATTTACTAGAAGAGTTGATTAAATACAGTAAAGAAAATGGAATTCAAGACTTATACTTAGGAACGGTTTCTATTTTGCAGGCGGCTTTACGCTTTTACGAAAAGAACAATTTTATTACCATACAAAAAGAAGCACTTCCTGTAGATTTTCCGTTAATGAAACCCGACAACGTTTTTTGTCATTTAAACTTAAATCCATAGCAATGAATATAATTGACGAAATTGGCATTTTGGCCATATCAACTCGCTTACAGCGCCTTAGCGAACAATTACGTAAAGACGGAGCACAGATTTATTCTTATTTTAATATTGATTTTGAACCGAAATGGTTCCCCGTAATCTACACTCTGCATGTAAAAGAAATGCTGAGTGTGGTCGAAATTGCCAGCGAAATTGGTTATAGCCATCCTTCAACCATCAGTTTATTAAAGGAATTAGAAAAAGAAAAACTTATCAGTTCTAAAAAAGACAAACAAGACGAACGCAAAAGATTGATTATCTTAACTGTAAAAGGAAAAGAATTGGTTTCTAAAATGCAACCGGTTTGGGCGATTATGGCAAAAGCTTTAAACGAAATTACCAATCCTCAAAATAACCTTCTTCGAGCAATTGAAGAAGCAGAAGATAATTTGACGCGTCAAAGCTTTTTTCAAAAAGCAATTGAACTAAAAGACAAAGACTAATCTTTTCCTGTAATTTTCTTTCTGTGGTTGTGTCCCCATTTTGCTAGAGAATCTATCACTTCTTTTAAAGTATGTCCGTATTCTGTTAACTCATACTCAACCGTAACAGGCTGTGTATTGAGAACAGTTCTTGTAACCAACTGATTTTCTTCTAGATTTTTTAATTCCCTGCTAAGCATTTTTCCAGAAATGCCTTCCACTTCTCTTAATAAGTCGGTAAACCTCAATGTATTGAAGCATAAAGATGCTATAATAGAAATTTTCCATCTTCCGTTTAAAATATACATGGCGTCATGCACTGCCATAATATGCTGATTGCACGATTTTTTATCGTGTATTGGTTCTTTTATCATATTCTGTTAGTAAGTTACCTCGATGTTACAGTTACTTTTGGTAATCTGATGACAAAAATACACTTAAGTTTTTTTACATTTGAATACAATTTTAATCAATTTAAAAAAAATGGCCTTAATAGATGCACTAAAGTGGCGTTACGCTACAAAAAAAATGAACGGACAAGCGGTTCCGCAAGAAAAAGTAGATTATATTCTTGAAGCTGCAAAGCTAGCTCCTTCTTCTTCTGGTTTACAGCCTTATAAAATTTTTGTTATTACAAACCAAGAAGTTAAAGAAAAACTTAGAGCGGTAAGTTTCGACCAAAGCCAAGTTACTGATGCTTCTCACGTTTTGGTTTGGGCTGCTTGGGATGGTTATAATTTAGAGAAAATCTCTACTGTATTTGACAAAACAATTGCTGAAAGAGGAATTCCTGCTGATGCAATGGACGAGTACAAACAAAGACTTTGGGGAATGTACGAGCCTCTTGGACAAGAATGGCATGCTAACCATGCTGCAAAACAAGCTTATATTTCGTTTGGTATTGCAATCGCTGCTGCTGCCGAACAGCAAGTAGATTCAACTCCAATGGAAGGATTTATTCCTGCTGAAGTAGATAAACTTTTAGGTTTAGGCGAACTTGGTCTAAAAAGCGTTTTAATTTTACCTCTTGGTTATAGAGATGATGCAAATGACTGGTTGGTAAATCTTAAAAAAGTAAGAACTGCTCAAGAAGAATTTATAACAGAAATCAAGTAAAAAATTAATTTTTGCTTAAATAAAAATGCTTTTGAAATGGCACAACAGTGCTTTTTCAGAAGCATTTTCAGTTTAAATATTTCATTTTCAAAACAAAAAACAAATTCAGTTTAAAATAACAAAAAACTAGTTTTAGAAGACTTATGTTATTTTTTAATTATTGTATAAAAAAAGGTACATATTACGGATAATTAAATAATATTGTATCCCTAATTTTGCCTTTATCCAAAACAATTCAATCTTATTTACAACATTTAAAATTCTAACATTATGTCTGATTTTTTAACGCAATTTGGGGAAGACCTAAAAAAGAACGTCCCAGGTTTTATTGCCGTTTCGGTAGCTGAAATCGCGAGCGGTATGTCCTATTATTCTCAGTCTGTTGTCGCAGATTTTGATCCAGAATTGGCATCTGCATACAACCTTGAAGTAGTTAAAGCAAAAATGAATGCTATTAAAGCTCTAGGATTAAAGGGTCAGGTTATTGATAATATCATGATCACCTTAAGTTCTCAAATTCACATTATTGATGTTTCTGACAATCAGGAATACTTTATTTACTTAGCGGTAGACTCAACTAAAGCTAATTTAGGTATGACAAAATCTATCCTTAATAAGTATAAAAAAGAGATCGCAGCTAAATTATAACACAATTTTGCCCCTGATAAAAAGGAATATTCAGCTCTTGAATATTCCTTTTTATTTTTTAGACCTATTATAAAATCTGCCACTCCTCTGGAACTTTATTCCTTTACGCTATTTCTTTCTATACATATTTCGTCTCTCTGAGGCTCTTCTAAAATAGAAACAATCTTTTTCTAGAAATCTCCCTATTCAAGAAATCACAAAAAACCTTTCTATTTTTATATAAATTGTTATTCGGTTCTTTTAAAATAATCTATATTTCGAAATGTTAACAAGGAACTGAATAAATGGAATTACGCGCTTATTTCGAAAAATATTCTGACGAAGCAACCTGTATTGAAGAGCTCAAAAACAAGCGTTTAGAAAACGGGCTTTTGTGCAGGAAATGCGGGCACGACGTACATTCTTTCAGACAAAATGATTTAAAATTTCAATGTAGAAAATGTGGCAGCCGTACTAGTCTTCGCTCTGGAACTGTAATGGAAAATTCTAATCTTCCTATTCGTTATTGGATGATCTGCATTGAATTGATGACGCTTTCGCATAGAAAAATGTCGATTCTTAAAATTCAATATTTACTTGGACATAAAAGATACGAACCGATCTGGCTGATGGTTCAGAAAATACGTCTGGTAATGAAAATTAGAGATGAGAAATACCGATTAAGAGCTTACTCCGAATTTGACCCCGAATTTCTCCAGAAAATAGATAAACTTGCCATGCAGAAAAAAAAGCAAAAACTGAATGATGGTGAGATTTGAAATGTGAGATGTGAGATGAAAAAACTTTTGAATAAAAAAGCCACAGATTACAAGATTAAAATGATTTTAAATCAGTGCTAATCCTGTAATCTGTGGCTCTATAATTCTATTGTTACAATTGCTTTGGAAAAATTTACAATTAACCATTCACAATTCACAATTATTATTTCTTTTTATTCTTTTTCGCTTTAGATCTTTTTGCTTTGTTTTTAGCGATCTTTTTTGCTTTTGCTTTTTCCTTAGCTTTTTTAGCTTTTGCTTTCTTTTTAGCTTTAGCTTTTAATTTTGCTTTTTTAGCTTTCTCTTTCTTTTTGTCTTTTGCTTTTTCTTTTTTCTTAGCAACAGCTTTTTTCTTTTTCTCTTTTTTCTCTTTTTCCTTTTCTTTTTCTTTCATTTTTTTACTCTTTTTAGATTTTTGCTGATTTTCCTTTTCTTCAGATGTTTCTTCTTCAGCCTCAGATGAAATTTCTTCTATTTGTGTTGATTCTTGCACTGTTTCCTCTACTGCATTATCCTCTTTTTCTGCTACTTTTTTTGGAGCTCTTTTAGGTTTTGGTTTTGCTTCTGGAGTTTCAGCAGATTCTAGAACTGGAGTCTCTTTTTGTTCGATTTCGTCATTTGAAATAACCGAAACAGCTTCTGCCTCCTGATTGATTTCATCAACAAGTATTTCTTTTGCCATTATTCTGTTAATTTTAAGAAATTGATTAAATTTATTTTTAATTAAACTAATTTTTAATGTTATTAAATCATTAAATTAACATCAAAAAATAATAAACAAAGATAGATTGAAAAAGACATTCGCCAATGTTAAGTTTTTCATTGCAAGAAAAAAAAACATCTAATATACTAAAAAACAACAACTTACCCAATGTTAAGTTTTTTATCACACTTTTTGTTGAATTAGAAAGTCTCTTGTAAGCTTTCTATAAGGGATACTTTTAATAGAAATAAAGTACATTTTGTTTAATTTCACTTTAAAATTTGATAAAATGCACCAAGATTTATCCTATCAATACATTAAACCCAACAAAAACCTTTCAGATTTTGTGGATAGTTTTTGGTGTATGGAAAATAAATCGGATGAAACACTAGAAACAATTGGCCTTCCCGACGGACGAATTGATTTATCACTTATAAAAACAGCTGAAAATCCTTTTCAAATTAGACTTCTGGGTTTAGGAACACAACAGTATGAAAAAGGAATAATTCCAGCTAACAGTTTGACGTTTGTGATTAGTTTTAAACTTCTTGCTGCTGAATATGTTTTTCATGAAAGCATTGCTGATCTTTTAAATTCAGGAAAAATACTCGAATCTGGCTTTTGGGATTTCGAAGAAAGTGATCTGGAAAATTTTGAATTGTTCTGCGAGAAAGCGGCCGTAAAAATCAATTCCTTATTAATAAAGGAAGTTGATCCCCGAAAACAAAAGCTATTCCACCTTATTTATGAAACTCATGGAGCAATGACTGTAAAAGAATTATCTGAACAATCTAGCTGGAGCAGTCGTCAGATTAACAGGTATTTCAATCAGTATTTCGGAATTTCATTAAAAGGATATTGTTCGATTCTTCGTTTTCGCGCTTCATTGGAGCATATTGCAAAAGGGAAATTGTTTCCTGAAGAGAATTTTTCTGACCAGACACATTTCATCAAAGAAATCAAAAAAATATCGGGCTCACTTCCCAAAGAACTTTTTCAAAACAAAAACGACCGATTTATACTATTATCGGCTCTTTCATCACAATAATTTTGCAACATAGATTTTAAATACAAAACTATGTTACTTAAAAATAAGAAAGTCGCTATTATTGGCGGAGGAATGGGCGGTTTAGTATTAGCTCGTCTTTTACAATTGCAGAATATTAATGTAAAAGTTTATGAAAGAGACCTCAACTCAGAAGTACGTGTTCAAGGTTCTCCTTTAGATTTGCATGAAGATTCGGGTTTGATAGCCATGAAACATGCCGATTTATTGGACGAATTTTATAAAAACATTCGCCCTAACGCCAGCAAAGCTCGAATTGTGAATCAGAATTTCGAATTAAAATTTGACGAACATGCTATTCAGAAAAACGTTTCTCAAACAAATTCAGAAAACAATCAAGATTCGCTTCAAGACATTTCAAAACCGCGTCCAGAAATAGACCGTTCAGTTCTTCGCAATATTTTATTGAATTCTCTCCTGCCTGAAACCATTGTTTGGGACAGTCAATTTATTTCTATGGAAAAAGAAAATGAAGGCTGGAGATTGTATTTCAAAAACGGAACAGCTGTTTATGCCGATCTGGTTATCGCCGCAGATGGTGCAAATTCTAAAGTGCGTCCTTATATAAGTACAGAAAAGCCCATTTATTCGGGAATTACTATGATTGAAGGCACTATTTATAACGCCAAAGAAAATGCTTCAAAACTTTTTGAGTTTTCGAAAGGCGGAAAAGTTCTTGCCATGGGAAATGAACAAACCATTATGTACGGCACAAAAGGAGATGGCTCGCTGATGTTTTTACTCAGCAGCAAAATTCCTGAAAACTGGATCGTCGAAAATGATTTGGATTTTAATGACAATCTGGAGATTTTTGAATGGTTTAAAGACATTTATCAAGATTGGAGTTCTGAATGGCACGAGCTATTTATGAGTAAAGAGTTGTATTTTATTCCGCGTCCGCAGTATTATTTTCCTTTTAATCAATCTTGGAAAACACAAGAAAACCTAACTATTATTGGCGATGCAGCGCACAGAATGCCTCCTTTTGCAGGAAAAGGCGCCAATCTAGCTATGCTTGATGCTTTTGAATTGGCAGATTGCTTAACGAACAATCTATTTTCTGACAGGAGAACTGCTATTTCTTATTTTGAAAATCGTATGCTGGAAAGAGCATCAAAGGCGTTAGCCGATACTTTAAACAACAGTGAAGAGCTTCATTCAAAAAATGCTTTACAAAGATTACTTGCAATATTTAACCGATAGAATAAAACTTAATTGTTTTTATTTCAAACACTTACATTTTTTGTTTAAATTTACAAGTATCGGAAAAGCGTAATTTTAAGTAATTATACGCCAATATAAGTTTCACCAAACAAATTTATACAATGAGGCATCTTCTACTCCTATTCTTTTTTACAGCTTTTATATCTTCTTGTTTCGGTCAAAAAATTAAAGATTCTGTTACCGAAAAATCTAAAGAAAAGAAAATTGAATTAAGGGTAATGCCATATTTGAGTTATAACAGAAATCTTGATTTTATGTTTGGTGTTATTCCAATGGCGATGTATAAAGTTAATCATGCCGATACTATTTCTCCTAAATCATTGTCTGGAATGTCGGCCATTTATACCACTAATAAATCTTATGTTTTGGCTTTCTTTAATAGATGGTATTTGAAAGAAGACAAATGGCGTTTCAAACTTTTCTTTTTTACAGGAAATCAGAATTCTCAATTTTATGTTGATGATGTAGATCAGCCAGATTTTTATGATTATGGAACCAAAACAACTATTTTAGGCATCGGTGGACAAAGAAAAATTGTTGGTAAATTTTATGGAGGTCTATCGTATACCTATTCCCATTACAACACAGTATATGAAGATAATATTTCTCCATCGTCGGTTTCACATAGCAATGCTTTAGTTGTAAACTTATTATATGATACTAGGGATGCCGTTTATTACCCTACAACAGGATACAAAATTAAATTGGACTGGTCTACTTATCCCGATTTTTTAGATAATGATCTAGCATCTAATAGAATATCCTTTCAAGCCAATAGATATATTCCTACTAGAGATAATAAAGATGTCATTGCAGTTCGTGCTTTTGGCAAATTCGGACTTGGGAATGTCGCTTTTGAACAGCAGAGCACCATCGGTGGAACAGATATTCGCGGTTATTCTGAAGGAAAATATAGAGGTGCAGGATTAATGGATATTCAGGGTGAATACCGATATAACTTTGGACAGAAAATGGGATTGGTCGGCTTTTTCGGTATTGCCACTATTTATGGTTCTGATACTCCAAGCTTTGATTGGAAAATGTATCCTGGCGGTGGTGTTGGATATCGATACAATCCATTCAAAAAATCAAAATTCAATGTTGGTCTAGACGGTGCAGTTGGTAAAGGAGATTGGGGAGTTTATTTTAGAATTGGCGAAGCTTTTTAATTTTCAGAAAAAGATTAAAACGAAGGGCTGTCTTAAAAAGGCAGCCCTTTCTTATTTATATCAGAATTCACATTCTGCATCTCTTTCCAAAGTCTTTTTTGACAGTTTGAAAACTAAATTGGATTAAAATATTTCACACTGCTTAAACTTTTTTTGTAAAAATAAGACTAAGTTCACTATTACAGTAAACGCTTATTGACGCTATTATAAAGCAGTTTATTGTTTCAAAACCTGTTTTTTATGTTTCATTTTATAATCTGCAACATACAAAAAAAAAAATCATAACTATCTTTCTTTAAATTTGAAGTAACCCCAAAATATATTCTAAATCTTAACTACGATTAATGCTCAAAATCAATTTATTAATTTAAGGTAGTTATAAATTTGCTGTGCTGCCTTTTCATTCCTGATTGCTTATGGCACAATTTTATTTTTCTTGGAGAATCTGCACTTTATCAAAAAAACTGGCTTTTGCCATTTTATTAATTTTTCTTTCCATTTTTCAAACAAACGCGCAAAACTGTACTGTAAATGCTGGAGTGCTAAATATTACAATTTGCGAAACTGATGCTTTGGTACTAGAGGGAAATAATCCTTCTCCGATAATTGGCTCTGTTTTATGGACACAAATTTCAGGTCCAACGGTTGTTATTAATTCACCCAATGCTTCCAGCACAACAGTAACAGGATATACAGGAGGCAATACCTATATTTTTAGATATAGCGCCACTTGCAGTGACGGAATATTGGCATATCAAGATAAAGTGGTTAATGTACAGCCCATTACTATTGCAAACGCAGGAGGAAACATAGCAAGTTGTCCTAATAGCTCTGGAAATTTATCTATTACCGCAAATGCTCCGCAAAATACAGGAGAAACAGGTTATTGGGAAATTGTGGGCGCTAATAATGCAGGAGTTGTAATTAACTTTCCCAATTTGCCAACCTCAACAATAAGTTTACCTGCAACAAGCTGTGGCGTAACAACACTTCAATGGGTTATTGAAGGGCCAGAATATGCTCCAGGTCAACGCTGCAGAACTACTTCGCAGATTACAGTAACAAACTATGGTGGTGTTACGCCCGTTTCTGCTGGTCCAGACCAAACTTTAAGTAATTGTTACACTACTACTCAATCTACAAATCTTAATGGAACTTACGGAGGTTGCGGTCTTAATGGGCAAAACGGTCAATGGACATTTGTAAGCGGTCCAAATACACCAACTATTGGAAGTCCTAATTCGAATAATACACAGATTTCTAATCTTGTAGAAGGTACTTATACTTTTAGATGGACTGTTACTGGGTCTTGCGCTTCTGGAAATGACACTGTAACTATAACTGTTCCGCCTGCAACACAAGATGTTACTACTCTACCAGGCGGAGATGAAAATATTTTCTTTTGCGACAACACTATTAATCAAGTTACATTGGTTGCTCAAACGCCATTATACGCAGGAGAAACGGTACAATGGACGAAAATTAGCGGGGGTTCTGCCACAATTGTATCTCCAACAAATCCGACAACATTAGTAACAGGCATTTCAGATGCTGGCGATCCTTATAAATTTAGATATACGTTAACAAACAATAATACTGGCTGCGTCTTTACTAAAGATTATAATGTTCAATATAATGGTGCAACAAGAACTATTGTTGCCAATAATGGGAATGATATAGTTGGCGCATGTAATGCGACCGTTTTTACGATTCCACTTACCGTAACTGGCACTGGTATCAATCAGTACAGAATAATAAGTGGCCCTGCCGCTTCTCCATTGGCTCCTTTTCCGACGGCATTACAAACTGTTGAAAATTCATTAACCTTAACACTTACAGTATCTGGAGAATATAATGTTGAATTTATAAGAAGTCAAGATGGTTCGCTCCCAGTTGGTTGTGATTATGGTTTTGATACTTTAAACATTTTAGTTTCAGGAGAACCTACACCTTCAAACGCAGGCTCTGATGTAAGTTTGCCCTGCGGAGATACCAGTACATTACTATCTGGTGTAGCAACTGGAGGCGAAGGTTTACATGTTTGGAATCAGCTTAGTGGTCCTAATGATGCTGTAATTGCCGATAAATTTGCTGTCGATACCCAAGTAAGCGGGCTTGTACCAGGAAGCTACGTTTTTCAATATATAACAAAAGGCGGAGGTGCTACCTGTGGTTTCTCTGTCGCAACAGTTACAATTTATGTATCTGACACCACATTGAGTACTCCCAATGCAGGTCCAGATCGTGTAGTCTGTACAAATTCTCAAGTGACACTAGCTGCCTCACCGGTTGACCCAGATGAAATTGGAGTATGGAGCCAAGTCTCCGGCCCAAGCACGATAACATTTTCAAATGTAAACGATCCAAATGCAATAGCACTTGGATTTACAGCCAATACTTCTCAGTATGTATTAAGATGGACTGTATCTTATCTTCATCCTGGTCCTTCTTGTTCATCATCAGTACAAGATGATATTACTATCATAACAAATAACTCAAGTGCCGCCTCTACTTCTGATGCAGGTCCTGACTCTTGCTATCCTTCAGGGACAACATCATTTAATCTTAGTGGAAATACACCTGGTATTTTCGAAATAGGGCTTTGGTCCGTAACTCCTGCTACAGGAGTTGTTATTGCAGATACAAGTGATCCTAATAGTTTAGTAACCGTTCCTGGAAATGGCACTTATATTTTTACATGGTCAATTGAGACAATTACTAGACTTTGTGATGCAAATACTAGTAGTGTTTCGGTTACAATTGCCGATACACCACCAACAGCAGATGCGGGACCAGATCAAGATATTTGCGGTACAACGTTAACTATGGCGGCTGTAGGAAGCAGCGGTGCGATAGGAACCTGGACTAGAATTTCAGGTGTTGGGGGTTACACCATCAGCGACATTCATGATCCCAATGCTGTTTTTACCTTTACTAATAGTGGTTTTTATATTTTTAGATGGACTGTTGATGCAGAAGTCTGTGGTGAAGCATTTGATGATGTAAGCTTAACTATTGGAATACCGCCTACTCAAGCAGTCGCAGGACCTGACCAAAATATTTGTTCCAGTACAAGCGTAACAATGGCCGGAAGTACTTACGATGCTTTTTATGAAGCTGGACAATGGTCAGTACTAACTGGCTCACCAAATGCGCCTAATATTGTTAACCCAGCTGATCCAAATACTGTTATTAACGGTCTTGTAGCAGGAACCTATACTTTTAGATGGACAATATCAGGAAAGAGCGTTTTTTTATGTCCTGCTACTTTTGATGATATGATAGTTGTTGTAAGTCCAACTGCTAATGCAGGAACAGATCAAACCTACTGTGATGTAACAAGTGTACAACTTAAAGGAAATGAAAATTCAACTGGAACATGGACACTTACAAGTGGTAATCCTGTTGGTGTTACCATTACTCAAAGTCCGGCAGACAGCTATATTGCAAATGCAACAGTAGTTCCCGGAAATACTTACGAATTTACTTACACCACTACATCAACAACATTTCCAGATAATTCAACCTGTCCTGGTTCATCTGATTCTGTCAATATTACCATTTATAGCGGAGCAAGTGTTGCCCCAAATGCTGGACCTGACCAAACTTTATGTATTACAGATGTTAGCGCTACAGCTACTATGGCTGGAAACGTAGCTCCTGCTGATGTAACAACTTCTGAATGGCGATTCTTATCACAACCTAATGGAAGTGTTGCTGTAATTACGACTCCTACATCACCTACCTCAACAATTACAAATTTAACCGTTCCTGGACTCTATATTCTTCAATGGGTTTTTGAAAGTACTTCTTGCCGACCATTATCTGATGTTGTCAGAATTGTAATGAACGAACCACCAAGTGATGCAGATGCGGGGCCAGATGACAATGTAGCCTGTCAAACTTCTTATAAAACTGCAGCAGTAGCACCAACAATAGGTATCGGAACATGGACATTTGATAGTGTCCCTTCAGGGTCAACAGCGGTAATTGATGAGCCTAACAATCCAATAACAACTTTATCAAATATAACGGTTCTAGGAACTTATATTTTAAGATGGACTGTAACAAATGGGCCATTTACAAGTCCTTCAACATGTCAGCCTTCTTCAGATACTGTAAGTATTACTTTTAACGACAATCCCCCAACTGTAGCAAATGCTGGTCCTGATCAGGAATTATGTAATGCTACCTCAGTCACTATGGCCGCTAATACGCCAACTAGTGGTGATGGATTATGGACTCAACTCTCTGGACCAACTGCCACAATAGCATCTCCAAACAATCCAAACACCTTGATGTTAGGATTAGTTGCTGGAACTTATGAATTTGAGTGGACGATTTCAACAGCCGGCTGTACTTCTAGGGATACAGTTCTTATTACAATTTATGGTTTGCCATCAACTGCTAACGCAGGTCCAGACCAGACCATTCCTCAATTTTCACCTGTAAATATGAATGCCACTGCACCTACTGTTGGCACTGGTCAGTGGACTCAAGTTTCAGGACCAAGTATTGTTGGTTTTACATCTCCTACATCTCCTACTACAGCAGTAACAGGAACTGTTCCTGGAATATATACACTGCAATGGACTGTAAGCAATGGTATTTGTGCTGTTTCGTCAGACACTATGAACCTAACTATTTTGTCAATTGCCGATCTTGAATTGACCAAAACAGTAACACCAACAACAGGAAGCATTGGCGATGTTGTTACTTTCAATATTAATGTTTTTAATAACAATGCATTGGGCGGATCTGCTACTGCAACTAATGTTTCCATACGTGATTACATTCCGTTCGGCTTTGCACTTGTTGCCGGAACGGTTACTTCGGGCGGAATATATAATGTTGGTGATAATACGATTACTTGGAGTGGTATAACAATTCCAAGTGGCAGTATCTTAAGTTTATCTTTCAAAGCCACAATTCTAGATGGCGGTTCTTATGTAAATAATGCAGAAGTTGTAAAATCAGATCAATTTGATCCTGACAGTACGCCTAACAACCAGAATCCTTCAGAAGACGATCAGGACAGTGCGACAGTAGTACTTGATGTAGCTGATTTGTCATTACAAAAAACAGTTTCACCTGCAACGGTAAGCATAAACGACAATGTTATATTTACAATTAGAGCAACTAATAGTGGGCCAAATAATGCAACTGGAATTACAGTATCAGACCATCTGCCTCCTGGATACACTTATGTAAGCGATAATGGAGGCGGAAAATATAATAATGCAACAGGGATTTGGAATGTGGGTAATCTAAACAACGGAAACTCTCTTACCTTACAAATTACAGCCAAAGTAAACGTCGTTTCATCACCAAATGACTATATTAATACTGCTGAAATAGAAACAGCTCATCAGTTTGATCCAGACAGTACTCCTGGAAATGGATTACCGGAAGATGATATGGCTAGTGCCAATATTACCTTAAAACAAGCCGATTTAGAGCTTACTAAATCCGTAACTCCAACTTCTGCCGCGGCTGGAGATGAGGTTAGCTTTACAATTAACGTAGTAAACAAAGGTCCCGGAAATGCTACTGGCGTTGGTGTAAAAGATGTTATTCCAGTAGGATATACGCTTATCCCTGGATCAGTATCTGCTGGTGGAACCTACCAAGTTGCAACGGCGACACTAGAATGGAGAAATCTAGTATTGCCAGCAAACTCCAATGTCAATCTTACTTTTAATGCTTTTGTTAATCCTTTAGGAAATTATCTCAATATTGCAGAGATAACAGCGAGCGATTTACCAGATCCTGACAGTACTCCAAATAATAACGTTGCTTCTGAAGATGATCAGGATGATGCAGAAATCACTTTCATAGGCCCTTCTGCTGACTTGTCTTTAACCAAAAACGTAGTCACAGGCAATACAAGTCCTGTGGTTGGGAGCCAAGTTTCTTTTGAACTTAAGATTACCAATGATGGTCCAAATAATGCAACCGGAGTACAAGTAACCGATTTATTGCCTACTGGTTTTCAATACGTAAATTATAGTTCGTCTGCTGGAACATATAACAGTACTACCGGAATCTGGAACGTTGGAACAGTTGATGTTGGTGTTACAGAAGCTCTTATTCTAGATGCCAAAGTACTACCAACAGGAGATTACAAAAATATCACACAAGTTACTGCCAGTAATCTTCCTGATCCTGATAGTACACCTAACAATGACGATGGAGATCAAAGCGAAGATGATGAAGATAATGTTGTCCTGACTCCTATACCTCCAGCTGCCGATTTATCATTGACAAAAACGGTGAGCAATGCTACTCCTTTGGTAGGCTCTGTTGTAACGTTTACTATTATCACCACTAATAGTGGTCCGCAAGATGCTGCTCAAGTTCAGGTAACCGATTTATTACCTTCTGGATATACTTTTGCTACTTTTAATGCAACAAGCGGAACTTATGACAGCACAACTGGTTTATGGACTCTGGATATACTAAAAAACAGTGAGTCCGAAACCTTACAGATAAATGCAATAGTCAACGCAACGGGAGATTATACTAATATTGCAGAAGTTACCAATAGTGATACTCCTGATCCAGACTCTACTCCAAATAACGGAGTGCCAACAGAAGATGATTATGGAACCGCTACAACCACTCCTATTCAGCAGTCTTCAGATTTATCTTTGGCTAAAACGGTTAATAATACTACACCATTAGTGGGTTCATTAGTCACTTTTGAAGTGGTTGTGACCAATAATGGCCCACAAGATAATCTTGGCATACAAGTAACAGATATGCTTCCGTCTGGATATACTTTTACTGGATTTACCGTTTCTACAGGAACTTATGACACCGCTACAGGAATATGGAATGTTGGCAATTTGGTAACGGGTGATGCAGAAACACTTCAGATTGTGGCAAGAGTAAATCCGAGCGGCGATTATACAAACAAAGCTGAAATAACCGCTGCAAATCTTCCAGATCCAGACTCTACTCCAAACAATGGAGTTACTACAGAAGATGATTATGCAGAAGTTACAACAACACCTGTTCCTACATCGGCAGATTTATCTTTAACTAAAACCGTAAATAATGCTGCTCCGCTTGTTGGTTCGCAAGTAATTTTCAGCATTCAGGTAACTAATTCTGGACCACAGGAAGCTAATGGAGTTACTGTTACCGATTTACTGCCTTCTGGATACACGTACGTATCGTATAGCGCGACAACAGGAAGTTATAATCCGACAACAGGTCTATGGACCGTTGGAAACATGCCTATTTCAGATTCTTATACTTTGCAAATAACGGCTTCGGTTAACGCTTCAGGAAACTATACCAATACTGCCGAAATTACAGCAAGCAATCAGCCCGATCCAGACTCCACACCAAATAATGGAGTTGCAACAGAAGATGATTACGCAACATCTACAACGGTTCCCGTGCCAACATCAGCCGATTTATCTTTAACCAAAACTGTTAGTAATACTGCTCCACTTGTAGGTTCTCAGGTGATATTCAGTCTTCAGATAAGCAATGCTGGACCTCAAACCGCAGATGGTGTTGCTGTTACCGATTTATTGCCTTCTGGATATACTTATGCTTCTTATAGTGCAACAGCCGGAAATTACGATTCGGCAACAGGTTTATGGACAATTGGAAACATAGCAACTGGTGCTACTCATACCTTACAAATCACAGCGCTGGTAAATGCGACAGGAAATTATACCAATACTGCTGAAATCACAGCAAGCAATCAGCCCGATCCAGATTCAACACCAAATAATGGAGTTGCAACGGAAGATGATTATGCAACAGCCACAACTACTCCAACAGCTCTTTCTTCTGATCTTTCTTTAACAAAATCGGTTAGTGATTCATCTCCTGTTGTTAATACAGAAATTACATTTGAAATAATTATTACTAATGGCGGGCCACAGGATAATACAAGTGTTCAGGTGACTGATTTACTACCAGCAGCGTTTACCTTTACCAGATATACCGTTTCAAGAGGAACTTATGATCCTGTTACAGGCTTATGGAATATAGGAAACTTACCAAAAAACCAATCTGAAACTTTGCAAATCAACGCAGTAGCAAATACGGTTGGAAATTTTGCGAATAAAGCAGAAGTAACCTCAGCTGGTCTCCCTGACCCTGATTCAACCCCAAATAACGGAATAATATCTGAGGACGACTATGCAACTGTGTTAGTGCAAATAGAAGATGAAGTACCGCCACCACCCCCAGTTTCTGATTTATCATTGACTAAAACAGTCAACAATGCTACACCATTAGTCGGTTCTCAAGTAACTTTTGAAGTTATAATCACCAACAGCGGAAAAGATGATAATAAAGGTGTTCAAGTTAAAGATTTGCTTCCTTCCGGATATACACTAACTGGATATACTATTTCTACAGGAACCTATACACCTTTAACAGGTTTATGGAACATTGGTAATATTATAAATGGAAAATCTGAAACTCTACACATTACAGCCATTGTAAATGAAACTGGAAATTATACCAATATTGCAGAAGTAACTGCTGCTGATTTTGAGGATCCAGACTCAACGCCAAATAATGGAGTTACTACAGAAGACGATTATGCGACCGTGACAACTACCCCGACATCTCAATCTTCTGACTTGTCTTTGACCAAAACAGTAAATAACACTATTCCCGAAGTAGATTCACTTGTAACTTTTGAAATTGTAGTGACCAATAATGGACCACAAGATAACAATGGAGTGCAAATAACTGATTTACTGCCTTCTGGGTACTCGCTTGTCAGTTTCAGTAATTCAACAGGAATATACAGTACGACTAACGGATTGTGGAATGTTGGTAATTTAGCAATGGGTCAATCAGAAACGCTTCAAGTAATAGCGCTTGTTAAAGAAATAGGCGATTACCAGAATATTGCAGAAATAACAGCAGCGGCACTTCCTGATCCAGATTCTACTCCAAATAATGGTGTTACGACAGAAGATGATTATGCAACAGCTATCGTTACTCCTGATAGATCAGGACTATTTTCTGATTTATCATTAACGAAAACAGTCAATGCTATTTCACCGCTTGTAGGTTCTCAGGTAGTTTTTGAAGTCGTTGTAAAAAATGACGGTCCACGTAATAATACAGGCGTAGAAGTAACTGATCTACTTCCTTCAGGATACACTTACAATTCTTACAATATATCTACAGGAACTTACAACCCTACAACAGGAATTTGGAATGTTGGTAACTTAATAAGCGGAAAATCAGAAACACTTCAAATTACAGCTACCGTAAATACTTCTGGGAATTATCTCAATATTGCAGAAATAACTGCTGCAGATGCTCCTGATTTAGACTCAACGCCAAATAATGGAGTTACCACAGAAGACGATTACGCAACAGCGACTGTTACTCCAAACCCACAAGCGGCAGACTTATCTTTAACTAAAACAGTTAATAATACGGTACCATTAGTAGGGTCATCAGTAATATTTGAAGTAATTGCAACTAATAATGGCCCTCAGAATACGACTGGAGTTGAAGTTACCGATTTATTGCCTTCTGGATATACTTTTGCCAATTACAGTGCTACAAAAGGAACTTACAATTCCACAACTGGAAAATGGACAATTGGCACATTCTTAAACGGAGATTCGCATGTATTACGTATAACTGCTATTGTAAATCCAACAGGAAATTATGTGAACATTGCCGAAGTAACTGCTAGTAACCTACCAGATCCTAATTCAACTCCTGGCAACGGCGTTCCAACCGAAAATGATTATGGTACAGCAACTACTTCTCCTTTAGGACAAGCAGCCGATTTATCTTTAACTAAAACAGTTAACAATACCACTCCATTAATTGGAACACCTGTAACTTTTGAAATAGTCATAACCAATCAAGGGCCGCAGAATGCAACAGGCGTAGAAGTAACCGATTTACTTCCTTCTGGTTATACTTTTAGTAATTTCACAGCAACAAAAGGAACCTATACCAATACAAATGGAAAATGGATTATTGGTTCATTAGCGAGCGGAGACGCACAAACACTTCAATTAACTGCTACTGTAAACGCGACAGGTAATTATTTAAATACGACAGAAGTCACTGCCAGCAGTCTTCCTGATCCAGATTCGACTCCGAATAATGGAATCACAACAGAAGATGATTATGCAGAAGTTGCAACAACTCCCGTTGTTCCTACGGCCGATTTATCATTAACAAAAGCCGTACTTGGCGGTAATCTTAATCCTATATTTGGTGCTACTGTTACTTTTGAAATAACAGTAAAAAACAGTGGACCACAAAATGCAACAGGTGTCAAAGTAATAGATATGCTGCCAAGCGGTTACGAATATATAGTATACAGCTCTACAGCCGGGCAATATTACAATAGTACTGGAATATGGGATATTGGAACTATTCCAACGGGAAGCTCTGAATCATTATTAATTGGAGCTAGAGTAAAAACTACAGGTGTTTACCAAAACATTGCAGAAGTTTATGCTTCTAACGAATTGGATCCTGATTCTACTCCAAATAACAATGTCAGCGGTGAAGACGATATGAGTTCTGTATTATTAACGCCAGTTCCAGCAGTAGCCGATCTTTCGATAGAGAAAAAAGTAATTAACAACATTCTCAATCCGGCAGTAGGATCGCAGATCTCATTCTCAATTACTGTAACCAACTCGGGGCCTAGTATTTCTACAGGTGTTACCATAAAAGACGTATTACCTTCTGGATACGATTATATTTTCTATAATTCGACGTCGGGAGCTTACAATACTGCAACTGGTGAATGGTCTCCTGGAATTATACTGCCAGGAAATAGCCATACTTTGGTTTTAAACGTTTTTGTAAAAAATCCGACTGGCACTCCTGATGAGTACTTAAATACTGCAGAAATCATGACTGCAGATCAGCATGATCCGGACAGTACACCAGGAAACGGAATTACGACTGAAGATGATTATGACAGTATTTCTGTCACACCAGTAATTGTAATGGCAGATTTATCGATTAAAAAAACAGCACTTAACCAGGATGCAGTTCATGATGTTGGTTCAACAGTTATTTTTACCGTCACTGTTACCAATGATGGGCCAGCGGATGCTTCTGGTGTAAGAGTTAAAGACTTGCTGCCTCCTGGATTTACCTATCAGACTAGCAGTCCTACAAGTGGTTTATACAACTACATTACAGGTATTTGGAATGTCGGAAATATTCCTACTGGAACAGATCAGTCACTAGATATTTATACAACCGTAAATAAGCCGTCAGGAATACCAGGCGAATATACAAATATCACCGAGGTTATTGCCAGTAATCTGCCCGATCCAGATTCGACTCCAAATAACGGAGTCACAACAGAAGACGATTATGACAGCTTACAGATCAAAATTGCAGTTGCCGATTTAAGTCTAGAAAAAACAGCTAGCAACCAAAATGCAAATGTAAACGAAGTTGTCACATTCACTTTACAGCTTAACAATGAAGGCCCGAGCGTTGCTACTGGTGTCGCTGTTGAAGACTTAATACCGCTTGGACTCAAGAACATCTCAAATATCAATAATGGAGGCATCTTCAGCAAGGATATTATAAAATGGGTGAATCTAACTGTTCCTGTGGGAGGTATTACACTAACCTACGAAGCAACTGTAGCCAATCCGTTTGGACTGGAAAGTGTGGATTATGTTAACATTGCTCAAGTAACTGCCAGCAATCAATTTGATCCAGACTCAACTCCAAACAATGATAACGGAGACCAGAGTGAAGATGATGAAGATTCTGAGTCTATCAACATCCCTTCTACTGATATAGCCATCAATAAAGAAGTAGATAAAACAGATGTTCCAATGGATAGCCAAGTAGTCTTTACCATAACAGCAGAGAATTTAGGCAATTTAACTGCAACAAACGTAGAAGTTCAAGATGCATTGCCTAAAGGATATTCATTAGTAAACTCAGCGACAACTTCTGGAACCTATGATTCTAAAACAGGAATATGGAGTATTCCAACGATTAATAAAGGAACTACCCAAACATTAACCCTAACAGTTAAGGTTATTGATTTTAATGATTATTTGAATAATGCCCATTTGGTTAAATTAGATCAGATAGACACCAATTCGGCAAACAATCAGGATAGCGCTACCGTTTCGCCAAACTGTCTGAAAATTTATAATGAGTTTTCACCAAATGATGACGGCCAAAACGATTTCTTCTACATTGACTGTATTGAAAGATATCCAAATAATCAGCTGGAAATCTTTAACCGCTGGGGTAATCTGGTTTACTACCAAAAAGGCTATAAAAATACCTGGGACGGAAAAGCGGAAGGTTCTGCCAAAACGCTTCCTGAAGGAACCTATTTCTATATCCTTGATTTAGGAGACGGATCTAAAAAAACCTCTGGATGGGTTTACCTCAAATAAAACCATCCAGAAAAAAGAAAATTTAAGAATAGGATTAACCAAAATAAAATTGGCTATGATTAAAAATATAAAAAAGGTTTTCGCGATAGTAACTCTATTCTCGGTATATGGAGCCTTTGCACAGCAAGACCCGCAATACACGCAGTATATGTACAACACACTCACCGTAAACTCGGCTTATGCCGGTTCGCTGGGACATTTAGCTATAACAGGAATTTACAGAACTCAATGGGTTGGTATTGAAGGTGCTCCAGACACACAAAGTTTTTCATTAGATACTCCTGTCGGGAAAAATGTGGGTCTTGGAATTTCAATCGTAAACGAAGAAATTGGGCCAACAGATGAGCAATATCTAGATGCCAATTTCTCTTATACCATTAAATCTGGAGAAAATCATAAACTTTCTTTTGGAGTAAAAGGAGGCGGACGTGTCATCAATATCGATTGGTCTAAAGGAAGTTACAAAGATCCCGATGTACAATTTCGTGAAAACATTACAAACAAATTCCTGCCTGTTATTGGAGCTGGATTGTATTGGCATGGAGAGAGAGATTATATCGGACTTTCGATTCCGAATTTTATGACCCGCGAACGTTATACTTATGATGATATCAGTGACGATCTAGTCAATGAGAGAATTCACTTGTATCTTATTGGAGGTTATGTTTTTGATCTTTCGGCACATACCAAATTCAAACCAGCTGTTTTGGTAAAATATGTGGCTGGCGCACCAATTATTGGCGATATATCAGCCAATTTTATGTTTAACAATGCTCTAACGCTGGGTGTTTCTTATCGTACATCTGATTCTGTGAGCGGTTTGGTTGGAATACAGATTACGCCAATGATTATGGCAGGTTACGCTTACGATTACACTACAACCGCATTGCAGAATTACAACAGCGGTACGCACGAAATTATGCTTCGTTTTGAACTGGTTTCACGCAAAAAAGGACTAAAATCACCAAGATTCTTTTAATACGGATAGTCTATGAAAAGAACAATTACTATACTCGCATTATTGGTTATACAGCTAATTTATTCGCAAACCAAAAACAAAACTGCCGATGCTCTTTTTGATAAGATGTATTATGTTGAAGCTGCAAAATCGTATGAACTTTCCATTAATAATGGAGATGCTTCCAAAGAAACGCTTCAGCGACTTGGAGACGCTTATTATTTCAATACAAAAATGTCTAGTGCTTCAAAATGGTATGGAAAACTGATTAATGAATACCCTAATGAAGTTTCAGCCGAATATTTATTTCGTTACGCACAGTCGCTGCAAGGAATTCAAAATTATGAACTGGCAAAAAAATGGATGAAGGCTTTTGCAGAAAAAGAAAAATCAATCGATGCGACACGAGCTAAGAATTTTTCGCTTAAGAATGTCACACTCGAAGATATTGAAAATATAAAACCCTCTTTTTTGCTTGAAAACTTAGAAATTAATTCTGCTTATTCTGATTTTGGTCCAATGTTCTACAAAGGCGATTTGGTCTACTCTACAACAATCGATTCTTCATATTGGAAAACAGACAAATACGGCTGGAATGATCAACCCTATTTAAATATGCAATTGGGAAAAATAAGCGAAACGCAATCGAATGTTACTTTTAAAGAACGTTTCGGCAAAGATATCAGTACAAAATATCACGAAGCCTGCATCGCTTTTTCTCCAGATGAAAAGACCATTTATTTTACGCGAAATAATTATAACGGAAAACTGAAACGTGACAGCAAAGGCATTAACAACCTGAAAATCTTTTCTGCTACAGCAACAGAGAACAGTAATGGTACAGTTTCTTGGAAAGATATTAAAGAACTCCCTTTTAACAGCGATAATTATTCAGTTGGACATCCTTCTGTAAGCAAAGATGGTAAAAAGCTGTATTTCGTTTCAGATATGCCAGGGACAATTGGTTCTACCGATATTTTTGTGGTTGATATTTTGGGCAATAATCAATTCTCGGAACCCAAAAATTTAGGCGAAAAAATAAATACGACAGGACGTGAAATGTTCCCATACATTACTGATCAAGCGTTGTATTTTTCTTCTGACGGATTTTTAGGTTTAGGAGGCTTAGACGTATTCGAAAGCCGATTAAACGATGGCGTTTTTGACACACCAGCCAATCTCGGTGCACCTTTAAACAGCAATAGAGATGATTTTGGATATATCGTTAACGAAGCAACTAACAAAGGTTTTGTCTGCTCTAACAGAAAAACAGGAAAAGGTGATGATGATATTTACTCTTTTGAAAGATCATGCAATCAAGCCATAAGCGGTTATGTTTATGATGCTATTTCAAACAACAGAATTGCAGGTGCTATGGTAACGCTGAAAAACGCAAATGGGATAAAAGTGGCAGAAACCGTTTCTCAGCTCGACGGAAAATATGATTTTAACAATAACGTAAATTGCAATACTCCTTATACAATTGAGGTTACAAAAGAAAATTATAACGCAAATAACAAGGCAATTGTTACCGCAAACAGCTCTGGAAAAACAGAAGCTCTGGTAGGTTTGGATCCTGCTTTGATTGCACGAGAAAATGGAGTTCTGAAAATAAAAATTGGAATTATTTTCTTTGATTTAGACAAATCAGATATACGTTATGATGCTGCTATAGAATTAAATAAAGTAGTTCTCTTAATGCATCAGTACAACACCATTGTAATCAAAATCGAATCGCATACCGACTCCCGCGCCAACGACCAGTACAATCTCGAACTCTCTGATCGAAGAGCAAAAGCCACAAGAGATTATCTCATTTCTCAAGGAGTTGCTCCCGAACGAATAGAAAGCGCAATTGGTTATGGAGAAACTCAGCTAATCAATAATTGTTCTAACGGAGTTCCATGTACAGAAGCGCAACATCAAGTCAATCGCCGAAGCGAATTCATCATAACAAAAATGTAAAAAAAACGCCTTAAGAATCCAATCTTAAGGCGTTTTTCTATAATCTTACTTCTTTACTCTTTTATCTTTCCTCTTGCTTCTTGCTTCTTGCTTCTTGCTTCTCTCCTCTATTATCTATTCTCTCACTGAAGCTTCACACACATCCATTCACCTTTCATAATCAATTTATCTTCATCAAAAGCTTCTCCAGATTGTTTTATGATTTTTTCGCTTGTACGAATGTTTTTTACCACAAATTTAACGAGTTTATTGAATTCAACACCTCCAAAAAACTCCACTTTATCTAAGCTAACTAAGCCAAAAACTCCATCTGCGATTCCTAAAAGCTTTATTCCTGCACCACCACATTGCGCCATAGCTTCGATCAAAATAGTTCCAGGAACAAAATTAAAATCTGGAAAACTGCCCTGAAGCCAGGCATCTTTATCTGTAAATGTCTTTAAACCAATGATTGTGTCTGCTGTATAAGAGATAATTTCATCAACAAAAAGAAAGGGAGCACGATGCGGAATTAAGTCTTCTATTTTTTTAGTCATGATTTATAATTTTCAACAATGTACGAATCTGAACTGAAATAGACAATATTAAAGTTGCATCTATGTTAAAAGCAGGTTAAAATGTTAAAAAAAGGGCTGACTCAAAAACAAGTCAGCCCACGTTATCAACTCTAAAATCACAAGTTTTATTCCGTTAGCAAAACAAAACTTTTCGCATCTGCTTTGATTTTATTTCCTTCAAAACCAATATCGATTATTGCCGCTTTTCTTGGAGAAACACCGCTATTGCTATAATGCGTATGCAGTACATATTTCATTTTTCCGTTTTTATCATAGAAAACATCACCGTGACCTACTCCATTTATGCCAACATCTTTTCTGCTAATCATCGGACTTTCAGCTGCTTTTTCCCAAGGTCCCATTGGACTTGTAGCTGTCGCATAACCCACTGCATAATCGGGATTTCTAAAATCGTTTGCAGAATAAATCATATAATACAGATTATTGTGTTTTAAAACTGTCGGACCTTCTGTAACTGGCCACGAAACATTCTGTGTGTTTTCCCACGGAAGAACACCAGAAATACATTCTTTCAGCGTTTCTTCTTTTATTCCAGAGAAATCATCATTCAATTCAGCCACAAAAATTCGGTTTCCATTAGTCAAACGCACGTGATAAAGGTATTTTTTGCCGTCCTGATCAACAAAAAAGAAAGGATCAATCTGTTTGCCCGAATTAAACATTGAAGCCTTAGAATCGTTTTTAAATGGTCCAAGCGGACTATCGCTGCTTGCAATGGCTATATTCTCATCGGCAGTATAAATCATATAAAACTTATTGTTGCTTTTAAAAACTTGCGGCGCCCAAAAACCTTTCGTTCCATAAGCATCTCCTTTTTTTAATGCCAGTCCATTTTGCGCTCCAACAGGACCTTTCCATTTTTTCAAATCGGAAGAAGTGTACACTTGAAAACCTTCTCCATTAGGAAAATCTCCCGTGGTTGTTCCGTACAAATAATAAACTCCATTTTCATAAAAAATAGTTGGATCTGCCAACAAGATTGGTTGCTCTTTTGAAGTCGTTTTTTTAACCGTTTCTTTGTCTTGAGAACAACAAATAAAGACACAAAACATACTTAAAAGCGTAAAATACTTTTTTATTTTCATTGTTAAACTTTTTATTTAATTAAATCAATTTAAAAGCTAAAAATCAATTAGTTAAAATAACACTATAGAAAACCTCTATGACGCAAATTTTGTTAAAAATCCGTCATTTCGCTTCAAAAAAGCCCTTTTTACTTTTCACAAAAAAGTCTTTCACATAACGTTTTTCAACTCTTAATTTCCAACTCAAAACTCATTACTATTTTGCCGAAAATTGATACAAAGAAACTGTATGGTACTTCTCTCCTGCTTTTAAAGTTATTTGAGGGAATTTTGGCTTATTTGGCGCATCTGGGAAGTGTTGTGTTTCTAAGGCGAAAGCAGTCCTAAAATCATCTTTAGCACCTGATTTAAAGGTATTTTTGCTTTGCATGAAGTTTCCACTATAAAATTGTAGTCCAGGCTCTTCTGTGTAAATATCTAAAGTAATACCTGAAACATCACCTTTAATCGTTACCGCATGTATAAATCCGTCTTTTTTAGTCCCATTAAGCACATAATTATGGTCATAACCTTTTCCGAATTTCAGCTGTTCGTCTTTGGCTTCTATTCTTTCGCCAATTTTATGTTTTGATGTAAAATCGAATGGTGTATTTTTTACCGATTTCAATTCTCCAGTCGGAATCAAACCTTCATCAACGGGTGTAAATTTATCTCCGTAAATCTGTAATTCATGATTTAAAGTTGTTCCGCTTCCTTCTCCATTCAAATTGAAAAAGGCATGATTGGTTAAATTGACAATCGTAGTTTTATCGGTTGTAGCTTCATATTCCATTTTTACCGCATGATCATCTGTAATAGAATAAGTTACTTTTACATTTAGATTTCCAGGAAAACCTTGTTCTCCATCTGGCGAAGCATACGTAAAAACCAGCGTATTCTCATTTGTCTTTTCAGCATTCCAAACAACGTCTTGAAACCCTTTTATACCACCGTGCAGCGCATTTTTTCCATTATTAAGCGGAATCTGATAGTGCTTTCCTTCGAGCGTAAATTTGCCTAATGCAACTCTGTTGCCAACCCTTCCAATTGTAGCACCAAAGTAAGGTTCTGTTGAGTTTTTGAAGCCTTTTACGCTATTCATTCCGACTACGACATCGGTTGGCTTTCCCTTTTTATCCTTAACCCACAAACCTACTAATCGCCCGCCATAGTTAGTAAAAGCAGCTTTTATATCTTTGTTTTCGATCCAATACAAACCGACTTTTTTACCATCGATTATGGTATCGAAGTTTTTAGTCTCTAAAACCGTTTTTATCGAATCTGATTTGGTTTCTAAGCTTTCTTTTGAAGTCGTATTTTCTTTTTTATTGTCTTTACAGTTAAATTGGAAAAGTGCAAGCAACAAAACTGCAGCAATTTGAATATTTTTCATTTTTATCTTTTTTGAAATGATTTTAATTTGACGGAATAGCCAATGGCGTTCCTTCACTAACCGGTTCGCCCAAAACTGGAAAACCGTTGGCGTCCCATTCTATTTTTTGCATTCTTGGCGATCTTTTGTTACCGCATCCTTCTCCTGGGTTTGAATTGGCGTGGTACAAAATCCAATCTTCTTTTCCATCAGGAGATTTAAAGAATGAATTATGTCCTGGCGCATAAACCTTGTTGGTTGAAGATTGCTTGAAAATAGGCTCAGGAGATTTCTTCCATGCATTTGCATCTAGCAAATTATCTGTACCGTTAAAGGTTAACAAGCCTAAAGCATAGAAATCGGTCCAGCATCCACTTGCCGAAAACACAATGAAGATTTTTCCGTTTCTTTCTAAAAACTGTGGCCCTTCGTTCACATTTACCTGTGGCGGATTCACCTCATCATGCAATGCGCCGTGTGTCTCCCAATCGTTTGTTGGTGCAGAAATCATAACGCGATCGCCATCAATCTCAAGCGGATTTTTCATTTTGGCAATGTAAATGTTCTGCTGACCGTTTTTGTCTCCTTCCCAGCCTGCCCAAATCATGTATAGCTGTTTTTTATATTCAAAAACATTTCCGTCAATTGCCCATTTATCGGTTTTCGCAGCGATTTTGCCTTTAAATTCAAACTTCCCTTTAAACGGATCTGAAGATTTATTTTCTAAAACATACATTCTGTGATTGTTGTTATCGCCATTATCTGCCGCGAAATAGCAATACCACTTTCCGTTGATAATATGAAACTCCGGCGCCCAGAGTTCTGCTGAATAATTGGTGTTTTTGGGCGGTGTCCAAATCACTTTGCTTTCTGCATTTTTAATATCCGAAAGGTCTTTTGTTTTCCACAAAACCAATTTGTTTCCAAGTGTGTTGGTGTAGTAATAATAACCCTTGTAATATGTGCTGTAAGGATCTGCTCCCGATGGAAGGATTGGATTAGTGAATGTTTTTTGCTGCGCAAAACTTATCGTTGTGAACAGGAAAAGGATTAGATATTTTTTCATTTTTAGTTTTTTGTTAGTCTTTGAATTTTCTCTCGCAGATTTTACAGATCTTTTTTATCAGCGCAATCTGCCAAATCTGCGGGAGAAATAAATTTAACTCTAATTCAAAGCATTGATAACCTCCGTATTAATTTTGTTCACAGCTTTAAAATCCATTTTATCCACTTTTCTATCGTAGGTCATAAAACCGTTTACTTCGCCTTCAACATCGGTTGTTTGAGTATAGACTGCAGCCGAGAATCCCGTTTTAACGTATTTTCGAAGCATTTCCGCGTACTTTTTGTATTCGGCGGTAACTTCTGCCTCATTTTTAAATTTGATATAACCCCAGTTGTCATTTGCTTTCCAAAGATGTCCTTCTAACGGAAGACCGATTCCGCCATACTCTCCCAAGACTGTAACTCTTCTCGCATCGTACAAATACATATCTGGACCAGGATAATTGTGTAAATCTAATATATCTCCCGTTTGAAAGTGATTTCCTCCACTCGCAGAATTAATCAGACGTGTTGCATCATGATTTTTTGTCCATTCTGTAATTTCAACAGTTTTAAATTGTCCCCAAGCTTCGTTAAACGGAACCCAAACCACAATACTTGGGTAGGAATACAGATGATCCATAATTTCGCGCCACTCTTTTCTGTAGATTTCTTCTGATTTTGCCGAACGCTGTAATTCTGTTCCTTCAAAATACTTTCTATTTTGCCAAACTGACTGATCGTCTCCACTTGGCATATCTTGCCAAACCAAAATTCCCAACTGATCGCAATGCGTATACCAGCGCTCCGGCTCGACTTTTACGTGTTTACGAATCATATTAAATCCTAGTTCTTTGGTTTTAATAATATCATATTTCAAAGCTTCGTCAGTTGGCGCGGTGTACAAGCCATCTGGCCACCAGCCTTGGTCAAGAGGTCCGAATTGAAAATAATCTTTGTTATTTAACTGCATTCTCACGATTCCATTTTCATCGCGTTTAGACGAAATTTTTCGCATCGCAAAATAACTTTTCACCTCATCAATCACTTTGTTTTTGCTGATTAAGCGAATTTTAGTCTGATATAAAAACGGACTTTCAGGCGACCACAGTTTCGGATTATTCAAAACAATATCATTGCTTTCTCCCACAACCGCTTTTTCTTTAGCGATTTCTTTTCCGTTATCGAAAACAGAAATTTCTACTAAATCGCCTTTTTCTGCTCCATTTACCTCAGCTTTTATACTAATCGTATTTTGATCAATATTTGGCGTTGTTTTTAATGCTGCAATGTTTTTAGCATTAACAGGCTCAATCCAAACCGTTTGCCAGATTCCGGTAACAGGCGTGTACCAAATTCCTTCTGGATTTTTAACTTGTTTTCCTCTTGGTTGAGGCCCATCGTTGGAAGGATCCCAAACTTTTACAACTAGCTTTTGATTTTTCCCTTTTTGGATGAAAGGCGTAATGTCAAACGAAAACGGCGTATAACCTCCCGTATGCGAACCCACTTTTACATCATTCACAAAAACTTCTGTTTTCCAATCGACAGCTCCGAAATGCAAAAGGATGTTTTTTCCATTCCAGCCCGATTCAATCGAAAATTGAGTTTCGTACCAAAGTTCATTTTTAGCACCAACTTCTTTCATCACGCCAGACAAACTCGATTCGGCTGCAAACGGAACCAGAATCTGCCCGTCATATTTTGAAGGCGCGGCTTTTCCAAACTCTTGAATGCTATAATTCCACAAACCATTCAGATTTTTCCATTGGCCGCGCTCCATAATCGGACGGGGATATTCGGGTAAAGTTTTCTTCGGATCAACCTGCTCTGCCCATTTGGTCTTGATTTTATCACCTTGTGGTTTCCATTGCGCATTTACTGCAAACATGGATAACAAGGCTAAAAAAAGGATACTTTTTCTTTTCATGCTTTATATTTTTATACTTGTAAGTTTTTTAAACCATATAAGTCATGTAAGTTCATTTTAGTTTAACTCGCTAAAAAAAAATGCCAAGAGCATATAAGTTTTTACTTTTACTTAAGGCAAGACTTAATATGAACTTATGTAACTTATATGGTGAAGATATTTACCGTAATATTTCTTCTAAATCAAAATGAATTACCGGGCTCATCTCCACATAAGCCCGATAATTGCTGAACTAAACTAACTTAACTAACCATTTTTTTAATTGTGAATGGTAAATTGTGAATTGTGAATTATATGGAGTTGCAAAAATGAAGTTTGAAAATAATTCACCATTAACAATTTACAATTCACCATTATTTCCCGAATTTCTTCACCAAACTGTCGTATTCTTTTTTAGAGATTGTAATCATGCAGCCGTGGCGTACTTTTTCTGGGAGACTGTATTTGTCCCAATCTGAGAAAAAAGTGTAGCCTGAGGCTTGAAACCAAGGTCCGTTTAGGTTATCTGCAATCGATAATCCGTAGGAAACACCTGGATATTGCTCGTAATACATGTACCATATTTTGTCATCTGGAGAAGGAATTAACATTGGCGCTTCTCTAAAGTTTGGACTGATAGATGGCTGAGGCAAAGAATAAGGTCCTAAAAGATTTTTTGATTTGGCAATTCGGATGGTTTTTCCGGTTGTCCAATACAAAGTTGGATACGTTTCGTCTTTAATCACGGCGTAATAAGAATCACCAACTTTACGAATAAAAACATCAATCGTTCCCATATCCCAATCGAATAAACGTTTTGGCGTTCCTTCGAAAGTTTTTAAATCTTTAGACAAAACATACAAGGTACGCTGGCTTGCCCAATAACGTTCTCCATCTTCTTTGGTTCCTTCCAAATGTGGCGTATGCCAAGTCATGATGAACTTTTGAGAATCGTTATCGTAATACAATTTTGGAGCACCAATTCTCTGCAAAGCGTTTGAATAATCTGGCGTACTTTTTAAATCGGGCGTATAATCAGAATGTTTTTTCCAAGTGATTAAATCATCCGAAACCCAAATATTAATGCTTTTGGCATCGTCTCCTGTATTTCCTGCAATGTAATATTTCCCGTCTGGGCCTTTGCAGATATCGGGATGTCCTTTGTAATCTTCAAAAACGCGTTTTCCATTGTTCAGATTTTCCCAATGAAGTCCATCCAAACTAACAGAATAATATAATCTGCCGTAATCGTTATGCGTCATATGCGCAAAAAGATAGGCTTCGTTTTTTGATTTTTCATTTCCTTTTACCTGTCCAGGAGGATCTGGTTGTTGCGCTTTCGTGGAAAATCCAACCAGAATCATCATTAGAAAAAATAAGTTCTTTGTTGTTTTCATAAGTTATTTTTTAATGTGATAATTAGTCAATTTGATAATTAGAAAATGAGAAAATGTGGTAATTAGAAAATTAGTCAATTAACACATTTCAAGAATTATCTAATTATCAAATTGACACATTATCTAATTCTTCTTATTCGCCTCAGCAGTCATCTTTTTAATCAAATCGGTTTCCGCCTGAATGTATGGCGTTCCATCTGTGTGTAATACATCGTGAAACCATAATTTTGGCTCTGCGGTGTATGTTTTTGTCCAACTGTCCCAGGCGTATTTCGTTTGTGTTTTTCCGTCTACAAATCCCCAATTGATCATTCCTACGTTGTATTTTCTAGCAATTGGAAGAAACCCTTCAAAAGTGCTTCCGTTTGGTCTAGCCATATATTCTGTACAGATTAATGGTTTTCCGTAACGCTGTAATTGTTTGATTACTTTTTCAAAATCCTGAGGTGTGTTGTAATTATGAAAAGAAACAATATCAGACTGCTCGATCTGCATTTTGTGCATTGGTTTCATCTTCGCTTCGTTGCTCCAATCTCCTACCCAAACGCCAGAAGTCAATGGCTGAGAAGGATTGCTTTCTCTCGCCCACACAAAAACATCTTTTAAAAGCGGTAAAATCAAATCGACTTTGTTTTTAATTTCTACTTTTTCATAAGATGGTCCCGTCATGTTATCTGGTTCGTTCCAAACATCCCAGCCTAAAATACGTTTGTCATCTTTAAAATGAGAAACCGTTTCTTTTACATATTTCTCTAAGCGTGGATATTGCGTTTTATCCTGAAGCGCCTTTTGTCCCGGAGCCTGCATCCAACCTGAATTATGCGTATGCGGCTTTGGAGCACGCTGTTTTCCTAAAGCTGGAAACGGATCCCAACAAGAATCAAACAAAACAAAAAGGGTTTTTATGTGATGTTTATCAGCGATTTCTAAAAACTGATCCATGCGCTTATAAAGTCCTTCCGCATCTTGCTGATGCAATAAATCATGCAGATATACGCGCATTACATTCATACCAAGACCTTCGGCCCAGCCCAATTCCTGATCAATTCGTTTTGGGTCAAAAGTATCTTCCTGCCACATCTCTAACTGATTTATAGCTGTGCTAGGAGAATAATTTGCGCCAACCAACCAAGGCTGTTCTGCGTACCATTTATTGGCCTGATCTTTTGTCCAGATTTCTCTTTTTTCTATTGAGGCGACTTCGCTTTCCTTTTCTTCAGGATTATTTTTTTTATTGTTGCAGCTAAGCAATACGAGTCCTGCTAACATAAATGTCAGACACAATTTTACTTTCTTCATTTCAATTTTATTTTTTTGAACAATCGTTCTTTATGATAAGGGAACCAGACTTTTACATCTGATCCCCTCAAAAAATCAGTTTTAATTCATTGGGTGAGATTATTTTTAACACATAGAAGCATAGATTTTTATTATTCTGCTTAAGATTATAGAAAAAGCAAGCTTTAACACATAGTGCTATGTCTATTATTCTAAGTGAAACGCCTTTAATAGATTCCTAAAGACTATGTCTCTATGTGTTAAAATAAATTCTGTTCAATTTCATCCAATGCATATTGTTAATATCCAGAGTTCTGCTCTAGATTTGGATTATTATCTACATCACTTTGCGGAATTGGCATTCTGTGATTTTTACCAACTGTGAAGTTTTTAAAATCTGAATCACGAAGCGCAATTTTATCAACAGAAGCTTGAGAATTTAAATCTCCCCAACGTTTTAAATCTTCCCAACGAACGCTTTCGCCACACAATTCCAAAACTCTTTCCATTTTCAAACGTTCTAGGAATTTGTCGTGATCGTTTCCAATTTCTGGATGTGCTGTTGCCAATGCATTCATATTTGCACGAGCTCTTACTAAATCAACATACTGATACGCTTGAGCAGTATTTCCTAATTCGTTTAAGACTTCCGCGTAACGCAATAAAATATCAGCATAACGAACCAATCTATAGTTTACCTGGCTATAATAATCCTCATTATTTCTGTAATAATCACGGCTTCCTTTTCTAAACCAAGCTTCATTATTGTTCCATTCCCAGTTTCTTCCGTATGTTTTGTCTCCAAAATCGGCTAATAACTGAGGGTAGAATAAAGTCCATCTTAACCTTTCGTCCAATTTTCCGTCTTTATTGTTTTCTTGCTTAAAAGCATCTACTAACCAGATACGCGCTTGTCCGTCAGACCATCCAATTCCTCTTGGTGCAAAGAACTGAGAACGGTTGCTAGAAACAGCTGCATTTTGCGCTTCATCAGTTCCTCCTTTTCTTTGGTCTCCAAATTGGATTTCAAAAACAGATTCGGCATTATTCTCATTTGTATCCGTAAAATTATCTCTGTAGTTAGATACCAAACTGTACTTCGCTCCTGCTCCCGAAATTAAAAATTCAAGAGCTCCTTTTGCTTCATTCCACTTGTGCTGTTGCATATATACTTTGGCAAGAAAGGCTTTTGCGGCACCTTTATCTGGTCTTCCTAATTGATCAGCTGACCAATCTCTTGGCAAATCTTCAAAAGCTTCATTCAAATCTTTTTCTACTTGAGCCCATATTTCGTCTACCTTTACTTGTTTTGGCAAATCTGCTGGCGTGGACGGATCTAAAACCAACGGCACATCTTCCCAAATTACACCTGCATAATAGTAGTGCAATGCTCTAAAGAATTTTGCCTGCGCGATAATTTTCTTTTTATCATCTTCATTCTGAAAAGTGATATTCGGAACATTAGCCAAAACCTGATTACATCTAAAAATAGCTTTGTAAGTATCTCTCCACGTTACGGCATTTCCTTCCCAAAAATTATAATTGATATAATTGAATCTAGTCCAATCTGCCAATTCTGTCCACGGACTCACGCTATAACCTTCGTCAGAAGTTAAATCCAGACGGAAATAAATCCATCTTGCCCACAAACCGTCTTTATAAAACATGGCATAAATAGAGTTTACACCGGCTTGTGCATCACTTTCAGTTTTCCAATATTGGTCTACTGTAATATCATTTGGGCTGTTTAAGTCTAATTCGTTTTCACAAGCGGTAAAAACAAGACCTAAAAAAGCTGCTGTTAATATGATTATTTTTTTCATTACGCTGTTTTTTTTAATTAAAAGCTAAATTCAACACCAAAAGAATACGTCTTAAGATTCGGGAAAGAACCGTTATCAACACCTCTTTCAAAAATTCTGTTATCGCCCGTATTACTAAACTCAGGATCTAAACCTTTGTATTTTGTGATGGTTAGAATGTTTTGTGCAGATAAAGTCAATCTTGCTCTTGTAATTCCTGATTTTTCTAAAACAGTGCTTGGCAAATTATATCCAAAACCAATGTATTTTAGTCTAATGAAGTTGCCACTTTCTAAGAAACGGTCACTATCTCCTCTTGAATTTAAAGTTGAACCTTTTGTAACTCTAGGAAAATCGGTATTTGGATTTTCTGGCGTCCAAGGCTGAATACCTTTTCTGTAATTACTATTATCATCAAAACGATCGACCACACTTCTAAATCCGTTGTAAACTGTAGCACCGTTTGAAGCGATCCAGTTCATAGAAAAATCAAAGTTTTTATATTCAGCTCCAGCATTCAAACCCATTTCAAATTCTGGCCACGGACTTCCCACAATTGCTTTATCTTCGTTTGTAATTTGCCCGTCTCCATTATTGTCTTTAAAACGAATATCTCCAGGAACTGCATTTGGCATAATTACTTTTCCGTTAGCATTTTTGTAGTTGTCAATTTCCTGCTGATTTTGGAATAATCCGTCAGTTTCCAAAACATACCACATTCCTACCGGGCTACCGCTTCTAGTCATTGTGTTTCCAATAATGTTTTCGTTTTGTCCATTTCCTAAAGAAAGCAGCTTGTTATTTACTTTCGTGAAGTTTACAGATGCATTAAAAGAAAACTCATTGATTTTTTTGCTGTAAGACAATTCCAACTCAAAGCCTTTATTTTCTACCGTTGCCGCATTAGAAATTGGGTTTCCGCCATCGTTTCCTGTAGTCAATAAGATTGGGAAACCAAATAATACATCTTCTGTACGAGCGATGAAATAATCTGCTGTTAAACGCAAATCATTATTTAAAACTCCTAAATCTAATCCAATATTGGTTTGTTTTAGTTTTTCCCAGCGTAATTGTGAGTTTGATAATTTCACCTGAGTTGCAGAAGGATACAAAGTCTGGTCTTTTCCTAAAACAACCTGTCCGAAATTATTAATGAAGCTTTTAGATTCATATTCTCTGATATTTCCAGAACCTAATTCTCCATAACTTGCTCTTAATTTTAAATCTTTAATGAATTCTGATTTAAAGAAAGATTCATTGCTTATTCTCCATCCCGCAGAAATAGAAGGGAAATTGCCCCATTTATTGCCATCGCTGAATCTAGAAGAACCGTCACGTCTGATTACGGCATTAAATAAATAGCGATTATCATAATTGTATTCTAACCTTCCTAAATACGACGTTAAAGCTGCTTCATTAATAAAACCTCCAACAACTGGCGAATCTCCTTGATTTAAAACTTCATAATATTCTCCAGTTCCAGAATTCATCGGAAGATTTCTTTTTGTTCCGTAAATCTGGTCATAATTATCTTTTTGATAGGTCTGACCTACTAAAAGTGTAATATCATGTTTGCCAAATTCTTTTTTGAAAGTCAGTGTGTTTTCAAATAATAAAGTTTCTGATCTTCCTTTATTTTGATCCGTTTGAGAAGGATCTTGAGGCTGATTTAATGTCCAGCTTCCTTTTTTTCTCATGTATTTATAAGAATCGAAGCTCGTTTCATATCCAAAATTAAAACGGTATTTCAGCCAAGGCACAAACTTTAATTCTGACCAAATGTTTCCTCTAATTCTAAAATTTTGATTCGTTACATTAGAAAAATCAGCCAATGCCAAAGGGTTTGTACCAAAAGTATCAGCAACACCTTGTTTTCCGTAGCCATATCCTCCAGGGTTAGATGGATCGTAAAGCGGAATTGTTGGCGTCATTCTGTACACATCAATAATTGGATTTCCAGACATTTCGTCTGTTTTAGCATTGCTAATCGCTAAATTTTCTCCAATGCTGAAAATTCCTTTTGTACCGCTTGAGTTTACACGGAATGAAATTCTGTCAAAATCTGTTCCGATAACTGTTCCTTCATTTCCAAAATAATTTCCAGACATAAAAAAGCTTGAATTCTCATTTCCGCCAGAAAAGCTAGCATTGTAATCCTGAATCATTCCCGTTTGAAAAGTGGCATCTTGCCAATCTGTATTTACAGCCATATTCAAATTTTGTCTCGGAAGTCCAGCATTGTCATACGCCATATTATTGTATTTGGCAAACTCCTCAGTTCCCATCAAATCATAGCGAGGCATGATTTGAAAACTGCTTTTTGCAGAAACTTCAACTTGAAGCGGTCCTTTTTTACCTTTTTTAGTCGTAATTATAATGACACCATTTGCCGCTCTAGAACCGTAGATTGCTGCTGCAGAAGCATCTTTTAAAACCTGAATCGATTCGATATCGTTTGGATTAAAATCTCTGTTAGCAGAAGTTACCAAACCATCAATTACGTATAATGGATTGGTGTTTTGAAGATTTTTAAGACCACGAATTTCAACATTGGCTTCTTGCCCAGGGCGTCCGCCACCTCGAACTTTAACTCCCGTAACCAAGCCTTGAAGTCCGTCTGCAACTGTTGTAACTTGTCTTTTCTGAATTTCGTCTGGTTTAACTAATGCAACAGCTCCTGTAAGGTCTTTTTTCTGTTGCGATCCATAACCTACAACAACTATCTCGTCCAATTTCATGGCATCTTCTTCCATAGTAACATTTACAGAAGTTTTGTTGTTGATTGCAATTTCGATTGTTTTGTAGCCTTGCGAACTAAAAACTAGTGTCTGATTTCCACTGGCTGTAATTTTATAGCTCCCGTCAAAGTCTGTAACGGCACCATTTTGGGATCCTTTTATTAAAACATTCGCAAAAGGAACCGATTCGCCAGTTGCGGTGGTAACTTTTCCCGTAACAGTAATCTGCTGGGCAAAAGCGGACTGCAGTAATAAACTAAAGAAAACCAAGAGGTAATATCTCTTCGTTAAAAAGTGAGTGAACTTTGTTTTCATTGATTTTTGCATTTTAGATAGTTTTATTTCTTTTTGTGGTTTGGTTTAATGAAATATTGCTCTTTTTTATCCGTCTGGAATACGGGCAAAAAAAGAACTAATATTCTTTGGTTGTAATAAATTGTTCATTTTGTTTCAAAATTATTAATGGTTAGATTTTTCAAACTTAATTTTATTGATAGTATATTTTTAACCTTAAAATTTTATCAATATCGTTTATTTGAAAATTCAAATTAGGCGCTTTTTATTCAAAATAAAATGCTTCATTTGTGTCAATATCTCTCTCAAATGATTCAAATTGTATTAAAAACAGTCCGTTTTCATTCAGATGCAACATTTTGTAGAATATTGAGACGATATGCAGAAATATTGATTTAAGCCTTATAAATAGACCTATGCGTAAATTCTTTCTTTTTTTATGTTTCAGCTTTTTTTCGATAAATTTTTCGAATGCGCAAGATTATTATTTTAAACATTTTCAGGTTGAAGAAGGACTTTCTAACAATACCGTTTTAACCTCCATTCAAGATAATGATGGTTTTATGTGGTTTGGAACCAAAGATGGTCTAAATCGTTTTGACGGCTATCGTTTTAAAACCTACAGAAGCAACGGAGACCCTATACATAGTTTAGGAAGCAATTATATACAATCGCTACATGAACACAACGGCACGATTTGGGTTGGAACGGACAAAGGTTTGTATCATTATGATAAAAAACTGGATCGTTTTACGATTTTGAACGAAGCCATAAATGATCGTATCAACGATATCAATCACGACCAAAAAGACAACATTTGGTTTGTTTCGGGCAACATATTGTATAAGTATGCACCAAAAAAGAAAGAAACGACGACTTTTAATCCGAACAAATATTTTATTACGACCTCAATTACGAAGGATTACAAAGGAGAAATTTGGGCCTCTTCTCTAAATAAAATCTATCATTATTCTGACGAAAATCTTTCTTTTGAAAATATCCCATTAAATCCGGCAGCGAATAAAGCTAATTTTAGAATTACGGTCATTTATGCAGTCGATTCAGAAAATATTGTAATCGGCACACAAGATCACGGCGTACTCCTATATAATAGAAAAGATAAAACAACAAGCGAACTTAAATTTGGAATTAAAGAACCGGTTTTCGTGCGTCAATTCAGAAAAAAAGGAAACGACGAACTCTGGATTGCGAGCGAATCTGGTGTTTATGTGTATAATCTGAAAACCAAAACGGCTGTAAATCTGAAGAAAAATTACAACGATCCGTATGCGATTTCAGACAATGCAGCTTATTCGATCACAATTGACAAAGAAAACGGAATCTGGATTGGAACGTATTTTGGCGGTGTCAATTACCATCAAAAACAATACACGCAGTTTAAAAAGTACTTTCCGCAGAACAATCAGAACTCCATTAGCGGAAGCGCTGTTAGAGAAATTCATAAGGACGATCATGGCGATTTATGGATTGGAACCGAAGATGCCGGCGTGAATCGTTTTAATCCGAAAACGCAAAAGTTTACTTCTTATAATGTTTCTTATTATAATATTCATGCTCTAATGCCTCGAAAAGACAAAATCTGGGTGGGAACTTTTGAGCATGGTTTGGATGTTTTGGATAGAAATTCTGGTGCAGTTTTAAAACATTACAGCGCAAATGATGGACGAAGCGGACTTCATAGCAATTTTATTTTTTCCTTTTATGAAATGAAAAATAATGACCTGATTGTCGTAACAACATCAGGACTTTATCGCTATAACGAACAGGCTGATAATTTTGAAATACTAAAGTTCTTTCCAGAAACGTATCATTATACGAATATGAAAGAAGACAGCGATGGCAATCTTTGGGCGGGAAGTTATCGTGACGGATTGTTATTTTATAATCCGAAAACCAAGAAAAAAGAGGTTTTTACGTATGATTATAAAAATCCGAAAGGAATTAGCAACAATACCATCAACGCAATTTTTGAAGACAGCTTTAAAAATCTGTGGATCGCCACCGAAAACGGGTTGAATCTCGTAAACAGAAAGAATCACACTTTTACCAAATTCACAACAAAAAATGGAATGCCGAGCAATGTTTTCTATTCTATTTTGGAAGACGATTCTAAAAATCTCTGGCTGACAACTTCTAAAGGTTTGGTGAAATTTGGTCCAGATCATAAAACCATCAAGATTTTCACCACCGCAAACGGATTACTTAGCGATCAATTCAATTACAATTCGGCTTTTAAAGATGCAAATGGCGATATGTATTTTGGAAACCTAAACGGAATGATCAGTTTTAATCCGAAGCACTTTAGTAAAAACAAATACACGCCTTTTATTTACATTACTAATCTTCAAATTAATAATAAAGACATCGAGGTTAACAGCCCCGACTCGCCTATTTCGCAATCTATTTCATTTTTGGACGAATTGGAGCTCAACAACAATCAGTCAACTTTCAATCTGGAATTTGCTTCTTTAAACTATACTGCGCCAGAATTGACCGAATATTGGTTTCAGCTCGAAAACGTTAATAATGATTGGGTTTATTTAGGAAGAAACAACAAAGTCTTCTTTACCGAACTGGCACCTGGCGATTATGTTTTTAAAGTAAAATCCTTGAATAGTTTTGGAGTTTGGAGTAAAGAAGTAAAACTCAAAATTACCATTCTTCCTCCGTTTTATGCAAGCAATTACGCCTATGTCTTGTATTTTCTATTATTCTGCGCCGGACTTTATTACATTATCAGATATTCTCAAAATCTAACTCAGATTAAGAATAACCGCAAAATAAAGCATCTAAACGACGAAAAAGAAAAAGAAATCTATCAGGCAAAAATTGACTTTTTTACCAATGTAGCGCACGAAATCAGAACGCCTCTGACTTTGATTAAAGGTCCGCTAGAAAAGCTTTTGGGCATGAAATACGAATCAGAAGAAGTGCCTCAGCATCTTTCGATTATGAAGAAAAATACTTCGCGCTTATTAAAACTGGTAAATGAATTGCTTGATTTTAGAAAATCGGAAATTGGCGGTTTGAAATTGACTTTCGTCGAAGCGAATATTTCTTCGATGGTTCGAAATTTCCATTTGAGATTCAGCCAATTAATTGAAGAACGCGAACTGGAATTTCAATTGGAATTGGGCGAAAAAGACATTCATGCTTTTGTAGATAAAGAAGCTTTTAAAAAGATTCTCAGCAATTTGATCAACAATGCGATTAAATATTCGAATAAAAAAGTTTCCATTTCCTTATTTAGAGATGAAAAGAAACTGCATCTGATTGTAAAAAATGACGGAAACATCATTCCGATTCATTTAAAAGATAAGATTTTCGAACCGTTTTTTAGAGTTGATGATAGCAGTACGGCTTCAGGAACTGGAATCGGACTTTCGTTAGCGCATTCTTTGGCACAATTGCATAACGGAAGTTTAGAATTGATTGAAGATGCTAATTACAATATTTTCGAACTGGTTGTTCCGTTACATCAGGAAGAAGAATTTATGCTTTATGCCGATGCTGAAAAAGAACAGACAGAAAATGAAACGCCAAAAGAAGCTGTTGAAATTAAAAACGAAAAAGCGCAGGTCTTGGTTGTAGAAGATAATGAAGATCTTTTGAGCTTTATTACGACCGAATTGGCCGGAACATACACGATTCTAAAAGCAGAAAATGGCGAGGAAGCACTGAAAATCATTCATAACGAAAACATTCAACTTGTTATTTCAGATGTGACGATGCCTGTTATGGACGGATTTACAATGTGCAAAAAGATTAAAACAAATCTGGAAACGAGTCATATTCCGGTTATTTTATTGACTGCAAAAAATTCGCTAAAATCTCAAATCGACGGACTTGAAGTTGGTGCCGATGCTTATGTAGCAAAACCTTTTTCTATGGATTATCTGAAAGTTCAAGCCAATAACTTGATTGAAAACCGCAGACAGATTATGAATTATTATGCGAGTTCTCCCCTTTCTCACATTAAAAGCATTGCTCACAACAAAACCGACGAAAAGTTCTTGAAAAAACTCGACGATGAAATTCTTAAAAACATCACCGATCAGGATTTGAGTGTAGAATCGCTTGCCGAAATTATGAATATGAGCCGTTCGACTTTATACCGAAAAATTAAAGACATCACAAACTTGAGTCCAAACGAATTAATCAATATCGTACGATTAAAAAGAGCCGCAGAGTTACTCTTAAACGAAAATTACAAAATGTACGAAATCGCAGAAATGGTAGGCTATAAATCGCAAACGAGTTTTGGACGTAATTTCCAGAAGCATTTTAATATGTCGCCAACAGATTATATCAATGCGAATAGATAATTAGAAAATGTGTCAATTAGATAATTAGTCAATTACTCTCATTATCTAATTATCTAATTGACTCATTAGCACATTATTTAATGCCTAACAGTTGATACAATTCCTCTTTTTTATTCAAAGCAGCAGAAATAGTTTTCCCATCAATCAATTCTACAACATTTCCATTAAGACTTCTCACAGATTCTAAATTTAATATAAAAGAACGCTGTACACGAAAGAACATTGGTAGTTTCAAAACTTCCTCCATTGACTTCAAAGTTCCTAGAGTTGTATAAGATCCGCCGTTAATGACAAATTTCAGATAATCGCCCTGCGCTTCTACATAAAAAATTTCACTCAAAAGAATCTTAATCAGCTTTCCTTCCGATTTGATAAAAATACGATCGGGATTGATTTGATGAACCGAAGTTGTTTTCTTTAAGGAAAGATATTCTTTGGCACGATTTACCGCTTTCAGGAAACGGTCAAAACGAACGGGTTTTAAGAGATAATCGGCTGCTCCGGTTTCAAATCCTTCTAGAGCAAAATTGCGATGTGCTGTGATGAAAATAATAACTGGCGCATTCGTAAGCGACTGCGCCAATTCTAAACCATTAAATTTAGGCATTTCGATGTCGCTGAAAACAATATCAACTTCATTTTCCTGCAGAAATAATAATGCTTTAGAAGCTTCTGCAAACGACTCTTTTAGTTCCAAAAACGGAATTTCAGCAATAAAAGATTCGATAATATCTCTTGCAATTGGCTCGTCGTCAACAACAATGCATTTTAGTTTTTCCATTATTTTATTAAAACTATTTTTAAATCAACTTTAAACGAATTTTGCACTCTTTCAATTTCTAATTTATATTGATTGGGATATAGCAATTCTAAACGTTTACGGGCATTCTCTACTCCTATTCCGCCAAAATCAGAATCGTTTTCCGTTGCTTCCGAATCGTTCTCTAAGCTGAACCAAAAAGTATGGTTTTCAATCTTAATGTCAAGTTTTATAAAAGCATTTTTGCTTTTTAAACCATATTTAAAAGCATTTTCTATGAAGGTAAATGTTAGAAGTGGTGCAACAAAAAGTCCTGCAGTTTGTCCGTCAATAGTAACGTGAATATTGGTATCATCGGCATAACGCATTTTTTCTAAAGCGATATAATTTTTGATAAAATCCAATTCTTTTTCCAAACGGACAATTTCGGTATTCGATTCATAGAGCGTATAGCTCATAATATCAGAAAGATTCAGGATTAATTCTGGAGCCAGATTGTCTTTTCTAACCGTTAGTCCGTAAAGATTATTTAAGGTATTAAATAAAAAATGCGGGTTTAACTGCGCTTTTAGAAAGTCTTTTTCAATTTGAATATTCTGAATTTCTAAAGCTGTTTTTTCTCTTTCAATTTGAAATTTCTTGTTGTACAATTTTGTGATTTCGACCAATATTTTAGCAAAGCAAAAAGGCGAAAGCAATGAGATAATAATTATGGTTTGCGAAAGCATTCTTTTTGGAGAAACCGCTTCCAGAAAAGTTTGATTGGCGCTCATTTTAATGACACCTTTCAGTTCTCCAAAAGTAATTTCAAGACCTAAAGCATAATAAATCAGTGAAATAAAATACGTTGACGCCATCCAGACAAATATTGAAACTGGAAAAACCAATAGCAGCAATATTATAATTCGAGTTTTGCTGCCTGAAAATATCTTTGGCAATAGTAAATAAAACAGCATATAAAATACAATCATATTTACTAATGCCATTCTTATTGTTAGCAAAACAGCATCAAAATAAACTAATTTATAACCAATTACATAGCTCAAAAAAAGCAAAATAGAAAAACCTAACCACATAAAAACGTGCAGTAGAATTCGATTTCTTCTGGTAAAAAAGTGATCAAAATTCAGCGAAGTAATTTTATCTAAAAAATATCCCGAAGTTGATGTGCTATTTGGCATGTTATAGATTTGTAAAGCAGTTTCAAATATAATTTATTTTTTTTCCATTGAGTGCGAAAATATATTTAGCACATAGAAGCATAGATTTTCTTTGCGCTTAAAGACGTTTCACTTTGTTTTAATACACATAGTCGTTTTGAAGATACTTGCAAAGGTTTACATCTATGTGTGAGAAACCAGTTTCTTTCTCTCTTCTTTTTCGAAATAAAAAACTCTATGTTTCTATGTGTTTAAAATTAATTAGATATTGAATTCCTTTTTTATAAAATTCTAATCACAGCATTGATCAAATTAATCGTGTTATGACCCAGGATAGAATAAATAAGATTTCCTGAAAACTGTCTTAAAATACCAACGCTCAAAGAAGAAATTAATGTTAAGTAGACCATTGTAATAATATCAAATTTCAAATGCAAATCTTGGTCTAAAACTGCTCCGTGAGAAACACCAAACAAAACCGTTACAATAACAAACGCCCAGCCAAATTTAATGCCTCGATAATTCCAAGTTGGCGCAAAAGCTTTATCTAAAAGCCATAAAGAGATTCCTCTAAAAAGGATTTCCTCCGTTAAACCAGGCATGGTAGCTTGAAAAAGAAAAGTTTCTAGATTAAAAGCATTTCCTTTTGGAAATAAAATGAGCTTAAAAATAATATCAAACAAAGTAAACCCGAAGAAAACCAATAGTCCAAATTTCAAGCTTGCTGGCGAATTGGTTTTAGAAGTAAATCCGATTTTGATTCTTTCTTCTTTTGAAACCGAAAAGATTATAATCAATCCTAATATTAAACTCAGAACTTTTCCCGACCAATTGAATTTCAAATCAAGATCTATTAATTGTTTCCCTGAAGCCTGTAAAAACACATCGGCAAGGAAATATAAAATGAAAAATAGTAAATACTTTAAGTTTGTTTTTTCCGATTTGAAATACGCAATAACAATAAGCGGAGCGATTAACAAAATCCAAAGAAGTGGCGTAAATAATGACATAATTTTGATTTTTAAGGTTTTAATTTTGATCAAAAGTATATCGGGAGTATATCAATTAAAATTGTGATCGGTAGAATGAAGAATCTACTCGGTGAAAATGTCATTTTAGACGATAATAGAATTAGATAATTAGAAAATGTGCCAATTAGATAATGAGAGTAATTATCTAATTGGCACATTTTCTAATTGGCACATTGATCAATTTCTACCAAGCATATTTCAAAATCAATCTTGCATTAAACGGCGTTCCTGCTGTAAAATGAATTTCTTCTACAGGATCCGTTTCATTTGCCAGTCTTGATTCGGTTAAGAATTGTGTTTCTTTCCATTTGGTGTTGAAAATATTGTCGATGTTTACGCCAATTGAAATTTTCTTAATCTGATAATTCACAGAGAAATCGGTAATGCAATAGCCTTTTGCCACAACCGAATTGTCTTCGTTTGCTGGTCTGTCTCCTAAGAAACGAGTTCTTAAACTTCCTGAGAAACCTTTTAAATCTTTAACCGAAATTCCGTTCATTAAAGTATTTTTTGGAGCCAATGGCAGATAATCGTTTCCTTTAGGCTCATCTATTGCTCTTGCGTGCGTGTACGTATAATCGGTATTCCAGAACAACCAATTGGTCAATTGATATCTGAAACCAAAATCGAAACCTTTTCTTTCTGTTTTGCCGCTTGGTTCAACTACAGCTTCGTCTCCAACATAAACAAATTCCTGCGCTAAATACAAATACCAAATTGCCGAATTAATAATCATACGCGGAAATGGTTTCCAGTTGATTCCTAAATCTGCTCCGTAGGTTTCTGGAAGAATTTTTTCCCCTTTTTGCGCCACTACTACACGCGTATCATTGCTATGAAATCCTTTTCCTAATTTCAAGAAATAGTTTAATTTATCATTTTGAGTATACAAAAAGTTCAGTTTCGGACTCACAATTGCTTTTGTCTGTGTCTGATTCGTGTACGTTGCCGCCAATTGATCTTCGTAACCAAATTTGAAATAATCTAAACGCAAACCTCCGTTTACCAGCCATTTTCCCGATGTAAAATCAAGACTTGAATACGTAAATAAATTGGTCTGATTTACAGTTCCTAAACTCAAATAGTCTAAAACTGTTTTTCTGTCTAATGTATGCGATAATTCAACATCTTTATTATTATCATTTCGAAGTCCAGCGCCCAGTTTAAAACGCCATTTTTCGCTTAATTTCTGATCATATTCAGACTGAAAACCTACAATGGTTCTATTCTCTTTCTGTTTGATCTGATCGCCGTTTACAGGATCGTTTAAGAAAAAAGTGAAATTAGAATACAGCTCAAAATCATATTTGCTTAAATATGCACTGCTTTTGATATGTGTATTTTCGTCAATTTTTGCATCGTACTGCAAATTGAAATTGGTTCTATCTGTATTTCCACCTTCATTTGAATCGATTGCTCCGAAATGCGAAATTGTTCCGTCGTTTACAGCACGATCCGGAATCTGTCCGCTAGCATCCCACTGGCTTTTAAAATGCGAAACCGAGATAGCCAGACGATCTCCATTTTCCATTTTAGCATTGTATTTTCCAAATAAATTAATTCGGTTAAAGTTCTGCGGAGCATCAAAATAACCATCGGTCATCATGTATTCTCCCGCAAAATAAGCCGACTGGTTTTCTTTATTCAACAAATTGAACATGGCAACCGTACGAAAAGTATCAAACTGTCCACCTTCAAAAGAAATAGAACTATTCTGCAAAGCATTTTTGGTATTAAAACCAACATATCCAGCAGTTGTAAAATCGCCTTTATCGACAAAATAAGCTCCTTTGTCAAAATCAATATTATCAACTGTTTCAGGAATCACAAAATGCAGATCGGAGTAACCTTGTCCGTGTGCGTGCGAAACCATATTTACAGGCATTCCGTCTACGGTAATATTGATATCGGTTCCGTGATCGCAGTCAAAACCTCTTAAAAAGATTTGTTCGGCTTTTCCTCCGCCCGCATGCTGACCGATGAAAAGTCCTGGAACTTTACGCAGTAAATCCTGAGAATTTGAAATAGGCTGAATTTCAAAATCAATTTTAGAAATAGTATTTAGGTATTTTAGATTATTGCCAATCTTAACTTCTTCAAGCAAAAATGGCTTTTCTTCTAAAGAAATAGTCAGAAAATCTAAAGAAGCTAGTTTTATTTTTTGAGTAGAGAATCCTTTTTTAGTAATGACTAAACTATCGTTTACTTGCACACCTTCTAAGGTAAATTTTCCGTTTACATCGGTATGCGCATGTGTTTTTGAATTTAGGTTTCGAATTAAGACTTCTGATGATGCTTTTCCATCAGAATCATTTACAATACCATTTAAAGATTGTGCATTAATTACGAAAGAAAAAATAAAAAGGGTAAATGAGAATAAGAACTTCATTGCTATTTTGTTAATTATTTGGGTAATTTAGGCGCAAAAATAGCATAATAAAAACACTATCAATAAAAAAAGCCCTAAATCAAAAAATTCAGGGCTCTTTTTAACATCAAGTATATTTTTTAAAATTTAGTCCCACTGATTGTTTTTAGAAACGGCAAATTTACCAGCTCCTGTAAAGAACAATGCAAGGGCACCAAAAAGATAAAGCATTAACAATTCTAACGCATAACCTCCATGATCGCTAATGGTGAAAATGTCCTGAGCGTGAGCCGTTGCAACTGCAACCACACAAGTTATTGCCAAAAGAACCGCCGCAATTCTAGTTCTGAATCCTAATAAAATAGCAATTGGAGCTAAAACTTCGCCAATGTAAACGGCATAGCCAAATGCGCCCATGTTATCTACAAGGAACGAAATTCCGTGAATCAGTTTAGAAACACCGTGAAAAAGCATTAATCCACCAGTACTTAAACGCAATAACAATAATCCAAGGTCAGTGTTTTTTGAAATCATAAATAATTTTGTCTTTAGGTTAATAATTTATCCAAATTGGGTTTGTAAGCCGACTAAAATACAAAAATTTCCTATTTAAAAACAATATTATTTAAATCAATTCCAAATAACCTCTCTAAGCTATCACAAAGCCGATTTTGCATTTTTAAAACTTAATAGCAATCTTTCCAATTGTTCGCCCAGACTCCAAAAGTTCGTGCGCTTTTTTTAGATTTTCAACCGAAAGTCCGTTTAAGGTTGTCTTTAAAGTTGTTTTTAAGATGCCGTCATCTAATAAATCGGCTACGATATTCAAAATATTATGCTGTTCTACCATATCTTCCGTTTGATACATCGAACGCGTGTACATCAACTCCCACGAAAAAGAAACACTTTTGCTTTTTAGTTTGTTTAATGCAACAGGATCGCTGCTACCCGTAATTGAAGCAATATGTCCTTGAGGTTTTATCAATTCAGTCATTATGTCCCAATACGCATTGGTATCTACAAAATCTAAAATAAAGTCAAAATACTCAAAACCAGCTTCACGAACAGATGAAACAAGGTCTTTGTGATCTACTACAAAGTCAGCGCCCTGCTGTTTGCACCAATCAATCGTTTCAGAACGCGACGCTGTTGCAATAACAGTTAAGCCAGCGATTTTCTTAGCCAATTGAATGGCAATCGACCCCACTCCTCCTGCTCCACCAATAATCAGAATCGTTTTTCCTTTGTCTTTATCTGCTGTAATTCTGATTCTGTCAAATAAAATTTCCCAAGCGGTTAAAGCGGTTAACGGAATTACAGCTGCTTCCTCCACACTTAGTGATTTAGGTTTTCTGCCCACAATTCTTTCGTCGATAATCTGATATTCGGCATTGCTTCCTTGTTTGGTAATATCTCCTGCATAATATACAGGATCTCCAACTTCAAACAAAGTAACATCTTGTCCAACCGCCTGAACGATTCCGACAGCATCCCAGCCAATAATTTTGGGAGTTTCAAGAACGGTATCGTTTGCACTATTCTGGCGAATCTTAAAATCGACTGGATTTACTGAAATCGCATCAATTTTAACTAATAAATCGTGTGGTCCAGGAATTGGTTTTACGGCTTCAAATTCGATAAAACTTTCTGGGTTTTCTATGGGTAATGATGTTTTAAATCCTATTGCTTTCATTTCTTTTTAATATTTAAATTAAAACTATACTACAAAGATAAGCCGAGTTGAAATTTCAAAATTGGTATATATTGAGCGTATATTTGTATATATTAAGCATATTGTGTTTTTTGTTTCACGCAGATTTTACAAAAGATAAATTATAAAGTTAGTTTACGCATTTTTGTCATTTCGACGAAGGAGAAATCTCCACAAGAAACTCGACAAAGATTGGCCTTTCGTTACGGAGCTTCTTGCGAAGATTTCTCCTTCGTCGAAATGACAATGATTGTGGTTACTTTATGTGATAGTAAAGTTCCCTACATCCTTGGTTTAAAACTTTGTCAAAGTTGAACACACAAAGCTATGTGCATTTAAACATGTGAAACGCCTTTCAACACAAAGAAAAGCTATGTTTCTATGTATTTAAATAAAGCCTTAAATTTGCTAAAAATACTACACTATGAATATACGAAAAGCCGAAAAATCAGACTCAAAATATATTGCTCCTATATTATTATTAGCAATGGAAGACATTATCTATAAATTTATTGCAAAGGAAGATTACGCTGTAGCGAAAGATTTTCTGCAGCATTTTGTCGAAAGTGAAAACAATCAGTATTCTTATCAAAACTGTTTTGTAGCAGAAGAGAATAACGAAATTATTGGTGCAGTAAATATTTATAATGGTGCAGACATTGAAGAATTGCGCGCGCCTATAATCGAATATGTTCGCAAACACCACAATCCTGACTTTGATCCAGAATTGGAAACCCGTGCTGGAGAGTATTATATTGATTCTTTAGGCGTGAATCCGAAATATCAGGGAAAAGGAATTGGTTCTCAATTATTGCAATTTTTGATTGATAAATACGTTCATAAAAATAAAGAGGTTTTAGGTCTACTGGTTGAAGAGGACAATCCGAGTGCTAAAAAACTGTATTTAAAGCTTGGTTTTAAAGTAGTTGGAAACAAAACTTTGGTTAAGAAGAACCTGGAACATCTTCAAATCAAAAATTAATTATAGAATGAAAAACATCACAATATTAGAAGCAGGTTTAATTTTAAGAATAGTTTTAGGAATCACAATGCTTTCGGCCGTAGCAGACCGATTTGGAGTTTGGGGCGCACCAGGATCTAACGCAGTCGCCTGGGGAAATTGGGAAAACTTTGTTATCTACACACAAACCCTAAATTCTTTTGCCAACAGAGCCACAGCAGAAGTTCTTGCAGGAGTTGCCACTTTCTTTGAAGTTTTACTGAGTCTTCTACTATTATTTGGTTTCAAAACCAGACTTGCCGCTTTAGGAACTACCATTTTAATGTTCTTTTTTGCTTTTGCCATGTCGGTTTCCGTTTCTGTAAAAGCGCCTCTTGATTATTCTGTTTGGACAAGTTGTGCGGCAGCTTTACTATTGGCTAATATTGGAAAAACATCTTATGCTGTTGACAATAGAATATAGTTTTTTAGGTTGATGGTTTTTGGTTGATAGTTGATGGGTTAAAAATTTTTCCTAACAACCAAAACTATCAACTATCAACCAAAAAAATCAATTCACATCTTTTTTCGGAAATAAATTCGTTTTGGAAATCGATCTTCCCTACTTTCTTCCAAATCAAATTCTTCGTAATTCAATAATCGTAATATATCGATTAAAGCATTGTCTATGGCAAAAGCTTTCACCCAGATTAGATCATGTTTTCGCTGATAAGCAATTTCTTCGGCACGTTTAATAAGCGCTTTTAAATCTTCTTCATCAAAATAAATAATCTCACTTAGATTAATTGCTTTTGACGCTCCTAGATTTTCGTTTAATATTCTTGACGAATCCAATTTTAAATACGATTGTGGTGTTTCACCAAGATATGCCATCAGAATTTCGATCGAAAAATCATTCTGAATTTTAAACAATTCTTTTTGAGAAAGATGCTGCTCTGCATATTTTTCTCCCAAATCTTTTTCCCTAAATAAATTGGTATAAAACTGAACGGCTTTGTCTTCCATCCAAGAGACGTTATCGTTAATGATGACAACAAATTTTGCAATTTTACTCATTTCTTTTCCTTTTTAATAAAAGAGCAAAGTTGTATTGATTGTAGGTCTAAAAAAAGAGCGATACGGCTTCAAAATTGTGCAAAATGTCGGTAACCCTATTTTAATCGTTTTGTTTTTTCCGATATTCTAAAGGCGAAATTCTCTCGTAGTTTTTAAAGAATCTTCCAAAAGCAGATTGATCAGTAAAATGGAGCAAATCGCTTATCTGATTGATGGACATTTTTTTATGCTGCAATAAAACTTTGGCTTCCAGAATCACCATTTCACTAATCCAGTCACTCGCAGTCTTACCGCTGTGTTTTTTAATGACTTCAGACAAATACTTTCGGCTTACATTTAGTTTATCAGCATAATGTTGTACCGTTCTAAAATTCAAAAAATCCTTAAATAGCAGTTCTTTAAACTGTTCAAATAAAGGATTGTGCGTTTCTGTAATGCTCTTTTCTTCCTGAATAGCATCAATTTCATAAATTAAAATATACAGATAACTTCTCAAAATAGAAGCTTGATTCTTAGATCTGTTTTCTGATGCTTCTTTAATTAAATTAAAAATGCGTTCAAATTTATTTTCATCTGTTTTGGCAAGTTGTGACAAATGACTATGATTGTTTTCAAAGAAATCATATTGGGCAAGAAAAAACACATTTGTCTGATTTTCGAGAAAAAAATGCGGCTTAAAAAATATAATATCAATTAAAATTTCGTCATCATTTTTAGAAAAACTCCTAATGACAGATGGTCCCAAAGTAATAAGGGCTGGAGCATGAATTACTTTCCTCTCGAGTCCAGTCTGCATGATTATGCTTCCTTTTCTCAGAAACTCAATTGCATAACTTTCTGCACGATAAGGTTCGCTAATATAAGGATGCTCACTTGTCTGTATATAGAAATATTCTTTCTGATCTGCATTAGAAAACAAACTCTTATGATACGTTAAGGAATAAGTGAGGATTTTATTCTTCAAGACTGCTTTTTTTTGTAATCATTATCATTTCAAATATACCTTTTTTTAGTGTTCAGTTTTCAGTCGCAGTATTCAGTTTTAGTTGCAGTCTTTGCGATAAGAACAGGTGTCCTTGTCAAAGTTTGAAACTTTGCTAAAGCTTCTCGACTCTAAAACTAACTGAGACTAAGACTGAAAACTAAAAAACTGAACACTGAACACTAAAAATATTTTTAAGGTATATTTAAGGTCATAAAGCTGTTTCGAACAAATATGTATTCGTAAATTAGCAAATACAAAAACATATCTTAAATGACAATACTTACCTTTACGCTTATAATGATTCTAGGAGCTTTTTTAGCTGGTTTTATCGGTTCATTATCAGGCTTGGGCGGAGGAATTATCATCATTCCGCTTCTCACCATTATTCTCGGTGTCGATATTCATTATGCCATTGGAGCTGCTTTAGTCTCTGTTATCGCTACTTCTTCGGGTTCTGCCGCAGCTTATGTAAAAGAAGGAATTACTAATATGCGAATGGGAATTTTCCTCGAAATCGCCACTACAATTGGAGCGGTTTGCGGTGCTTTGCTTTCGACTATTGCCCCTACTTCTTTTATAGCCGTTTTGTTTGGTTTAACGCTGATTTTCTCTGCTATTAATTCGCTTCGAAAAAAAGAAGAACATATTGTTTTAGAATCTAGTCCGCTGGCTAAAAAGCTAAAATTGGACGGAACTTATCCTACTCACGACGGCGAAGTTGTAAAATACGGAACCAAAAATGTAATTGGCGGTTTTAGTATGATGGGTGTTGCCGGAATGATGTCTGGATTGCTCGGAATTGGTTCTGGTGCTTTTAAAGTAATTGCAATGGACAATATTATGCGTGTTCCTTTTAAAGTTTCTACCACAACCAGTAATTTTATGATGGGTGTTACGGCAATGGCGAGTTCTGTAATTTATATTCAGAAAGGATATATTGAACCTGGAATCTGTATGCCGGTTGTAATTGGAGTTTTGTTTGGAGCTATGGCTGGAGCCAAAATATTGGTACGAACAAATCCGAAGAAATTGAGAATATTTTTTGCCTGCTTGATTTTTGTTTTGGCAATAAATATGATTTATAACGGACTAAATGGAAAAATCTAATATGGTACAGGAAGAAAAATTTGGAGAAAAAGATTTTCAGACAATTATAGGAAACTTACTTCGTTACGGAGTTTGGATTTCGTTATCGGTAGCTTTTATTGGCGGAATTGTTTATTTGCTTCATAACGGAAATCAGATTGAGGATTATTCTGTTTTTAAAGAAAACGACCGAAATATATTTGAAGTAATCGCTGCAATTTACAACGGAGCAATTCAAGGAAACGGAGAATCATTAATATTTACAGGAATTATTTTCTTGTTCATGACACCTGTTTTACGTGTGCTGCTTTCGTTATTTTCATTTTTATTGGAAAAAGATTATTTATACGTTGGCATTACATTAATTGTAATCATAATTATCATTATCAGTATATCCTTTGGTTTCTCACATTAAAAAAATTGTAGAATTTAGATTTAAGATTGTAGAATTTGGAATTTAAATATTGAAATTTAAAAATATGGAAATAGGAATAGACAGTTTTGCTTCGGCAATGTACGGTGATAACAATACTCTGAGCAGTGTTGATGCTATGGAACAGCTTTTACAGCGAATTGAATTTGCAGATCAGGCTGGTCTAGATGTTTTCGGAATTGGAGAACATCATAAAAAAGAGTTTTTAGATTCTGCTACGGTTGTTATTTTGAGTGCTGCAGCGGCAAGAACAAAAAATATCCGACTGGCAAGTGCTGTTTCGGTTTTAAGCGCTGCAGATCCTGTGAGAGTTTATCAAAGTTTTGCGACTTTAGATTTAATTTCGAAAGGAAGAGCCGAAATTGTAGTGGGTCGCGGTTCTTCTATTGAAGCTTATCCCCTTTTTGGATTTAATCTGAATGATTATGATAAGCTTTTCAGCGAAAAACTGGACTTGCTTTTGCAGATTCGTGACAACGAGTTTGTAAACTGGGAAGGGAAATTTCGCCCTGCCATAAATAATTTGCCTGTTTATCCGAGAGCAATACAAGAAAAATTACCCATTTGGCTTGGCGTTGGCGGAACTCCTGAATCTTTTATAAGAGCTGGATCACTTGGACTTCCGTTAATGGTTGCTGTTATTGGCGGACAAACACATCGTTTTAAACCTTTAGTCGATTTGTATAGAGAAGCTGGAAAAGCTGCTTGATATAAACCAAATGAATTAAAAGTCGGTTTGCATTCACCTGGATATGTTGGCACCACAACTGAAAAAGCAATTGAAGAATATTATCCTGGTTATGCCGAATTATGGACCAAATTAGGATATGAAAGAGGCTGGCCACCAGTAACAAAAGGCAAATTTGACGGTTTAATTGATGATTTGGGTGTTTTAATTGTTGGAGGTCCCGAAAGAGCTGCAGAAAAAATTCTTCGTCATAGTGAAGCACTTGGAGGTGTAGATCGATTTACTTTCCAAATGGATAATGCTGGATTAACGCATAAACAATTAATGAATGCGATTGAATTGATTGGTACAAAATTGATTCCTTTGATACGCAAGGCATAATAATTAATCTCGCAATCCCGATAGTTATAGGGAGCTAAGACGCAAAACCTTTTTTAAAGCCACAGATTCCACAGATTAGAAGGATTTTTTTTAGAAATTGAATAGCGTCCAGCTTTAGCTGGATGAAAATATAGAACAAATATTAAAGGCTTTAGCCAAACCTCAATAGTTTGGCTAAAGCCTTTTTTTAAATCTTTATCTGTTACCTCCAGTTAAGACTGGAGGCAATTCAAAAGAACTATATATCTCAAAATACTTTGTTGCTTTGAACCTTGAAACCTTAGAATCTTAGTCCCTCAGAACCTTAGCACCTTTAAAATTTATAAGTGACACCAACTCTAAAATTTCTTGGCGCTTCAGTTTGCCAGTAGTAAGCACTTAACCACTCGTAATACGAACCGCTGTAAAGATATCTGTCTAAAATATTGAATACGTTTGCCGTAACTTTAATTTTACCCGTTTCATAAGACAATCCACCGTCTAGTTTAAAGTAAGTTGGAAGTTTTACAACCCCTGGACTCCAAGTATCAGTCTGGCGTCCATCAAGGAAAGTTCCTCCAATCGAAGCACCAAAACCTTTCAGTTTACCATTTTGAAGCGTATAATTTAACCATGCATTAGCCGTATGTTTAGCATAACCAGGCACAACATCTCCTACATTAATTTTATTAGCTTCAGAAACAGCTGGATCAATTTTAGTTACAATTGATTCTGTAAACGCATAATTTGCAATAAGATTTAGTCCGTCAAATATTTTTCCTCTTAAATCGAATTCAACACCGCGCGCTCTTTTTTCACCCAAAACTATTTTATATTGTTCATTTGGCTGATTATTAGGATCTCCCGTTAGCTCATTTTTCTTTAAGATATTATAAACCGATAAACTTGTATTCCAAGAACCATCAAACCAATCTTTTTTAAGTCCAAATTCAACATTGTTTCCTGTAAGCGGTTTTACATCACCACTTCTTACTACACCCGATTGAGGCGTAAAAGCTTGATCGTATAACCCGTAAACCGCAAAATCATCAGTAATAGAATAACTTAAACCCGCACGAGGTGTAATATGGCTATCTTCTTGTGGCTCATCATAACTACTCGTTTGACTAATCCAAGTATATCTTGCAGCAAGAGTCAATCTCAATCTATTTTCTAAAAAACCAAGTTCGTCTTGCACATATCCAGCCGCATACTTCGAACCGTAAAGCCCACCAGCTCTTTGGCTTAAAGGAGTATCGTGATCAAATTGCGGTAAACCATTTGAAGGCGTACCATAATTTGGATTGTAAACATTAAACGGATTTGCATAAGTATCCAAATCATGAGATTGTCCCCAATCTGCTATATAATCTTTACTTCCTAAATCTACTCCACCCAATACTTTATGAGAAACATTTCCTGTACTGAATTTTCCATTCAAAAAGATCTGCCCTAAATACATATTACTTTCCGCATCCCAAATACCAACATTTCTAATGATATCTCCTTTATCAAGAAAAACATCTGGAATTTTGTCTCCATCCGTATCTATTTCAGCTGGTCCAACTAAACTTGGCCAAGAGCTGTATCCTTGCTGAATATACTTAAAATAAGACGTTTGAGCTGTAAGCTTCCAATTTTCGTCAAACTTATGTTCGAACTGAAGATAACCGCTATGATCTTGAATATTAGTATCCGGCAATCCTGGCTGTGTCATTGTAAAATTACGAGGCAAAGTTGCATATCCATCAGATTTAGGCCCGAAAACATAGTAAGAACCTACTTCAGTCATATTTGCGTATTGAAAGTTATATTCGGCTGTAATTTTTGTTTTATCATCAATCTGATACGAAATTACTGGAGCAATTACATAACGATTATTGTGTTCAAACGGACGATGCGATCCTTTTTGCTGCGCTGCTCCGTTGAATCTATATAATAATTTTCCTTTTTTATCTAATTTTCCATCAAGATCGACACTCACTCTATAAAAATCGTAGCTTCCGCCAAGCACACTCACCTCTCCTTTTGTTACTCCCGTTGGCTTTTTAGTCACAACATTATACAATCCGCTTGGATCACCGCTTGAAAGCATAAAACCCGCTGGACCTTTTACAAACTCGATATGATCAACAAAACTCATATCTTCAGTTAATGGTCCCCAGAAAGAAGAAACCACATTAAAACCGTTTCTAAAAGCCTGGATTTGAGAACCTCTCATGGTAATATTGGTGTACAAATCTCCCCAATGCTCCAAACGTACAGCACCACTCACATTTCGGATTACACCATCGCTCATACTTGTAATTTGCTGATCTTTTAAGGTTTGACCGCTTACAATTTGTATGTTTTGAGGAATTTCTAAAACTGGAGTTTGAAGACGTAATGATAATGAAGGTTTATCTTGTTTGTACTTATTCTTTTTAATTACCACTTCTTCAAGATCTTGCTGACTTTCTGAAAGAGAAAAATTCTTAGTTGTTACTTGTTTTGAATTAACTACGATTTTATCCTCAACAGGCTGAATTCCTACTCCATTTAATACAATAGTGTATGTTCCTGGTTTTACATTTTTAATCTCATAATGTCCTGAAACAGTTGTAATATCTGAATATTTTGTTCCTTTTAAAGCTACAGCAATGTTTTCTGCAGGTTTATTGCCACTCAAAGAAACTTTTCCGTTTACAGTTCCAAGCTGTTGCGCCATCATATTTAATGAGCTCAAAAACAGCACAAAAAGATAAACTTTGGCATTCATAATTATTTTCATTTGGTTTTGATTTTAAATTGAGCGACAAAAGTATATGCTAATCTTAACATTTCCAAATTATTTTAATTCATTCTAAATAAATGCAATTAATTATACTAAATCAGTTAAAATAAAATCTGAGACATTCATTTCTCTCCTATTTGCCGATAATCTTAATCTGCATTAAGCAGGAAACCAAAATCTATTTCTATCTTTATATTTCGAAATTTCAAAACCAAAAACAAATAACTTCCTGATATGAAATCAAATACAATAAGAAAAGTCGCCATTGTAGGCTACAACAGAATTCCTTTTGCGAGAGCTAATACGGCCTATTCTAATGTGGGAAATAAAGATATGATGATCGCAGCACTCAATGGTCTTATTGATAAATACGATCTAAAAGGAAAATTATTAGGCGAAGTTGCTGGAGGCGCAGTAATTAAACATACTTATGACAACAATTTGATTCGAGAATGCGTCATGCAAACCAGTCTAGATCCTGCAACACCTGCATGCGATTTACAGCAGGCTTGCGATACCGGAATTGAAAGCGCTATTTATATTGCCAATAAAATTGCACTTGGACAAATTGATTCTGGAATTGCTGGAGGTGTAGATTCAATCAGTGATATGCCGATTGCTGTAAGCGAAAAACTTAGAAAAGTATTATTAGAAGCCAGACAAGCAAAATCGTTGGGCGGAAAAATCAAAACATTTCTAAAGCTTCGTCCTAAAGATTTCTCTCCTTTAGTTCCTAAAAATGAGGAATCTCAAACTGGACTCTCTATGGGCGGACATACTGAGATTACAGCAAAATATTATAAAATTTCGCGTGAGGATCAAGATGAGTTTGCTTTAAGAAGTCATTTAAATATGGCAAAAGCCTATGATGAAGGTTTCTTTGATGATATGATTATTCCTTTTAACGGATTAGAAAAAGATAATAATCTAAGAAGAGATAGTACAATTGAAAAACTAGCGAAATTAAAACCAGCGTTTGATAAAGTAAATGGTACTTTAACCGCAGGAAATTCAACACCTTTAACAGACGGAGCTTCTTGTATTCTTCTGGCTAGCGAAGAATGGGCAAAAGAACAAGGACTTCCTATTTTGGCGTATATTACTTTCGCAGAAATTGCTGCTATTGAATACGTTAAAAATCAGCAGAATCTTCTGTTAGCACCTTTATTTGCAGCTTCAAGAATGTTGGAAAAAGCAGAATTAAACTTGCAAGATTTTGACTATTACGAAATTCACGAAGCTTTTGCTGCTCAGACTTTAGCAACTTTAAAAATCTGGGAAAGCCCAGAACTAAGTGCCGAAATCGGATTAAAGAAACCATTAGGCGCGATAGATCGAAATAAACTGAATGTAAAAGGCAGCAGTTTGGCGGCCGCTCATCCTTTTGCTGCAACTGGTGGAAGAATTATTGGCGTAATGGCAAAACTACTTAACGAAAAAGATTCTGGAAGAGGCTTAATTTCTATCTGTGCCGCAGGTGGTCAAGGAGTTACTATGATAATCGAGAAATAATTTTTCAAAAATATTTCAATTCAATTTTATAAATCTGCTGAATCTGCTAAATCTGCGAGCAAAATTACTCCCGCAGATTAGCAGATTCAGCAGATTTTTTTGTCTCTATCAATTAAATCCGACAGGTTTTAAAAACCTGTCGGGTTTGAATTTAAAATACAGCTATTTGTATACTTAAAGTTCATTTTTGTTTAAATATATTCATACAAAAACAGCTAAATATCAATATTTTATACTAAATTTAGTTTTCTATTAAAGCTTTTGTATCAATTCATTTTAAACCACTAAAAATGATGGAATCAAAAATACCCGAAGGTCCTCTTGCTGATAAATGGAGTCTTTACAAGTCTAAAGCCAAATTGGTCAATCCCGCAAATCGAAAAAAACTAAATATAATCGTTGTCGGAACAGGTCTTGCAGGTGCTTCATGCGCGGCTTCTCTTGCTGAACAAGGTTATAATATAAAATCCTTCTGCTTTCAGGATTCTCCACGACGCGCACATTCTGTTGCCGCTCAAGGCGGAGTAAACGCTGCCAAAAACTACAAAAATGATGGAGACAGCACCTACAGAATGTTTTATGACACTATAAAAGGTGGCGATTTTAGATCTCGTGAAGCCAATGTTTATCGTTTAGCCGAATGTTCTGCACATCTTATAGATCACGCAGTTGCACAAGGTGTTCCTTTTGCAAGGGAATATGCAGGATATTTAAACAATAGATCTTTTGGAGGCGTTCAGGTTTCTCGAACTTTTTATGCGAGAGGCCAAACCGGACAACAGCTTTTATTGGGCGCTTATCAAGCCTTAGAACGTCAGGCGTCTTTAGGAAAAGTGACTTTGTATACCCGTCACGAAATGCTTGAACTCGTTGTTATCGATGGCAAAGCCAAAGGCATAATTGCACGAAATCTCGAAACTGGAATTTTAGAGCGTCATGCCGCCGATGCTGTCGTTTTGGCTTCTGGCGGTTATGGAAAAGTATATTATCTGTCTACTTTGGCTATGGGCTGCAATAGCTCTGCAATTTGGCGCGCGCACAAAAAAGGCGCTTATATGGCAGGCGTAAGCTGGATTCAGTTTCACCCTACTTCGCTCCCGCAACATGGTGAAAACCAGTCAAAACTGACTTTAATGTCGGAATCGCTTCGAAATGACGGACGCATCTGGGTTCCTAAAAAAGCCGCAGATGAACGAACTGCAAACGCCATTCCCGAAGAAGAACGCGATTATTACTTAGAACGCCGTTATCCTTCCTTTGGAAATCTAGCACCAAGAGATATTTCGTCAAGAGCAGCAAAAGAAAGAATTGATGCCGGTCATGGTGTTGGGCCTATGAAAAATGCGATTTATCTCGATTTCTCGGATGCTATAAAAGCACAGGGAAAAGATAAAATCGAAGCCAAATACAGCAATCTTTTTGCGATGTACGAAAAGATTACAGGCATAAACGCTTATAAGGAACCAATGCTGATTTCGCCATCAGCGCATTTTACCATGGGCGGACTTTGGGTTGATTATGAACTTATGACTACTATTCCTGGTTTGTTTGCCTTAGGCGAAGCCAATTTTGCCGATCATGGTGCCAATCGATTAGGAGCAAATTCACTACTTCAAGCCTGTGTCGACGGTTATTTTATTGCTCCTTATACAATTCCAAACTATCTCGCTGGCGAATTGAATTTACCAAAATCTGATATTTCGCATCCTGCATTTGAAGAAGCGGAGAAAGTAGTGAGAAGACAGCTGGATCGCTTTTTACATACGAACGGAACGCTTTCTGCAGATTATTTCCATAAAAAAATTGGACGACTTTTGTATGAAAAATGCGGTCTTTCGCGAAGCAGACAAAAATTAGAAGAAGCCTTAATCGAAATTCGTGAACTGAAAGCTTCGTTTGAAAAAGATCTCAGAATCACTGGTGATAATACGTTAAACAGCGAACTTGAAAAAGCCGGCCGAATTGCCGATTATATAGAATTAGCCGAATTAATGTGTTACGATGCTTTACAACGTGAAGAATCCTGCGGTGCTCATTTTAGAGAAGAATATCAAACCGCCGACGGAGAAGCTGTCCGCAACGACGATGAATTCTGCTACGTTTCTGCCTGGGAATGGAAAGGTTTAAATAACGAACCAGAACTTCACAAAGAACCTTTAACCTTTGAATCGGTGGAACTTGCAGTGAGAAGCTATAAATAAATGGTGAATATTAATTGTGAATTGTTAATTGTAAATTATTAATTCACAATACTCATTCATAATTAACAATTCATAATTAACAATTATATATGAAACTTTATCTAAAAATATGGCGCCAGTTTAATTCTTCAACCAAAGGAGAAATGACAGATTATGAAATTGATGGAGTATCAGAACACATGTCGTTTCTAGAAATGCTGGATCTTTTAAACGAATCTCTAATTCAAAATGGAGAACGCGTAATCGAGTTTGATCACGACTGTCGTGAAGGAATCTGTGGGCAATGTGGTGTAATGATAAACGGACGCGCTCATGGTCCTTTAAAAAATACTACAACCTGTCAGCTTCATATGAGAAGTTTTAAGGATGGAGACACTATTTATATTGAACCTTTTCGTGCTAAAGCTTTTCCTGTTCTACGTGATTTAAAAATTGACCGAAAAGCATTTGATTCCATTATCGCTTCGGGAGGTTTTATTGGCGCGGCTACGGGGCAGGCGCCAGAAGCAAACAGTATTCCGATTTCATACGAAACTGCAGAAGCTGCCTTTGATGCTGCGGCCTGTATAGGATGCGGAGCATGTGTGGCTTCGTGCAAAAATGCGAGCGCCGCTTTGTTTGTTGGTGCTAAAATAACGCATTTAGCCCTTTTGCCACAAGGAAAATTAGAAGCACAAACACGTGCGGTTTCGATGGTAAAACAAATGGATGAAGAGGGTTTTGGAGCGTGTTCTGATACAAGAGCCTGCGAAATCGAATGCCCGCAGGGGATTTCGGTGCTTTCTATTGCTAAAATGAATTTAGAATATATGAAGGCTTTGACTTTTAGGAAATAAGTTTTTTTGCCGCTAAGACACTAAGGCGCAAAGTTTTTCTTTTTTTAAGTTTTTTAGGTTTAAAACTTTGCGTCTTTGCTCCCGATAGCTATCGGGATTGCGAGATTAAAATATACATTGCGCTTATCCTTCGACTTCGCTCAGGAAGACAAATAGCAATTCAACTATTTTCAATAAAAAACTTTGCGCCTCTGCTCCCGATAGCTATCGGGATTGCGAGATTAAAAAAACTTAGTGCCTTTGTGTCTTAGCGGCAAAAAAAAATTAAACCGTAAAATAAGGCGTCAGAATATCTTCAAAATTATATAATCCTTTTTCTTTCTCTTTTAGATTTTCGGCCACAAAAATAACTCCGTTCCCGAAAGCTTCTCTCGAAATCGATTCGTGAATTAAACGCACGGTTTGAAAAGGAAAACCAAAAATAACTTCGTGTTTTCCAACGATTCCTCCTGCCCTAACCGAATTAATATTTTCTTTGTCAACGTCTAGTGCTTCGGCAATTTTTACTGCTGTTCCAGATGTTCCCTGTTTGGTTTTAAAATGCTCTTCGTTTACTTCGATATCAACCCAAGGTGCAATTTTCTTTAAAAATTTAGCGGCAAATAATAAATAGTTTACTCCTAAAGTAATATTAGGCGACCAAAATACTGTAGTTTTCTTAGCCAGTTTCTTTAAAAAATCTAGTTCTTTATCTTTATAATGTGAGATTGCCGAAATGATTTTTATATTTTTTTTGGCTGCCGCTTCTCCGTACGTGTAAATTCCCTGATGTGATGAAAAATCAATAATAACGTCGACAGGATGTTTATCTAATAATTCCTCGATAGAAGTTTTGGAACTAGAATAGATTAAGCCGGGTTCTTCTGACTGCACTCCAAAGAATTCTGGTACCGATCTGTGTTCCAAAACTGTACTTTGTCTTAAAACCCATTCTAAGCAGAATTTTTTATTTTCTAATAATATTGAAGCTACTGATTTTCCAGTTTTTCCGAATCCGATTAATCCTATTTTCATAAGCATGTTATTTTTTATGGGCGAGACTGCCCCGTTGAAAAATATTGATATTATAAAGAAGTAAATATCAATTCTAATTTTAAAGAATACAGCAGTTTTAGAAACCGCTTGTTCATAAAAATAGGAAAATCATAACAGAATTACCAACTAAAACTTCATTTTATAACAATAAAATCATTTATTAATACGATTTTATCTGTTAATGCAAAATAAATCTATCCAATTTTACACCGAATCGCTTTTCTAAATTATTCTGTTTAAAATGTTAAAAAATGGCATTAAAAAAAGAATCTCCCTCTATACAAGTAAACATATTTTGACTAGATTTATGGCCTGATACCCCAAATAAATATCAGTAAGTAATGGCCTACAACAATAATGGACTGCTTCGTTTTTTAGATGCTCAGAATAAATTGTATTTGACAGCTCTGGACGAAATTAAAAATGGTAAAAAAGAATCTCCTTGGATGTGGTTTATATTTCCGCAGATAAAAGGAATGGGTTCTAATGATACTTCCAAATTTTACGAAATCAAAAATGCCGATGAAGCAATTGCTTTTCTAGAGCATCCAATTCTAGGAAAACATCTTATAGAAATCACTTCTGAACTAGTCAAAAAGGAAGAAAATGTTTCTGATATTTTTGAAAGCATCGACTTAGAAAATCTTCAATCCTGTATGACATTATTTGCGAGCGTTCAAAATACAGAACCAATTTTTCAGGAAGTGCTTCACAAACACTTTGATGGTTCATCCGATTTTCATACACTGCAATTATTATATAGCAATCTTTGATATTTTTTGAAACCGCTTATTTAACCGCAAAGAGCACAAAGATTGATTCTATACAAAGCTTTATTAAAACGCAAAGTTCGCAAAGCTTTGGTAAAAAACTTTGCGAACTTTGCGTAAACCTTTGCGCTCTTTGCGGTTAGCTATAAACACGTAAATAAACTTATTCTGAATAAATTTTCTTCAAACACTCAATAATTTTATTTTATTTAGAATTAATATAAATAAACTTTTATATTTGCCGCTTTCTGAGCAAAATTGAGTTGTTTTTTAAATTTACTTAATATTGCTTTTTTCAAAGTAAATTTCGTTTAATGAATGATAATGCCCGTTTCGAATTAGATCTTTTCCATTCCTTTAAGGAAGGCGACGAAACTGCATTTAAGTTTTTTTACGATAAATATTTTAGAAGAATCCAGTCTTTCAGCCTTCAGTTCATTTACGATCAGGACGAAGCCGAAAATCTGGCTCAGGAAGCCTTACTACACTTGTGGCAAAATAGAGAAAATGTGGAATCTGTTAACGGAATTCAGGCTTTCTTGTTTACCTATGCCAAATCAAAATGTTTGAATTTAATTCGCCACAATAAAGTGAAGGATAAATTCAAAAATGACCTCTTAAACCACAAAGAGCGAGAATTGGATATTGAGGTTTTAAACTCCATTCAGTTCGACACTTTAGAATTAACCGAGTTAGAACGTATAATTCAGGAATCTATCAGCGATCTGCCACCAAAAACGCGAGAAGTTTTTATAAAAAAACGTTTCGAGAATAAAAAAAATGCAGAAATCGCCGAAGAAATGGGAGTTTCTTTAAAAGCTGTCGAAGCCCATATGACAAAGGCTTTGAAGATTTTAAAAACCCGATTATCTGATTATTTGTTCTTAATTTTTATCCTTATTTATAATAATTAAGAATAAAAGGTAGGGTATTTTAATTCTGAGGTGTACTTATAATGGCGAGAAGTTTTAAAACGCAAATATGACATCGGAAATAATACATAAATACCTTTCTAATGAAGCTTCAGAACAAGAAGTTCAGGCACTTTTTGATTGGATCGAAGCATCAGAAGAAAACAAAAAACAATTTATAAAAGCGAAGAAGATTTGGGCATTGACCACTCTTTCTTCTGATTTATCTATTGAAACGGTTCCAGTAATCCAGATGAAACCAAAAAATAGCATTAGACAGTATTTACAATATGCTGCGATATTTTTAGTGTTCTTGGGGTTAGGAACAACTTTTTACTTATTTAACAGCAAATCTGAAACTCCAAAAGAAATTGTTCTGGAATTGGGCGACGGCCGTCTGGAATATATATCTGGAAAAAAAGAAACTGCATTGTTAAATGACAAAGGTGATTTGATTGCCAAAAAATTTCCGACTGAAATTATTTATTTTGGTAAAGTTCAGGATCAGAAAGTGATTTACAATACGCTTTCGGTTCCGTACGGAAAACGCTTTAAACTTAAACTTTCAGATGGTACTATTGTGAGTTTAAATGCCGGCAGTTCTTTGCGTTATCCGGAACAATTTGGCTTAAACGGAAACAGAAATGTATACTTAACCGGTGAAGCATTTTTTGAAGTAGCCAAAGACAAAGAACATCCGTTTGTTGTAAACGCCAATCAGGTTGATATTAAGGTTCTTGGGACAAAGTTTAATGTGAGCGCTTATCCCGAAAACCCTACTGTTAACAGCACTTTAATAGAAGGAAGCATCCAGATGTCTGAAACCGCAGATCCTTCGAATGTTATTTTGCTTGAGCCAAATCAAATGGCAACTTGGCAAAATAATGCTAAAAAAATTACCCTCAAAAATGTTGATGTTTCCCTTTACTCAGCCTGGACAAAAGGAGAACTGGCATTTAAAGACACCCCATTTTCTACAATCGCTAAAATTATTCAGCGTACCTACGACGTTGAAATTATCAATGAAAATTCTGATTTGGCCAGACAGAATTTTACTGGTACAATAAATACTAGCGAATCTAGTGTCGAAAACATTTTAGATCTGCTAAAACGCGACACGCCTTTTAATTATTCCATTAAACAAAAAACGATTACCATCACCAATCCGCGATAAATAAATAAACATGACATTTACGATACAGCCCGCTTTAAGAAAAATTCTGTTTTTCTTAGCCCTCCTCATATCTGGATTTAAAGGATTTTCTCAGAATAAACTCATAACATTACATGCAAAAAACAAACCTATAAGCCTAATTATCAAATCTATTGAAGAGCAAACCGATTTCAGGATCATTTATAATGCTAGAAAAATTGATGCCGATCAGCTTGGTGATTTAGATGTAAATGATGTCAGTTTAGAAACGGCTTTAACGCAGTTATTAAAAGACAAAAATATTTCATTTTACATTCAGAAAAAACAAGTTCTTTTAACGAGTTCAATTTCTGACGCTCCAAATAATACTGTTCAGGAAACGCAGCGAATGATTAGCGGAACGGTTTACAATGCAAAAGACAGACAGCCTCTTCCAGGCGCTTCTATTCGCATAAAAGGAACTGGAATGGGCGCTATAACCGATTTTAACGGAAAGTTTGTCTATCAGTTAAAAGGAAGCAATATCGAAAATCTGGTTCTTGAAGCTGGATTTTTAGGAATGGAAACTCAGTCGCAAAAAGCAGAAGACAAAAAAACGTTTGTTTTTTATCTTCAGGAAACTACCGATGAGCTGAATCCTGTTGTGATTACTTCTTCTTATGGCACTACTAAATTGAAGGAGGAAATTGTTGGAAGTATTTCGACTTTACAGGCAAAAGATATTGCGGTTGAACAGGCTTCTGAAAGTTTTGACAAAATGATTACAGGTCAGATTGCTGGAGTTATGGTTGAAAATACTTCTGGCATTGGTGGTCCGGTTAAAATCAATATTCGCGGACAAGGTACTTTGTCTTCTTTAAGCGGTGCCATTACTGGAACTTCGTCTCAGCCTCTTATTATTGTAGATGGTGTGGTTATGAGCGAAGAATATGCAATTGACAGCGCCAACTTTAATGGAAATGGCGATTATGCCGAAAATCTGGCGAATCCGTTAATGAAAATTGCTCCAGAGAATATTGAAACTATTTCTGTTTTAAAAGATGCTGCAGCGGTTGGTATTTATGGTGCTGACGGAGCGAATGGCGTAATTTTGATTACAACCAAAAAGGGGAAAAAAGGAAAAACACAATTTGGTTTCTCCAATCAGCTTGGAGTTTCTTCTGCCATAAATCAGATTAAATATTTAAACGGAGAACAATATACAGAACTGCGAAATGAGTTCATGAAAAACACTACTCCAGGTTATGTTCCTGTTTCTTATAATGGTATCAATACCGATTGGTTTAATATATTAAATCGTGCAGGAATATACAATAAGTATAATTTTAATGTTTCGGGCTCTACTTCTAAATTTTCGTATAGAACTAATGTAAGTTACACCAAAATCGATGAACCGCAGATTGGCAATGAAACCAAACAGTTAAACGCGGGAATCAATTTGGGTTACAATTCTGGCAAATGGGACATTAACTTGATGCTGAATCCTAGTTATGTCCAAAAAGATGCGCCGAATATCTTTTATAGTTTCGCCTACCTTCCAACCCTTGCCTTGTATAATGCTGATGGTTCTTATGCCAATTTGGGCGTAAGCGGTACAACAAGAGGAAATCCTTTGGCGGCAATTGAGCAAAATAAAAACGAAGCACAGACTTTTGGTCTTTTAGGGAGTTTGAATTTGTCTTATAAACTCAATAAAAATATTCGATTTTCGACTCTTTTTGGAATGGATTATACCGATAAAGAACAGGATCGCTATTTTTCAGCAGCAAATGAAAGCGGCCAGCCTAACGGTACTTTTATGTTAGATGGAATTTCGCGTCCAGCTTGGGGACGTCGTGTTATCAATCAGAGAAATTCTACCAAATGGAACTGGCAAGGACAAGCTTTATTTAATAAACAATGGAACGAAACTCATGAAATTGATGGTGTAGTGGGTTTTGAACTTGCTGAGGATAAAACTGATTTTAATTATAAAGCTGGAATTGGATTTTTAAACCCAGAATACATTCATAAAGTTTCTGAAGCAATACGAGACGACAATCCAGATACGCCAAAAGATGAATCTACAGATGGACAGAGTTATAGAAACGAAATTAGCTATAACTCTAGGGTTTCTTTGTTCTCGCAAGTAAACTACAATTACAAAAAACGCTATTTCTTATTGGCCAATTACCGTCGTGACCAGAGTTCTGTTTTTGGAGATGATACCGATGTGGCTCATAACGGTGGTTTGGGTGCTGGATGGATTATTAGCAATGAAAATTTTCTGAATTCTAATTCTTGGATTGATTTCCTGAAATTAAAAGCCAGTTATGGTACAACAGGAAATTCTAAAATTGGTTCGTACCGATCTAAAGGTTTGTACAATATCAGCCAAAATGGATACAATGGCGATATAGAAGCAACGCCTGGAGCGGCTCCAAACGGCAGATTAAGCTGGGAAAAAAACACAAAATTCAATGCTGGATTTGATTTTAATGTTTTCAAAAGAATCGAATTGACTTTAGAATACTACTATGATAATAAAAGCAATTTAATTACAGCAAGAGACATTCCTACTGAAACGGGTTATAGTTCAATACAATTAAATGCAGCGAGCATGTACAACAAAGGTTTTGAGCTTACTACAAGAATTAAATGGATAAAAAGTAACGCCTTTAAATGGACAACAGCGTTCAATATTTCTACAGTAGACAGCAAAGTAACCGATTTAAAAGGTTTAGGAAGCGACTATTCTGTAGCAAATCTGGCATTGGCACAAAAAATTGGCTACAGCACTACGACATTGTGGGGAGTTAAGTGGGTTGGCGTAGATCCTGCTACAGGAAGAGATCTTGTTCAGAAAAATGGCCAAGTTTACGATGCTAAAACGTATGGCGAATTATACACAATCGCTGACTGGGAACCTATTGGAGACAAACAGGCAGATGCTTATGGAGGTTTCTATAATAATTTTACTTTCTATAATAATCTTACTTTATCGATTAGAGGCGATTATCAAATTGGCGGAGACTTTCTAGCATCAAGTGTTCTTATTGATCAATATAACGTAACAACAAACAGAAATCTTTCTGTAAATGCTTATGATTATTGGAGAAACCCAGGTGATAATGTTACACAATCTGCCGTTACGCTTTCGCCAATTATAACCAACTTAAGCAAATATGTTTATGATGCGACTTACATCAGAATCAGCAATATTAATTTAAGCTATAACGTACCGTTAAAAAATACTTTTCTGGATGCACTTTCTGTTTTTGCCGATGCTACAAATGTGGCGTATTGGTACAAAGAAAAAAGTCCAAAAGGAATGAACGGCGTACGAGAGTACAGTTATATCTATCCGCAGGCAAGAACAATTTCGCTGGGAATTAATGCTAAATTTTAAGAAATGAAATATTCAAAATACCTATCCATATTTTTTCTACTATTTTCATTGCAAAGCTGCAGTGACTTTTTAGAACAAGAACCCGGAACACAGACTTCTATAGACGAACTTTTACAAAATAAAACTGGCGTTTTACAAGCGCTTAGAGGGCTTTATTCTTCACTAGAAGCCAATGTAAGATCAGAACGATATGCTGTTTATGCAGATTTACAAGGCGGAAATATTAAATTTACTCCAATTGCAACAGGAAGTCTTAAAGGACAAGTTTCGACACCATCTAATGTTGAACAGGCTTATTCTTTTGATGATCAAGCATTGACGAGTAATTACAAATCATTTTACGATGATAGTTATAATATTATAAATCAGGCAAATCTAATTTTAGAATATACTCCTTCCCTAACCGATGCTACCGTTGCAGAAAAAAATCAGATCAAAGCAGAAGCATTGGCTATAAGAGCTTATACGCATTTTCTTTTATCGCTGGTTTACAGTCAAGATTATAAATATACTGCAGATGCATCGCATTTAGGAATCATTTACAGCACCGCATCTATAAAAGGCGGCATTCAATATCCAGCACGTAAAACCGCTGCAGAAACGTATGCTTTACTTATTAATGATCTCCAGACTGCTATTGCTAATTATTCGGATAACTCATTGCTTTCGGGCGCTGCTTACTCTTTTTTCAATCAAAAAAATACAAAAGCTTTATTAGCGAGAGTTTATCTTCAAAAAGGAGATTGGGCAAATGCTTACGAAACAGCAAATGATGTTATTGCCAATTCTGGAACCGTTTTAACCAGTAAAGAAAACCTATTAACAGAATGGGCAAAACCAGATCTTCCAATTTCAGAAATTCTACTTGAATTTGCTATTCCTACAGACAGTGAAAACAATGTTTCGGGATCAATGTCAAAATTTTTTGGCTATAATACAGATTTGAGTTTTGAAAAATATACCGCTTCAAATGATTTGATTAATTTATATGAAAACAATGATTTAAGAAAGCAGCTTTTCTTGGTAAAACCTCTTTTTACATTGGTTGATGGCGTTCAGACTTACGTAAATTATAGTTTTACCAAAAAGTTTCAAGACAATGCAGGGTATGTCGCTTTTAGACTTAGCGAAATGTATTTGATTCGTGCCGAAGCAGCTTTACAAACCAACAGAGCCGATATTGCAATGGCAGACATTAATACGATTCGTTCCCGTGCCAATGCTTCATTATTGACCAATACAGCAAATCTAAAAGAAGATATCTTTTTAGAAAGAAGAAAAGAATTGTGTTTTGAAGGCTTTTTGTTCTTCGATATTGCCAGAAACCATAAAGATGTTTCTAGAACCGACGGCTGTCTTGCAAATGTGTGCAGTTTGACTTATCCGTCTCTAAAATATGTACTGCCAATTCCAACATTCAACACTAATCTTAACCCAAACTTGCAGCAAAATGACTCGTATTAAGATATTCAGCGTATTATTTACCGCCCTATTATATATTTCCTGTTCCAAAGACGATTATAAATTAGGTTCTGAAATTGATCCGTATTTACGATTTAACTTCTTGGTAAAAGCAGATAATTCTCCGTTGGAATATCCTGCTATAAACGGAAATTTAGTTCCACAGTCCACTTATGAAAACAAATCTGTAAAAACATTAAAAGTTCCTGTAACTCTTACCACTCGTTCCTTAAAAAAAGCCGTTACAGCCAATTTTAGTGCAGAAACATCAGGCGTTGCAAATAGTTTTAGTGTAAATCCGGTAAATCAGCTTTCATTTCAAGGAAACAAACTAACCGATACTATTTATGTTTCTTTTGATAAAAGATGGACTGAAAATCAAAGTATTAATCTAAAGCTTGAAACGGTTTCTGATCCTGATATTCATATCGGGAATTTAAATTCGGCCTATCCAAACAATACTTTCAAAATAGATTTAGGAACCATTGCCACCAATTATACTTTTCCGGTAACACAATATAATGTGAAAGGCGAAGTAGGCGAAACAATCGATTTTAAAGTAAATTTCCCAAATGGTTTCTTTCCTGAGGAAATTGAAAACGCTAACTTTTTCAAGTTTCAAAATGGTTTTGAATATTCTTTAACGCATGATGATTTTGGCGATAACAGAAGTTCTGTAACGTACCATTTAACTCTTTTAGAAGATCTTCAAAATGATGATGCCCGTTACGAATCGAAGATTACTTTAATAAATATTCCTAATTACACTGCTACAGGAAATACCAATCTAACCATCGCAAAACCAATAAAATCTCCGAGAGATATTCAGGCCAATCCAGCATCTAAATTTACAGATTCTACAAATGCCTTTTATCTGACTTATGGCGAACATTGGTTTAATAATAATGGAAACTGTACATGGCAGACTTTTAATGCTTTAACTTATCCAGTTGTCGTGACCAAAGACGATCCAAACGCCATTTTATATAGCGATAAAGGCACAACAAACCCTAACGATGACATTTACCACGACGCTTTCAAAATCGGTTTTAACGTTTCTAGCGGGACAAATACAGTCAATTCTTTTGGTTTAAAAAGATGGTTTTCTAACGAAAGTAACTCTGCCGCAATTTCGCCTGGATTTAATATCACTTCGGCTTTGGAGTTTTTCCCAGCAAATGGAAATAACAAAACGGAAGGAACCGTTCTCGTGATTCCGCAAGATATTACTATCGGATCAAGTGCTACAAATACGCATGTTATTGCCATTTCTGGAGAAGGAACCTATAAAGAAATCAGCACAGGTTTATATGAAATTTCATTTGAATTAAAACTGACCAACGATAAACTGTTTGGAGGAACGGTTTCGACACAATACAGAATGTACAATAACAAAACGTATCCAAAACCAACAGCATTGAGTATTTCATGTCCTAAAGAAGTTTCTCTTTAATATGAAAATGGTTTCAGGTTTCAAGTTTCAAGTTTCAAGTTTCACGTTGCAACAGAACGTGAAACTTGAAACCTGAAACAAAAAAGAACAAAAAACAAAAAAGAATTGAAAAAACTAATCTTCCCTCTCCTATTCTTACTTGGATTATCGGCTTATAAAACAGCTGAAGGTCCCGATTATATTGACATTCAGGAATTACGGAAACTGTATTCCAGTGGAGATTCGTCAAAATGGCCTGCTGCGGAATTACACGAAAATGTCGATAAAGCCAAATTTCAGGATATTGGCGTTTTGCCTGCGGTTCCTTATCCAGCTTATAATCCGTATTCTAAAGAAAAGGAAAGTTTAGGGAAAATATTGTTTTTTGATCCGAGGTTGTCTAAAAGCGGACAAATTGCGTGTGCTTCCTGCCATAATCCTGAATTGGGTTGGACGGATAATTTAACGCGTTCTTTTGGCCATGATCGCCAAACTGGAAAACGCAATTCGATGACAATTTTAAACGCAGCCTACGCCACTTCTTTGTTCTGGGACGGACGTGCATCAAGTCTCGAAGATCAAGCACAATTTCCTGTTCAGGATCCTTTAGAAATGAATGAAAAACTGACTATTGCAGTAGATAAAATTGCAAAGATAAAAGGCTATAATTCTTTATTTACTGCCGCTTTTGGCGATAAAAAAGTGACTTTAGAAAGAATTCAATACGCCATTGCCACTTTCGAAAGATCAATCAATAGTCCGAAAAGTAAATTTGATCAGTTTGTAAACGGAAAATCAGACGCATTTACCGATCAGCAGGTAAAAGGAATGCATTTGTTTAGAACTAAAGCACAATGCATCAATTGCCATAATACGCCTTATTTCAGCGATAATCAGTTTCATAATGACGGACAGACTTTATTCGGAACAAAAAATGAAGATTTCGGGCGTTATAATGTTACTAAAAATGTAAAAGATATTGGCAAATTTAGAACGCCAACGCTTCGTGAAGTCGTAAACACAAAACCGTGGATGCATCACGGACATTTTCCAACTTTATTAGATGTTGTCGAATTATACAATTTAGGAAATCCGTCTCCTGTTCAAAAGAAATATCTAGGGACTGCAAGAGATTCACTTATTCCAAAAGCAGATCCAATGCTTAGAAAGCTAGATTTGAGCAAAGAAGAAATCGGCGATTTACTCGCATTTATAGAAACTTTAAGCACTCCAACAAGACGAATTATAATTCCAGAAATGCCCAAATAAGTTAGTTCTAATGATTTGTATTTTGCCCCAACTATTTGCAAATCTTTCAAGCCTATTTCTTTATGAAATAGGCTTTTTTTATTCGAAAAAAGCATAGAAATCGTCTGAGCAAAAATTTTAACATTATTTTAAATAGCGCACTTTATTTTTTGTACATTTACTATGTATTCAACTAAAATACAAGTTCTTAAAAAAGTTATCACTGTTTTTTTTATATTAATATAATACCACTTAATTTTATGAAAAATAACTTTTTTCGCAGTACTCATTGCATTTCTTGCCTTTGGTAAAATGTATGCCCAAAATTGGCCCGACAGAACAGTTTTACCCATTGAACCTTATCAAAAAGTGGGAAAAGTTGCTCCAACAATTAAAGATTCTGATCCTATAGAATGGCCAAAAGAAATTAGTGCGCCTGAAGGTGCACCAAATGTTTTACTGATTATGATTGATGATGTTGGTTTTGGAGCAAGTTCTACATTTGGAGGACCAATTCCAACACCTAATTTTGATGCTCTTGCCAAAAGCGGATTACGCTACAACCGTTTTCATACCACAGCGGTTTGTTCTCCTTCTAGAGCAGCTTTAATTACAGGAAGAAATCATCATACTGCTGCGACAGGAATTATTATGGAATTCTCAACTCCTTATCCCGGTTATAACAGTTTAGTGCCGCGAAGCGTTGCTACAATCGGTAAAATCTTAACCGACAATGGTTACGGAACTTCATGGTTTGGAAAAAATCATAACGTGCCCGACTGGCAATCTACTCCAGCAGGACCTTTTAATTTATGGCCTACAGGTTTAGGTTTTGAATATTTCTATGGCTTTTTAGGTGCCGACGCACATCAATTTAGACCTGCTTTATTTGAAGGAACAAAACCAGTAGATCCGTATTTAAAAGATGATAAAGTAAATTCTGAATATATTTTAGACAAAGATTTAGCCGATCACGCCATTCATTGGATACAAACTCAAAAGAATTTTTCTCCTAACAAACCTTTCTTTGCTTATTATACACCTGGAACTGCGCATGCTCCACATCAAGCACCAAAAGAATGGATTGCAAAATTTAAAGGAAAATTCGATCAGGGATTTGATAAACAGCGAATTGAAACTTACGAAAATCAGAAAAAGCTTGGTATTATTCCTCCCGATGCATTATTGGCACCAACTCCTGCAGATTACCAAAAATGGGATGCTTTATCGCCAGGAATGAAAAAAGTAGCCGCCAGAGAAATGGAAGTTTATGCCGGAATGCTTGCGCATTGTGATTATCAGATTGGAAGAATATTGCAAAGCATCAAAGATCTTGGTCAATATGATAATACTTTGGTCATCTTTATTATGGGAGATAATGGTTCTAGTGCCGAAGATCCAACAGGACAAGGATTAACTAGTGAAATTGGTATTATGGTTAATGGCGAAGTTGACACCGAGGAATTTATGCTAAAACACTTAGATGATTTTGGCGGGCCGTGGATGGCTGAACATTTTTCACACAGCTGGGCACATGCTATGAATACGCCTTTTCAGTGGGATAAAAAAATCGCATCACATTTAGGTGGAAGCCGCACAGGAATGGTAATTTCATGGCCGGCAAGAATCAAACAAGTGGGCCAAATAAGAAGCCAGTTTACTCATATAACTGATATCGTTCCAACCATTCTTGAAGCAGCAAATATTCCGCAGCCTAAAAAAGTTGATGGTTTCGATCAGACGCCAATGGCAGGAAAAAGTCTTGTATATTCTTTTGATAATGCCAATGCACCCGAAACACACAAATCACAATACTTTGAGGTTATTGCGAACAGAGCTTATTACAAAGACGGATGGATGGCGAGCACAACTCCAAAAAACCTTCCGTGGCAAGGACATCCTGTACCAACCGAAGATCCTGTAAAAGATTATAAATGGGAACTATATGATTTAACGAAAGATTATAGCCAGGCAAATGATATTGCAGCGCAAAATCCAGAAAAGCTAAAAGAAATGCAAAAGGATTTTATGGAAGAAGCTGAAAAATACAAAGTTTTCCCATTTGATGATCGTTATATAGACAGAGTAAATCCCGAAAATCGTCCTAATTTAAATAAAGGCAGAAATCAATTTACTTTTCACCAAGGTACATCTCGTATCACAGAAGGAATGGCACCTAATATGAAAAATACATCATTCAGCATAACAGCCGATGTCGATGTAAAAGCTGGCCAAGAAGGTATGATTATTACGCAAGGCGGTTATTTTGCCGGATTGGCTTTAATGCTTCAAAAAGGTAAACCAACGTTTGCTTATGCTTTTTCTCACTATCCAAATCATAAATGGAGCATACAATCGCCAACCGCTTTAACTGCAGGCAAACACAAAATTGTAGTTAATTTTGATTACGCAGGCGGCGGTGTCGGGAAATCGGCTAAAGCAACTTTGCTTGTTGACGGCAAAAAAGTAGCCAGCGGTGATATTCCGAAAACAGTGCCAAGCCGTTTTTCTGCCGATGAGACTTTAGATGTTGGTGAAGACTTTGGAACACCTGTAAACAGAACTTATGATGCTCCTTTTACTTTTCAAGGAAAAATCGAAAAAGTGGTGGTAGATTTGAAACCATAATTGATTCTCTCAAAATAAAAACAAAAGCCTATTTCTTTGTGAAATGGGCTTTTTTTATTTCTCAACTTCATCTTTTGAATATATTTGTGGTCAACCAAACTTATACGCCATGCCATTATTAATTATTCCAAAAACCACAAATCATGAAAAGAAGTTTCTTTTTGCTCTTTCTTTTGGCAATTGCCTCTTTAAGCATTGCTCAGAATAAAAATTCAAATTCTAAACCCAATATCATTATCATCAACATGGATGATATGGGTTATGGCGACACAGAACCCTACGGAATGACGGGAGTTAACACTCCGCATTTCAACCAGATTGCCGAGGAAGGAATGCGTTTAACCAACTTTAATGCTGGACAGGCCATTTGTACAGCATCGAGAGCGGCTTTACTTACGGGCTGTTATCCTAATAGAATAGGAATGTCGGGTGTATTGCTTCCTGGAGCCAAACACGCTTTGAATCCGAATGAGGAAACTATTGCTTCGCTTTTGAAGAAAAACGGTTACAAAACGGCTAATTACGGAAAATGGCATTTAGGAAACGAACTTCCTTATTGGCCAACAAATTATGGTTTCGATGAATTCTTCGGAATTCCGTATTCGCATGATGTATGGCCAATTGATTATGACGGCTACTCAAAAGTTACCGATTCTAAAGACATGCGTTCGAGCTTCCCTCCGCTTCCATTAATCAGCAATACAACCATTATTGATACGATTGAAAATATCAAAGATGCTTCAAAATTAACAACTCTCTTTACCGAAAAAGCGATTGGTTTTATTCAGAAAAACAAAAAAAATGCTTTTTTTCTATATCTAACGCATCCTCTACCTCACGCTCCTTTGGCCGTTTCAGACAAGTTTAAAGGGAAAAGTGATTTAGGTCTTTTTGGAGATGTTATTATGGAACTGGACTGGTCAATTGGCGAAATTATAAACACATTAGATAAAGAAGGAATTGCCAAAAACACTGTTTTAATTATTACCAGCGACAATGGTCCGTGGCTTGTTTTTGGTGACAATGCAGGTTCTTCGGGAGGTTTTAGAGAAGGGAAATCAACTACATGGGAAGGCGGTACAAGAGTTCCGTTTTTAATTCGTTGGCCGGGTAAAATAAAAGCTGGAACGGTCAATAGTTCGCTAATGACCAATATGGATTTGTTGCCTACAATTGCTTCCATTACAGGTGCTGCTTTACCAAAAAACCAAATTGATGGTTTGAATTTTCTTCCTGTTTTGACTGGAAAAACAGCTTCAGGTCCAAGAGAAATTTTTTATTATTATTTCGGAGTTGGAAGCAATAATTTAGAAGCCATTCGCTATAAACATTGGAAATTGGTTTTTCCGCATAAAGGCACAACCTACAACAAAAAATTACAAGGAAAAGATGGTTATCGCGGAGAAGGTGCTTCTACGGAATTTCCAATGGCGCTTTATGATTTAGCACATGATCCGGGAGAAGTCCGAGATGTGCAGCAATTATATCCCGAAATAGTAGCCGAAATCCAGAAAATTGCCGATACTGCAAGAGAAGATCTTGGTGATGATTTGAATAACAAAGTGGGGAAAAATGTTAGAAAACCTGCTACATATTAAAAACAAAAAGCCCGATGATGATCGGACTTTTTTATATGCACATAGATTGCAAAATGAAAGTTTTTACGATAATCTTACAACACTTCCTGTTTGTCTTTTTGTAACTTTAATAAAATATTTAGAGATGCGATTTGAATTCAGCCAATACTTATTTACTATCCTTTCATTGACGTAAAAAATAGCGCCGCATCCCTGATATCACAGGCATTTTCTAAATTTGTTTATCATTCAAAAGAAGCCTTTTTCTTTTATAAAAAATTATTGTCATGAGAATAGATCAGATACAAATTAAAACAAACGATATTCAAAAAACGAAAGCATTTTATCAAAACATTTTTGGGCTTTTCATTCTGGAAAATGACCAAAAATCGATAACATTTCAAGCAGGAACTTCAATTTTAAAATTTGTCGAAGACAAAGAGTTTAATTCCATCTATCATTTTGCTTTCAATATTCCCGAAAATCAGCTTGAAGAAGCTATTCAATGGTGCAAAAACAAAGTTGATTTAATTGTTTTAGAAGATAAAAGTGTCGTTACGAATTTCGAAAATTGGAATGCGCATTCTATTTATTTCTTTGATCACAATGGAAATTTACTCGAATTCATTGCTCGACATGATCTTAACAACGAACAAATTGGAGAATTTAACGCTGCTTCTATTTTAAACATTAGCGAAATCGGAATTGTTACGGAAAGTCCATTACAATTAGGAAATCAATTAATAGAAGAACACGGACTTCATTTCTTTTCTCAAAATACCAATACCGATAAATTTGCTGCAATTGGCGATCATGAAGGTTTATTGATTTTGGTGCAGCCTACTAGAAATTGGTATCCAACTCAAATTCCTTCTGAAAGTAATCCGTTGAAAATTACTTTAGAGAATAATGAAAATATAACTGAATTGGATTTTTAATAATCTGCCAATTCTAAATTCTGTATTTTTATCTAATTTTTAAAATGAATCAAAATGCCATTTGTTAGAATCAGTCTTCCCAAAAAGCTTTCGCTTGAAACAAAAAATACTATTTCTGAAGCTATTCATCAATCTTTAATTGAAGAATTTAATATTCCTGTCGATGATTATTTTCATGTGATTGAAGAACTAGAACCGCATCAATTAAAATACCCTAAAAGTTATTTAGGAATTTCGCATTCTGACGAAATTATTTTTGTGCAAATAACTGCAGGACAAGGAAGAACTTTAGAACAAAAAAAAAAGCTATATCACCAAATTGCTTCAAAAATTTCGGCTTCAACTGAAATCTTGATCAACAACATAATTATTGTTTTACTGGAAAATAATGGTCATGAAAACTGGTCTTTTGGCAATGGAGAAATTCAAGAACAAAAACATTTAAAGAAATAAGGAAAAAGCCCAATTCGTACGAATCGGGCTTTTTTTATCTTAAAATTTCATTCTCTGAATTCGAACCGCATTTAATATCGCTAACAGCGCTACTCCAACATCGGCAAAAACGGCTTCCCACATTGTGGCAAGTCCGCCCGCGCCTAGAATTAGTACAAAGGCTTTTACTACGAAAGCCAGTGTAATATTCTGCCAGACAATCTTCTTGGTCTGTTTTCCGATATTGACTGCCATTGCAATTTTACTAGGTTTATCGTCCTGAATAACAATATCTGCTGTTTCGATCGCAGCATCGCTACCTAAACCTCCCATTGCAATTCCGACTGTGCTCAAAGCAATTACTGGCGCATCGTTTACACCATCGCCAACAAAGGCCACGGTTTCGTTTTTAGCTTTAATTTCGTTGACTTTATTGACTTTATCTTCTGGAAGCAAATCACCAAAAGCACTTTTAATTCCGATTTTATCTGCAACAAACTGAACGACATTGGCTTTATCTCCACTCAACATAGTAAGTTTTACGCCTAATGCTTTTAGTTTTGAAACCGTTTCTTGAGCATCTTCTTTAATTTCATCAGCAATTGTAAGGTGGCCTGCAAATTGACCTCCGTAAGCAATTGCAATAGTCGTGTAAACAATTGAAGACGGATCAATATCATACGAAATCACATATTTATCCAAAAGCTTAAAATTCCCTACCAGCAACTCTTTTTCGTTATAAGAAGCTTTCAATCCATGACCTGAAATTTCTTCGATATCTTTCAGTTCAACAGAAGGATCTACTGGCCCAACATGATTATGAATGGCCGTTGCTACTGGATGTGTGCTTCGGTTTTCTAAAGCATTGACCAGTTTTAAGATTTCTGCCTGATCAAATTCGGGTTTTATAATGACTTCTTGAACTTTAAAAACTCCTTCGGTCATAGTTCCCGTTTTGTCTACCACCACATTCTGAATCGTCGAAATACTGTCGAGAAAATTACTGCCTTTAAAAAGGATTCCGTTTTTACTTGCAGCACCGATTCCGCCAAAATAACCCAACGGAATACTGATAACCAAAGCGCACGGACAAGAAATAACCAAGAAAACCAAAGCTCTGTAAAGCCAATCGCTAAAAACATAATTGTCTACAAAAAGCATTGGAAGCAAACAAATTGCAATTGCCAGATAGACTACAATTGGGGTATAAATTTTCGCAAACTTTCTGATGAATAATTCCGCTGGCGCTTTTTTAGTTGTGGCATTTTGGACTAGCTCCAGGATTTTAGACAGTTTACTGTCGTTGTAAGCAGTTGTTACTTTTACTTCTGCAATGGTATTTCCGTTTAACATTCCGGCCAAAACGGTATCGCCTTTCTTTTTAGTATCTGGTTTGCTTTCTCCTGTCAATGCTGCTGTATTAAACGAAGCTGAATCTGATAGCAAAACACCATCTAATCCTAGTTTTTCTCCAGCTTTAAGCTGAATAACCGCTCCAATTTGAACGTCTTTGGCTTTTACTTTTACTGCAACATTATTTACTAAAACATTTACCTCATCGGGACGCTGGTCTAAGAGACTTTTAATACTTGATTTGGCTCTGGTAACCGCCATTCCCTGAAAGGTTTCTCCAATCGTATAAAACAGCATAACAGCTACACCTTCAGGATATTCACCAATGGCAAAAGCACCAATTGTGGCAATACACATAAGGAAAAACTCAGAGAAAACATCTCCTTTTACAATGCTTTCGTAAGCTTCTCTTAAAACCGGAAGTCCAACCGGAAGATAGGCAATGGCATACCAAACGATTCTAACATAATCTTTAAACCAATCTTGCGGAAAATAGTTGTCTAAACCAATTCCGATTAACAGTAAAACAAAGGATATAATTGATGGCAGAAACAATTGAAAAAGACTGCCGTTTGCGTTATGTTCATGATCATGCCCTTCGTGATTGTGCCCGTCATTATCAGAGTGCACGGGTTCGTCATGAGAACAGCAGCAGGAAGGTTTGGTCTTATTTTTTATCGTTTTTACTTCTTTATCTTGATGTATCATGGATAACTTTTTTAACTTTTAAAGTTTCATGTTTCAGGTTAGCAAAACTTTGTTTTAAATAATGCCCTAAATTTAAGCATTTTGTGGTAAAGTTTATTGCCACGAAGGCACTAAGTTTTTTACTGAATGAGAATTAAACGTTCTATTTGTCATTTCGACGAAGGAGAAATCTCCACAAGTAACTCCGCACCGAAAACCCAATTTTTGTCGAGCTTCTCGCGGAGATTTCTCCTTCGTCGAAATGACATAAAATGAGAAAAAACTCATCATCTTAGTTTCTTCTCAACTTAGCATCTTTAAAAAAACTTTGTGTCTTGGCGCCTTCGTGGCAAAACCCACTAGTGCGAATGCTCCCCGCCTCCCTTCATTGCAGAAAGCAGATAAAAAGCGCCTTTTGTAACAATTTTTGCTTGAGGATCAATCTTATCAACGAATTTAACTTCTGTAAAACCCAAATCGGTTGTGCCTGGAATTACTTCTACAGCTTTAAAATGAACTTCTTCTTCGTGTGCTTCTTCTTTTTCGCCTGCTGCGTGTTCATGTTTTTCTTCTGCATGCCCTTCTTCTTGAACAAAAACAAAATATTTATCGGCATTACGAACCACAGCATCTTTTGGAAGTGCTGGAACAGTTGCATTGGTAATATTAATATTTGCCGAAACGTACATTCCTGGAATCAATCCTTTCGCATCAGCGGGATCAATTTTAGCGTGTACCGCAACCGTTTTACTTTCATTTGAAAAAGATTTATTGATTCCGAAAATCTTTCCTTTAATTGATTTATTCGACTGATTTGTTAATACAAAATCAATCACCTGACCAATAGAAATCGAACCTAAATCTTTTTCATACACATTCAAATCCAAATGCATCTGGCTGTTGTCGACCACTTCAAAAAGCGAAACTCCTGTATTGGCAAAAGCACCTTTGGCAATATTGATTTTTCCAACAAAACCATTTATTGGCGAAACAATCGGCACGACAGATGTTGTTCCTTTTGTATTAACATGCAAAGCATCTAACTTGTTTTTTGCTGCTTGCGCTCTGGCTCTTTCGGCTGCTAATTTGGCTTTTACTTCCTGAAAAGTCTTTCTCGGATTCACATTTTCGTCACTCAACGTTTTCTGACGATTATATTCTAACTGCAAGTACTCCACGTTTGCAACCGCTGACTGATAATCTTCCTGCATTCCTATAACTTCCAGATTTTGAATCGTTGCCAATACTTTTCCTTTGTTTACATAGGTTCCTTCCAAAACAAAAATATCCTTTACCGTTCCGCCAATTAAAGTCGAAACCTCAGCTGAGTTTTGTGGAGGAACAGTTGTATAACCATTCGCTTTGATCACTTTGTTCAGATTTCGGTCTTCTACAATTCCAGTTTCAATTCCGACTGTTTTGTATTGAGAAGCGCTTAGCGCCACTTCTGTAGTAGATTTTTCTTCTTCCTGTGTTTCTTCTGCTTTCTTTTGATTACAGCTTATTAAGGTAACCGCAAAGAGCGCAATCCCGATAGCTATCGGGAGCAAGGCGCGCAAGGAAATTAAACTTTGTGTTCTTTGCGAAACCTTAGCGTTCTTTGCGGTTAAATAACTAGATATATTTTTCATGATTAATTGTTTTTGATAGTTGGAAATTGAAGTTCGATAGCGCTTTGATTATAGCTGTGTGTCGCTTCTGCAAATTGCTTTTTTATATCGATGGCCTGATTTAAAAAGCTGATATACGACCAATAACTCATATCGCCATTGGCATAACTTTTCTGAGCCGTTTCAATAATCTGATCGGCATAATGCAAGCCTTCATTTTGGAAATACGCCATGTTTTTCTGCTGTTTTTTGAAATTATTCTGCAATTCTTCTTTCTGCAGATTCAGCATCATTTTATTTCGATCTAAAGCTAATTGTGACTGCGAGATACTGATTTCAGCTGCTTTAGCCTTTGTCGTATTAACACCGCCAAACAACGGAATCTGTAACCCGGCTGTAAAACCTTGAAACAAAGATTCTGTATTTATTGTCTGAGCAAAATATCCTAATCCTACTTTGGGCGTACGCAAAGCTTTAAACGTTCCCGCTTCTTTTTGATAAACCGAAATCTGCTGCTGATACAAATCGGTCATTAGCGTTTCTGCTTTTGTATTTTCCTGATTTTCTGCAAAGTTGTATTGCAAAGCAGTATTAGAATCTGGAATTACATTTTCATCTGTTTGGATAAAAAACTGCAATTGCTTCTGATAAATTGTCAAATCGTATTCTAACTGCGCTTTCTGGGTCTCAATTTCTTTTACTTTGGCTTTGGCACTAATCACTTCGATGTTCCCGCTTTCTCCCGTTTTAAAACGAAGTTCGGCGTTCTTTAAGAACTTGGTGTAAATAGCATTCAATTCTGAATTAAGTTTCTGGACAGAAACTCCATACAAATATTGATAGTACGCCAATGTCACCGCTTTTTCAATCTCATATGAAGACAGAGCTTTTCTTTTCTCGGCCAGTTTTGCCAATTCTTCCTGCAATTGTCGATTGGCTTTAGTAATATTTCCTAACGGAAAAAACTGCTGTACCGAAACATTATGGTCGTAATCGGCGCTATTAAACTGCCCGCCTTGATACTGCACCTGAAGTGGATCGGGCTGAAATGCTGCTTTTTTGAGAACGGTTTGTTTCTCGATTTCTTTGTCAGCGATTTTTAAGTCGATGTTGTTTGATTTGGCTAGTTCTATTGCTTTTTCTAGACTTATGGTTTGCTGTGCAAATGTTGCTGTACTTGCTAATAGGAATGCACTTAACCACAAAACCTTATTTGCTAATAGCAACTCATTTAACCGCAAAGTTCGCAAAGGATGCGCGAAGTTCGCAAAGGTTATCTTTCTTAAACTGCATAATAAATTTTTCATTTTCTTTAAATTTTTCTTTGTGTGCTTTGCGTAAACCTTAGCGTTCTTTGCGGTTAAACCCACGCTCCAACAATAAATACAAAATCGGCAAAACGATTAACGTCAATAAAGTTGCTGAGATTAATCCGCCGATTACTACAGTTGCTAAAGGCTTCTGCACTTCTGCTCCCCCACTTGTAGATAATGCCATTGGCAAAAATCCTAATGAAGCTACGGCTGCGGTCATTAAAACGGGACGTAAACGAGTTTTGGTTCCAATAAGAACGCGCTGAAACGGATCTAAAATTCCTTCTGTCTTTAATTGATTGAAATACGAAATCAATACAATTCCGTTTAAAACGGCTATTCCAAATAAGGCGATAAACCCAATTCCAGCAGAAATACTAAACGGCATTCCTCTCAGTGAAAGTGCAAAAACACCTCCGATCGCCGATAACGGAATCGCACTAAAAATCAGCAATGCTTGTTTGGCGCTTTTAAACGTAAAATACAACAAGACCAAAATTAGTCCCAAAGCAATTGGCAAGGCTACAGAAAGTCTTTTTGAAGCTTCGATCAGATTTTCGAATTGTCCACCGTAAGTAACATAATAACCCGCCGGAAGTTTAAAACTTTTATCCAATTTTGCTTGAATTTCTTCGACAACACTTTTAATATCTCTTCCACGAACGTTTAATCCAACCGTGATTCTTCGTTTTCCGTCTTCGCGGATAACCTGCACAGGACCTTGTTCATAATCCACAGAAGCAACCTGAGAAAGCGGCACTTGCTGTCCACTTGGAAGTGGAATAAAAAGATTGCTTACATCAGTAATATCAGCGCGATTATTTTCGTCCATTCTCACCACTACATCAAACCTTTTGCTTTCGTCATAAATCTTTCCGGCAACTTCTCCAGCAAAAGAGGAACGAATAATTTGATTGATATCTGAAATATTGAGTCCGTACAACGCGATTTTATCATAATCGTACTTGATGGTAATTTGAGGTAATCCTGTTACTTTATCAGCTTTTAAATCCCCGATTCCTTCAATTCCCTTAATTTTCGAAATTAACTCAGTCGCTTTAGCATCTAAGATTTCCAAATCGTCACCAAAAATCTTGATCGCAATATCAGAACGACTTCCTGTCATTAGCTCATTAAAACGCATCTGAATAGGCTGAGAAATCTCAATATTTGCTCCAGGAATAATCTCCATTTCCTCTTTCATGGCATTGGCCAAATCTTCCCAATTATGATATTTTCCTTTCCATTCCTTTTTGTCTTTTAAAACAATAATCAAATCCCCGCTTTCAATCGGCATCGGATCGGTCGGGATTTCACCGCTTCCTATTTTGGTGACAATGGTCTTGATTTCTGGGAATTTAGCTTTCAGAATCTGCTCATATTTCGTAGTAGTTTCCACCATTTGCGTCAGCGAACTTCCTGTCATAATTGTGGCATTGATTGCTAAATCGCCTTCTTCGATTGTCGGGATAAATTCGCCACCCATATTCTGGAAAACAATAAAAGCAAAAGCAAATAATCCAACAGCAATAGAAAGCACTACTTTTTTAAATTCTAAGGCTTTTTTCAATAAAGGCGTATAACGGCTTTCTAGCCAAGCAATCATGCGGTCGCTAAAGTTTTCTTTGTGTTCTGTTTTTTTCGAAAGAAACAAAGCGCTCATCATCGGAATATACGTCAGCGAAAGAATAAATGCTCCGATAATGGCAAAACCAACTGTCATGGCCATTGGTTTAAACATTTTTCCTTCGGTTCCAATTAAAGCTAGAATTGGCAGATACACAATCAAGATAATTATCTCACCAAAAGCGGCGCTGTTCCTGATTTTTGAAGCCGAATTGTAAACTTCATCATCCATTTCTTCCTGCGTCAATTCTTTTTTGTTTTTGAATTGCTGCAGATGATGCATCGTGGCTTCCACAATAATTACGGCTCCGTCGACTATGATTCCGAAATCTATGGCTCCAAGACTGATCAGGTTTCCACTTACTCCAAAAGCATTCATTAAAATAACAGCAAAAAGCATTGCCAGCGGAATTACAGAAGCAACAATCAATCCTGCACGAAGATTTCCTAAGAATAAAATCAGAACAAAAATCACTATTAATGCACCTTCTAATAAATTCTTCGCAACGGTTCTAATAGAATTGTCTACCAATTTTCCTCTGTCTATAAAGGCCTCGGCAACAACACCTTCTGGAAGGCTTTTGTTAATCTGAGCCATTTTTTCGTGAACACGATTTACGACAGCACTAGAATTCTCTCCTTTGAGCATTAAAACCATTCCGGAAACAATTTCTCCTTTTCCATCTTTGGTTGAAGCACCGTAACGCAACGCTACTCCTTCGCGTACTTGCGCCACATTGCGCACCAAAACTGGCGATCCGTTTCGGTTTTTAACTACAACATTTTCGAGATCTTTTACGCCTTTTGCCATTCCGACGCCTCGAATAAAATAAGTGTACTGATCTTTTTCGATGTATGCTCCACCTGTATTTTGATTGTTTTTTTCTAAAGCATCAAAAATTTCAGTAATCGTTACACCGAGACTGTTTAGCATATTCGGATTTACGGCAATTTCGAACTGTTTCAGTTTTCCACCCCAAGTACTTACATCGGCAACACCGCGGATTCCCTGCAATTGCGGAATAATAATCCAATCCTGAATTGTTCTTAGCTCAACTGCACTGTACTTGTTTTCATACCCTTTTTTGGCATAAACATCGTATTGGTAAATTTCTCCCAACCCTGTAGAAATTGGCGCTAATTCTGGAGAGTTTACATAATCTGGAATGTTTTCTTCGGCTTGTTTTAAACGTTGAAATATTTGTTCGCGAGCCCAGTAAATATCTACATCGTCTTCAAAAACAACGGTTACAACCGATAATCCAAAACGAGAAATACTGCGAAGTTCTATAATATTGGGAACTGTCTTTACAGCTCGTTCTAAAGGATACGTAATTAATTGCTCTACTTCCTGACTCGCCAATGTTGGTGCAGTGGTAATAATCTGTACCTGATTGTTGGTTACATCTGGCAGGGCGTCGAGCGGTAAATTTTTAAGCGAATAGCTTCCCCAAGCAATGAGTGCAAGGGTAAATAATAGTATGACGAATTTATTTCGTATACTAAACTGAATGATTTTATCTAACATTTGAATATATAATGACGTGAGAAATTAGACAAATAAATTGTCTGGAAATGTGTTGAAAGTCCACAACTCTCTCGTCCGTTTCCTAAAATATAGGAACAGACATAATCATTATGCTATTTGAGGGGGCTGCCAAATACTTCCGAAGAAATTGGAAATAAAAACAGAACTATAACTTGGTAAGACTATTGAAATTTGATTGTAAGTTTTAGGAAATTCAAAACTTACAGCAGAATGGTAACTTAAAACTTGTGCTCCACAGCAGTTGCAGACACAAAAAGGAGAACATAAATCATTGTTTTTGTCGTGCGAATGATTGTCTTCTGAAGCAAACTGAGCGGTTTTATGCATAGCGCTGTTTACTTCCATATCTGCACATGGCATATTAGATAATGCCAACAGGTAAATTGATAATATGATTGTTATCCATTTCACAGCTGTAAAAATACAATTATTTTTTAAATTGGTAATTGATGGCGATAATTCCTAAAAGAAAAATACTTAAAAATATCCTAAAATTATTTTTAAAGCTTTTATCATTTTCTCATTTAATTTTTGTCGGAGGTAAGAAAATTTCGTTAACTTTAACACTAATTAACACATTCTTAAGCCTTAATCTTTAATTATAATACAAACCTATATCGCATACCAATAAAAAGATTCCCACAATAGCATTAGTACATATTTATTTTTCGAAGTTTAATTAACATTAAAACACTCTAATCAATGAAATGTAATACACTAATATCAGCCTTTTTATTATTATTCAGCATGCAAATTTTTGCGCAGGTTTATACCGATAAAATTGTAGGTAAAAAAAATGAAGAACTAAAAGACAGCCTTAAAGTCGAAAAATACCCGTACGCTTTACCTATTTGGGGAGAAAAAGTAGCACAGAAAGGCTATAAACTTCCTTATTCTGCAGGAGTTTCTGTTAATTATTTTTGGCAGGAATCTGAAATCATTATTAATGATTTGAATATTGGTTTTAATCATGGCCCCCAATATAACTTAGATGAAATTGTACGATTTGATAAATCAACAGTTGAAGCTGGTGCGCTTACGATTAGACCTGATGTATGGTTGCTTCCCTTTTTAAATATTTATGGAATTTTCGGAAAGGCCAAAACGGCAACGAAAATCAATGCAGGCATTTGGGTGCCAGACGCAGATAACAATTGGTCCGAAATTGCCAATTTTAGCACCAAAGCCAATTTTGACGCTACTACTTTTGGTATAGGTATGACACCAACAATTGGTATTGGCGGTGGGTGGTTTGCACTAGACATGAATATGGCTTGGACTGATATCAGCTCACTTGATAAACCAGCATTTTCATATATTTTTGGTCCTAGATTAGGAAAAACATTTAAATTTAATAAACCAGACACCAATATAGCAATTTGGGTTGGAGCTTTTAGAGTTCATATTTCTGGAGATACGAATGGAGATTTGCCTTTATCTGATTTTATTGATCTAAGCAGTGCCCAAGCTAAAGTAGACACTGGACTTCAAAAAGTCTCTGACAATCAGGTAAAAGTAGATAACTGGTGGAATGGCTTAAGCCCAGCTGAACAAAAAAATCCGGTTAATATTGCTAAACATAACACTGCCGATAGAGCTTTAGATAGAGCAGGAACATTCTTAGCAACTCTAGACGGAGCATTGAGTACAGCTTCAGATTCATCTGTTCAATATTCACTTCAAAAAAGACCAAAAGATATGTGGAACTTTATTATAGGATCTCAATATCAATTCAGCCGACACGTTATGTTTCGCGCAGAAGCCGGTTTCTTAGGTTCACGTACACAAGTTTTGGGAAGTTTGCAATATCGTTTTGGACTGTAATTCATCCATTATATGAAAAAAAGTGTAGTAATCGTTTTTACCTTCTTTTGCATTAGTTCTGCCCAGTCCCAAGTCTTGATTTCCTTAATCTTTGGAGATAAACTCAACTCAGAGTTTTTAGAATTTGGTCTTGAAGGCGGTGCTAATTTTTCTACTATTTCCAATATGGGATCGTCTGCTTTAAACCCAGGTTTTAATCTTGGTTTTTACTTTGACTTCAGGTATAAGAAAAATCCAGCTTGGATGATCAATACTGGAGTAATCGTAAAATCGCCTATGGGAGCCAAAGATATTCCGGTGTATTCTTTAAATGATGAAAATCTAGACAATACTTTTGCAGGCGGACATGTAAATCGTGAAATACGTTATTTTAATGTTCCGATACTAATCAAATACCAATTCAAAAACAATATCTACCTTAAAGCTGGTCCACAATTTGGTTTGTTAGCCAAAGCATTTGATGAGTTTAAAAACGAAATCAACAATGACGATGTGGTATATAAGAAAAACATCAGAGATCAAATTCATGTTATAGATGCCGGACTTGCCTTTGGTGCTGGTTATCACATGAATGTTGGTCATGGCTTAAATATCACCGTTCAATATTACTTAGGACTTGTGACAGTAATGAAAGGAGATGGTCCAAATAATCAATACAACAGATCTTTGTATGTCACTGCAGGATTGCCAATTGGAAAAGGAAAAGCAGCGCAAAGAAGAGCTGAAAAAGAAGCTGAATTAAATAAAGTGGTGCTTCCAGAAGATGAAAAAAAATAAGAAATTGAAGATTTTAGATTGAGGATTAACGATTTTTGATTTCTTCCATCTGAAATCAAAAATCGTTAATCAAAAATCAGCAATATTAATTTCTTTTATAAACTCCAGAATCTCTTCTGTATTTAGAATAAAATCTGGTGTCGTATGCAAAATGGCATTATTGGGCATAAAAGGCATATCTGCAGAAAGCGGATTCTGTACAACGCTTATTCCGCCAGCTGTCTGAATTGCTCTCAATCCAACCGTTCCATCCGAATTGGAACCCGAAAGTAAAATGCCAACTAAACTTTCACCATAAACCTCTGCAGCAGACTCAAAAGAAACGTCTATGCTTGGTCTACTGTAGTTTATTTTTTCTGAAATATCTAAAGACAAGGTTTCGTTTTTTTCAAATAATAAATGATAATTAGAAGGCGCGATATAAATAAATCCTGGTTTGAGTTTTACTTTATCTTCTACTTCTTTTACGCCTATTTTTGTTTTTAAAGCGATTAAGTCTTCTAGAGTTTGTTCGTCTGAGTTTTTTCTGTGAACAACAATGACAATTGCGAAAGAAACTGCTTTATCTAAAAATGGTAAAATCTGCAATAATGCCTGCAAACTTCCAGCCGAACCTCCAATTATAACTACTTTACAATTTGTTATTCTTTTATTTTCCTCCATATTTTCTCCTTATCAAATTGTTTGTATTTGGTTTGAGATATAGAATACTTTATAGTTTCTTTTGTTCCGAGAGCTAAAAAGCCCAAAACGGCCAGACTGTCATCAAAAAGATTGACTACTCTTTTCTGCAGATTATTATCAAAATAAATTAAAACATTACGGCATAAAATCAGGTCAAATTCGTTGAACGAAGTATCTGAAACCAGATTATGCTGCGAGAAAACCATTTTCTCCGATAGGTTTTCATTAAATTTTGCAAACCCGTAATTGGCAATATAATAATCTGAAAAATCTTCCTGACCGCCCGCCTCACGGTAATTATCGGCATAATCTTTTATCATTCTCAACGGAAAAATACCGCTTTTGGCTGTTTCCAAAACCGTTGCATTTATGTCTGTTGCATACAATAATGATTTGTGCAGCAAGCCTTCTTCTTTGAGCATAATGGCCATCGAATACACTTCTTCTCCCGTAGAACATCCGGCATGCCAGATTCTAATAAAAGGTTTGGTTCCTAGTAAAGGGAGAATTTCTTTTCGAAGGGTTTGATAAAAAGACGGATCACGAAACATCTCTGTAACGTTAACCGTTATTTCGTCAATCATTTTTTTGCAATATTCCGGATCGGTACGGACTTTAGACAAAAATTCATGAAAATGCTTGAATCCATCCAAAGTAAATACCCTGCTTACACGTCTTTTAAGTGATGCTCTTGAATAACTTCCAAAATCAAAACCATAATATTCGTAAACTTCATTAATGAGAGTTTCTAATTCAATATCTTCAATCATAATTCATTTAAATTTCTCCCAAGATGTGAAGTAATTTATCTACATCCACAGGTTTTGAGATGTATGCATCTGCTCCGGCTTGTAAACATTTTTCTTTATCTCCTGTCATAGCTTGCGCTGTTACGGCAACTACAAAAGTATTCTCTTGCGAGGGAATGGCTTTAATAAGCGGAATCGCCTCGTAACCGTCCATTTCGGGCATCATCATATCCAATAAAACGGCGTCAATTGAATTATCTTTTGCTAATATTTTCAGGGCTTCTTCGGCACTTAAACAAGACAAACAGTCAAAAGATTTTGCTTTTAAAGTATTTACTAAAGCAAAAATATTTCTAGAATCGTCATCTACAATCAATACTTTTTTCTTTTCCATGTACAGTATTTTTAAGATTAGATTTTATCGTATAACCAAACTCGAAGCAGCGATAACAACTGATCGACATCGACCGGTTTTGTAATATAATCTGAAGCTCCCGCCTTAATACATTTTTCTCTATCGCCTGTCATAGCTTTAGCTGTTACAGCGATTACTGCTAAGTTAAGAAATTTAGGATTGCTTCTAATCTTTTCTGCTGTTTCGTAACCGTCCATATTTGGCATCATCATATCTAAAAGCACCACATCTGTATCTGGATTTTCATTCAGAATCTTAATTGCCTCTTTTCCGTCAAAAGCTGTAATAACATTCATTTTAAATGCTTCTAAAGCTTTTGAAAGCGAGTAGATGTTTCGTACATCATCATCCACAATTAATACTTTTTTCTCAAATAAAATATTGTTTAACGAATTCAGTTTTTTACTGCTTTCTTTTCCTGCATTTCCTTCTTTTTTATTTTCTACTAAGTGAAGGAAAAGCGAAACCTCATCGAGCATTCTTTGGTACGAATGTGCCGTTTTTACAATGATAGAATCGGCATATTTCTTAATTTTTAATTCTTCTTTTATAGAAAGGCTTTTTCCTGTAAAAACAATTACCGGAAGATTCTCTAAACCTGGACTTTTTTTAACACCGTCTAGAATTTCGTAAGCCTGCTTGTCTGGAATTCCCATATCTAGAATTACACAGTCTACCTCTTCTTTTCCTAAAGAAGATAAACCTTCTGAAACTTCGCTTTTAATCTCCGAGTTAATATTATACGTTTCCAAGAAATACGCCAATGCTTTTGCATGTTGCGGATTGTCTTCAATAATTAAAACCTTCTGCGATTCTTTGTTTATAATGTGTTCAATACGTTTGAAAACATCTGGAATTCGGTCAAAAGCAACTGGTTTATCTAAGAAATCTACAGCTCCTTTTAGCAGACTTTCCTGTTTCAGTTTATGCGAAGACATAATATGCACCGAAATATGTTTGGTATGAGAATGATTTTTTAGCTCTTCTAAAACCTGCCATCCGCTTTTTATTGGAAGTTCTATATCCAATAAGATTCCGATTGGTCTGTAAATTAATGCAAAATTTAAAGCATAATCACCTCTTACTGCCACTACTCCTTTGTATCCTTTTTTCTGTGTGAAAGCCAACAACGATTTTGCAAAATTGATATCGTCTTCTACAATCAAAATGACTTTATCGCCTTCGACAATTGAATCTCTGTCGTCTTCAATTTCTTGCGGAATAACTTCACTGATGTATTTTGGTTTTTCCTCTTCACTTTCAGTTGTTACTTCGATTTCTTCTGCATGCGGAATTTTATTTACCGAAACCTTGTTGATAGCAAATCCTAACTTTGGAAGGCACAATGTAAAAGTACTTCCTTCGTTAACTTTACTATGAAGAATAATTTCTCCACGTAATAATTTAGCCAATTCACGACTGATTGAAAGTCCTAAACCAGTTCCGCCATATTTACGTTTTGTTGAACCATCCGCTTGCTGGAAAGCTTCAAAAATCAATGGCTGTTTTTCGATCGGAATTCCGATTCCGGTATCTTTTACAATAAAGCAGATTATTTTATCATCGTCTGTATCGACTTTAATTTCAAGAGAAACAGTTCCTTTTTCGGTAAATTTAATCGCATTCGAAATCAGGTTTTTCAAAATCTGCTCCAAACGCATTTTGTCTGTTTTAATAACAATTGGCGCTTCTTTGGCAATAATTTCAAAATTAATTCCCTTTTCTTTTGCAACCAAATAAAACAAGTTATGAAGATTATCTGTAATTTCTTTAGTTGAAACATCTAAGAATTCCAGATCCATTTTTCCAGCTTCAATTTTAGATAAATCTAGAATTTCATCAATTAAGCCTAATAAACTGTTTCCTGAACTCTGAATCACTTTCGCAAATTCGATTTCTTCATTGTTCATCGTTTTATTGTTGTTTTCAGACAGCAAACGGCTTAACAATAAAATAGAATTCAGCGGTGTTCTCAATTCGTGCGACATATTAGCCAAAAACTCCGATTTGTAACGCGTAGTCAGCTCCAAAGCTTCTGATTTTTTCTGAATTTCGGTGTTTTTTTCTTCTAATAAAACGCTTCTTTCAGAAAGTTCTTCGTTGGTTTGTTCCAACTCTTCCTGCTGCACGCGAAGTTCTTCTTCTGAAGCCTGTAATTTTTCTGTCTGCGCTTCTAACTCTGCATTTATCGCTTCCAATTCGCTGTGCTGAATTTGAAGTTCTTCAGACTGAACTTTGGTTTCTTCTAGAAGTTCCATTACTCGTTTACGGTTTTGGGTCGCCTTAATCGCAATTCCAATATTATTGGCTACGCTATTTAAGAATTCAAGCTGCAGCATCGAAAATCCGTATATGCTAGCCAGCTCAACCGCTCCTTCAATCTTGAAATCCATTAATGGCATTGCCACGATATGGGTTGGTTTTATTTCTCCCAATGCATAATTGATCTGAATATCGTCTGGAGAAAGTGTTTTTAACTCCAACATTTTTCCAGAAACAATAGATTGCCCAATCAACCCCTCGCCTTTCTTGATTCGTTCTCTGTTTTTACTTGGTATATAACTATAACCTCCCGTAACAGTCAATTCTTCACCATCAATCACATACAAAACTCCTGCACTGCTGTTGGTATACTGGCACAAAAATTCGATTACATCTTTAGATAATTTCTGAATTGTTTTTTCGCCCAGCATTTTATCATTCAACGTCGCAACGCCTGATTGAAGCCATTCTTTTTGGGACAATAATTCGAAAGAATCTTTTAATGAATCTTTCATGTTATGAATAGACAATCCCAAAGCACCTAAAGTATCAGCTTTTCTATCATCAATTTGGACATCGTAATTTCCTTTAGCAATTTGTGTCGCAATGCCGCTTATTACTTCAAGTCTTTCGGCTGTTTCTTTATCTTTTTTTATTAATTCTTGCTGCAGTAAAGTTCTCTCGTTGTAATCTTTCAGAATTCTGATTAGGAAAACAATAGAAATAAGAAAAGCTATAAAGAAAGCAATGGCAATTAAAGCCAAACTATAATTTCCGTAACGTTCTGAATTTGAATTACGTTCTTCTAAAAGTTTTTGTTCTGTATTTTCAACTTTTTTGACGATTGCCTTAATGTCATTCATCATTTTTCGACCTTCATTCAAGTCGAAAATCAGTGTTTCTTTGCTTAATCGTTTTTTTACAATCTGATTATTCAAATATTTAAAGAAACCGGAGCGTTTGGTACGTAATTCTTCTAGTAATTTTGTCTGTGAGGGATTGTCAGACGTAAGTTCATCTAACTTTTCAAAATAAGTATTTGATTTGGCTTCCGAATCATTAAAACGGTCCACAAACTGTTCGTCTCCTGTAAGCAGATAGCCTCTCATGCTGGTTTGGGCTTCTGTAATAATCGATGAACCTTCGTTTAGGTTATAGATTACATCCTGCGTATGGTTTACCCAAAAGTTACTGTTTAGTAAACTTTTAATACTAATAAAAGAGGCAACAGAACTAATAGTAAGTACAAGCAGTGAAACTAGTGAACTGATTAATAAATTTCTTTTAAAATTACCATTCATATATTTCTAAATTATTTTTATTCGTATTTTAAAGGAAGAACAATGATAAAGCTTGCACCTTCTCCCACTTTACTTTTAGCCGTAATTAATCCGTTATGTTTTTCTATGATTTTTTTAGCAATTGCCAGTCCAATTCCCGTTCCTTCGTAAGATTGACGATCATTTAAGCTTTGAAAGATAATAAAAATACGATCAAGATAAATCTCATCAAAACCAATTCCGTTATCTTTTACTGTAATTCTGCAAAATTTTCCTTCTGGCGAAGTCGGACTTTCGATTGCTTTTTCTAAAATAGTTTCCGAAGTAATTTCAATTACCGCTTTTTCGTCATTTCCAGAAAACTTCAAAGCATTTCCAATGAGATTTTGAAAAACCTGACGCATCTGGCTCGGAATACTGTCAATTGTTGGCAGTTCGTTGGTTTTTATTGTGGCATTTTTGCGTTCTATGAGATAATCAAAATCACCCAACACTTCCTGTAAAACCACGTTTAAATCTGTTTTTTCAGGTTTAACTTGTGCCGAAAGTCTAGAATAAGCCAAAAGATCGGTAATCAAAGTCTGCATTCTTTCTGCCGATTTTATTGTTCGATCTACATAATCAATCGCTTTGTCGTCTGCCTTTAAATACAGATCTTTTATAATTTTAATGAATATCTGAATCTTACGAATAGGTTCATTCAAATCATGCGATACTACCCAGGAAAACTGCTGCAATTCATGATTTCGGAGTTCCAGTTCTTCGTTTTTCTGAACCAATTCCCGCGTTCTCTCCGCAATTTTTATTTCAAGATTGTCCTGAGCTTCTTTTCTAATTTTGATTTCTTTAGAAAGCAGATCTTTCATCGCTCGAAGTTCGTTTTGCTGCTCGTAAATCTTAATGAAAGTCTTTACTTTAAGAATCAGCAAATCGCTGTCTACTGGTTTGGTAATATATTCAACAGCACCTGTTTCATATCCTTTAAAAATGTATTTTTTCTCGGTATTAAGTGCCGAAAGAAAAATTACGGGAATATCTTTTGTGCGTTGGTTTCCTGAAAGGATTTTTACCACTTCAAAGCCATCAAGTCCTGGCATTTGAACATCCATAATAATCAGACAATAATCTGTTTTTAGGATTTTCTTTAAAGCTTCTTCTCCAGATTCGGCACTATCGACATCGATATTATGCAGCTCTAATGTTTTCTTTAAGGCAATAATATTCGCCCTTATATCGTCTACAATTAATACCATGCCGTGTGGGAGCTAAATCTGTTGTAAATCAAAACTCTTGAATTTAAAGTGAAATTTAAAAATTTTCTTATTTTTTTAAAGAATTGCCGAAGCAACTCTTAAAAATTATGTGGAAATTCTCAAATGTATAAAAAAAATAGCGAGCAGGTTTTTTATCTAAATCGGAAATAGTTACAAAATTCCCATCTTTTGCCATCATTTTAATCATACTGTATGATTGCTAACTTATTAGAAATTTCTTGTTATTTCAACTTTTCTTACTAATTGATGTATTTTCATACAACACACCTCTTTTTGATTTTATTGAGGCAAACAAAATGTCTTTTAAGGCAAGTAAAACTATAGCTATCATCTAATTTTAATTGCATTAAAAAAGCTTAAAAAGAGAAATCATGAAAAAGAAACAAACATTTCCCGAGCAAAAACAAAATCTTCCCGGCAATGAACACATGATGAATCCCGAGCCTGAAATTATTAGAGAAAACTATGTTGGAAGCGGCAAGTTATTTGGAAAAACAGCTTTTATTACTGGAGGAGACAGCGGAATAGGACGAAGTGTCGCGGTACATTTTGCCCGTGAAGGTGCCAATATAGCGATTGTCTACTTAAAAGAAGATAAAGATGCCAAAGAAACCAAAGCAATGATCGAAAAAGAAGGTCAACAATGTCTATTGATTAGCGGTGACTTGAAAGATGAGAAATTTTGCCAAAATGCCATTAAAAAGTGTCATAGCACTTTTAAAAGCCTCAATATTATTGTGAATAATGCTGCAACTCAGTTTCCGCAAACTGAAATTGAAAATATAACTTCAACACAGCTCCATAAAACTTTTGAAACCAATATTTATCCTTTCTTTTATATCACCAAAGCAGCACTTGCTTTCTTAAAAGAAGGCGATTCAATTATCAATACAACTTCTGTGACGGCTTTTCGCGGAAGCGAGCATTTAGCAGATTATGCCAGTACAAAGGGTGCAATTGTTAGTTTTACGCGATCACTTTCGACTATGTTGGCAAAAAAGAAAATACGTGTAAATGGCGTTGCTCCAGGACCAATCTGGACTCCTTTGATAGTAGCCAGTTTTGATAAATTATCTGATTTCGGAAAAGATAATCCGATGGAAAGAGCCGGACAGCCATCTGAAGTAGCTCCTGCGTATGTATTTCTGGCCTGCGAAGACAGCAGTTATATTACTGGACAGTTTATTCATATCAATGGCGGTGAATTGGTGGGGTAGAAAAGGTTTTGAGGTTCTGAGATGCTAAGGTTCTAAGTTTTTCTTTTGTAATCTATGTAATGAGTCTAATAACAAAACCAACGAATAACTTAGCATCTCCGGAGCTTAAAACCTTAAAAAAAGAAAAATGAATTATATAGATATCATCGGACTTTTTGCTGGAGCGTGTATTACACTATCTACGATTCCGCAAATTATAAAGGTCTGGAAAACCAAGAAAGTAAAAGAAATTTCGCTACAAATGTTCAGCATTTTAACCTTTGGAATTGCGGTCTGGATTGTCTACGGAATTCTTAAAAAAGACCTTCCAATTATTCTGACCAATAGTATTTCTTTCGTTTTAAATCTCATCATGGTTTATTTTATCATTTATTATGAAAAAGAATAAGCATAAAAAAACAGCTCGGATGAAGCTGTTTTTTCAGAAATTGAAGAATATAATATTGCTTACTAGCTAGCTAATTTTTGATTATATGGTTTTAATTCTAAATGCAACTTTTCTTTTAAAGTTCGCGATTGCAAGCTTCTTTTAAAGAATAGTACTGGCGACATAACTGATCCCAAATTTATTTCTGAAAGTTTTCTGATTTCGCTTAGCTGTTTAATAGCGAAATTCAAAATCGGAACAAACGGAGTTAAATAATTGTAACTATGCTGCGCTACCTCCAACTCTAAAATATCTCGCAAGATGCTTTTCATCAGCAGATAACGAACAGTTCCTTGTTTTGGAATTGCTTTAAGTTCCTGAAACTTCTCTCCTATTTTTAAATTCTCAGCTCCGATATAAATATAATTTCCACATTCGCACGTAAATCTCTTTCTAACTTGAGCAATAAAATCAACATCGGCTTCTTTTGATTCTCTATTAGTTGGCATTCCAATCAATGAAAACTGAATCTGTTTATGGCTTTCAAAATACAATACGCTATTAATTGAAGAAGAATTACTCATAATACCAGATTGCTGCTTTTTTAAGCGTTTAACAGCTCCATTTGCACCAAAACTGTGCAAGACATTTCCATTTTCGCAATAAACAAAAAATACAGGCGCAAACGGATTAGATTCGATACTTAAATTAACGTCTTGATTAAAAGCCAAATCAAAGTTGAGATACGTCATTTCTTTTTCAAAACGTACTCCAGAAATGCTTCCTGTTGCCCATTTTGATTTAATTGTCAATTTGTATTCATTGGCAGTAACACATAAGTTTCCGCCAAAACTCTCTTTTAGATTATTAAAAACAGCATCAAAGCTTCCAGTATTTATGTAAAGTTTTTTCATTATATGGTTTTGGTTTTAATAAAGTGGTTAGTAATTATTTACGCATAAAAACTAACTATTGGTTTTTACTTCATTTCTATAATCCAAATTTCGTTTATATTAACCTTCAACTCTTTATACAATTTTTAGAAGATATTTCATAATTCTTATTTAAAGGTTCTGAGGTTCTAAGATGCTAAGGTTCTAAGTTTCTTTGCTGCACAAAAGAAATACTAAAAAAAAGCCTTAGCATCTTAGAACCTCAGTCCCTTAGAAGCTTAAAAAAGTAAATTCAAACTAAAGAACTAAGATTCTACCTTTCTCACTTTTCAAAAACAGTAAGAAAAAAAAACTTAGCATCTTAGAACCTCAGTCCCTTAGAAGCTTAAAAAAATAAATTCAAACTAAAAAACTAAGCTTATACCTTTCTCACTTTTCAAAAACAGTAAGAAAAAAAAACTTAGCATCTTAGAACCTCAGTCCCTTAGAAGCTTAAAAAAATAAATTCAAACTAAAAAACTAAGCTTATACCTTTCTCACTTTTCAAAAACAGTAAGAAAAAAAAACTTAGCATCTTAGAACCTCAGTCCCTTAGAAGCTTAAAAAAATAAATTCAAACTAAAAAACTAAGCTTATACCTTTCTCACTTTTCAAAAACAGTAAGAAAAAAAGCTTAGCACCTTAGAACCTCAGTCCCTTAGAAGCTTAAAAAAAAAAGCAGCTGCCTCAAATAAATTTGAAACAACTGCTCATCAGCAAAATAAAAATACCAATCTATTTTTATTCTTTTAAGTCAATTCGTTTATGTCTGCATTTTTAGCATAATTGGCTTTCGGAATGTCTTTAAAAAATTCTGCTTCTTCCAAATCGGCCATAGGTCCGTATCCTAATAAATGAGTTCCTTTTCTTTTATCTTTTGTTTCGATAACATATAAAATTGACATATCATCTGGATCGCTCATTCCTTCATATCGATGATGCGCTACAATAAATACATCTTCAGGATTATAAACCTCTTTAGTTTCTGAGTCTACTAAACGATCATTTTCGAATATGTAATTAGCAGTATAACCTTCTTCTTGATATCTTTTTATATTGTCGGTTTCATGTTTTGAATCTTCTCGTTTCATATCTTTTCAGTTTATCTGTTTATCAAATTTCCGTATACATAGGAGATAAAATTAACTCAATTGATTTTAATCTTACCTCATTCAAAAAAGGGCTTTAAAAGAGATTTTATTTTTTATTAATTTTAACAGAGCTTAATTCGGAACATGCAATAAAGTCTGAAAATAAGCCCATTAGAAATTAAATAAAAAGCAAAATATTAATGAGTAAAAACTATGATTTTCTGGCCAACGGAGGAGAAATGGGTGAACTTACCCGTGCCAAAGATTGGAGCAAAACGGCAGTAGGTCCAGTAGAATCTTGGCCTCAAAGTCTTCGCACTACTTTAGGAATTCTTTTAAACTCCAAATTTCCCATGTTTTTGTTTTGGGGACCAGACCATATTTGTTTTTATAATGATGCTTATCGCCCGAGTTTGGGTAATAATGGTAAACATCCATCGATTCTTGGTGAAAAAGGCGCTGATTACTGGCCAGAAATCTGGGACTTTATTGAACCGTTGATAGATCAAGTGCTCACGAAAGGAGAAGCAACCTGGCATGAAGATCAATTATTGCCTATTTATAGAAATGGTAAGATGGAAGATGTTTACTGGACTTTCAGCTACAGTCCGGTAAATGATGAAAATGGAAAAACGACTGGTGTTTTGGTTATCTGTAATGAAACAACAGAGCAAGTAGTGACTCGAAAAAAACTAGAAGAAAGTGAAAAGCGATTTCGAAATACAGTAAAACAGCTGCCATTGGGAATCTGTATCCTAAAAGGTCCAGAACTTATTGCGGAGATGGTCAACTCAACCTATCTTCATATTATTGACAAAGAGGAAAAAGACATTCTTGACAAACCTATTTTTGATTCGGTTCCAGAGGCAAAAGAAAAGGTTTTCCCGTTGCTGAAAAATGTTTTCGAAACTGGAACCGCCTATTTTACTGATGAACTTCCTGTCACTTTAAATCGTTATAACAAAGAGGAATTGGGTTACTTTAATCTCGTTTTTTATCCGTTAAAAGATGAAAACGGCGTTATCGAAGGTGTCACCGTTGTGTCTTATGAAGTAACTGAAGAAGTAAAAGCAAGACATCTTTTGACTGAAAGCGAAAAAGCGTTTAGAGAAATTGTAATGGACTCTCCTATTGCTATGGCGATATTTAGAGGAAAAGATTTTATAATCGAAATGGCCAATAAAGCCATGATGCATAATATCTGGCAAAAAGAAGAAAAAGACTGTATTGGCATACCGCTAATAGAAGTATTTCCTGAGCTCAAAAATCAAAAATATCCAGAATTACTGCTTGAAGTTCTGATTAATGGAAAAACAATCCAAGAAAATGAAGGCGTTGCTTATGTTGATATCAGCGGAAAACTAAAAAAATTCTACCTTGATTATGAATATACAACACTTTATGAAAAGAATGGAACCGCCTCTGGTATTATGTGTACCGTTTATGATGTAACTGCTAAAGTCAAAGCCCGTAAAAAAATTGAAACTGCCGAAGAAAGAGCGAGACAAGCTGCCGAAATTGGCGAAATTGCAATGTGGGATTTGAATTTAAAGAACAAAAAATTAATCTACAGCGATAATATCCTTGACATTTTCGGATTTGACAAAAATAAAAAAATAGTACATCAAGACATTCGAAGCCGTGTTATTCCTGAAGATGAATATATTGTTGCAGATGCATTTGAAAAGGCTTTACAAACGAGCATTTACAAATATGAAGCCCGAGTTTTTAAGGTAGACAATTCTATAGCTTGGATTAAAGTGCATGGCAAAATTTTTTTTGATGAAAATAATGAGCCGTCAAAAATGGTTGGAACTGTTATGGATGTTACAACCGAAAAAGAAGGTCAGCAAGTTTTAGCAAAAAGCGAGAAAAAATTCAGGCTCCTTGCCGACTCTATTCCGCAATCAATCTGGACAAGTGATACTTTAGGCAATCTGAATTATTTTAATGAAACTTTCTTCACCTATTCTGGATTTACGAAGGAAGAAATTGACAAAAATGGCTGGCTTCAAGTCGTGCATCCAGATGATAGAGAAGAAAATGTAAAGCTTTGGATGGAATCTGTTAAAAGCGGTCACGAATTTCTTTTTGTACATCGTTTTAGACGATATGATGGAGAATACAGATGGCAGCTGAGCCGTGCTATTGCACAATTGGACGAATCTGGAAAGGTGCAAATGTGGGTTGGAACCAGCACCGATATAGAAGAACAAAAGAATTTTACCAATAAACTGGAAGAACAGATTATTGAACGCACCACACAGCTGGAACTTACCAATAGAGACCTTGTCAATATGAATATTGAATTGCAATCATTTGCTTATATTTCTAGTCATGACCTTCAAGAACCATTGCGAAAAATACAGACTTTTGCAAGCCGATTATCTGACTTAGATGAGCAGAATATTTCGGCGAATGCCAAAACCTATTTAGCAAGAATTGAGTTTTCGGCAAAGAAAATGCAAAATCTAATACAGGATTTACTAACCTATTCTCGTGCCAATTCTGCCGATCGTGTTTTTACAAAGGCTAATATAGACGAAATCGCCGACGAAGTAATCAGTGATTTTTCGGATCGAATTGAAGAAAAAAATGCTGTAGTTGAATATCATGATTTAGGAGAAGCTACTCTTATACAATTTCAGTTTAGACAGCTGCTTCATAATCTAGTAGAAAACGCCTTAAAATTCTCGCGTCCGGGTGTTCCTCCAAAAGTAAAAATAACGGTTACAAAAGTTGATGGAAAATCGATTCCAAATGCTGAATTTAAAGACAAAATGTACCATCATCTCCAAGTTTCGGATAACGGAATTGGATTTGAATTGATTTATAAAGAAAAAATCTTTGAAGTTTTCCAACGCCTAAACACCGAAAGCGAATACAAAGGAACAGGAATCGGTCTTGCAATAGTGAAAAAAATCGTAGAAAACCACAAAGGGGTAATTACAGTTTCGAGTGAAAAAGGTAAAGGCTCGGTTTTTAATATTTATATTCCCGATTTATCAGAAATTAATATTTAAATACAAAATTAGATTTGTTCGGAATAAATTTATCCCAGTCAATCTTCATAGCGTGTTCTATTGCCTTTATAATATCGCTCATTAAAACTGGTTTGGTAATAAAGCAGTTAGCTCCAAGATTAAGACATCTCTCAATATTCCCAGGTTCACTCGATGTTGAATAAATCACAACAGGAATGTCTTTTTTATCATCAGATTTTCTAAGTTCTTCCAAAACATCAAAACCATTTTTTCCTGGCATATTTAAATCCAAGAAAATAACAGACGGAACAACAGATGAATCTGAAAGAGCATTCAGAAAATTTTGACTTCCTGAATAAGTTTGCAAATTGATATTGTGAGGTATAGATTCTACAGCATCAGCAAAAATACACAAATCATCTTCGTCATCATCGGTATAGAATATGGTAAAATCTGTCATGGTATTTTTGGCTTAGAAGTTTATTTTTCCAAATATAGTGCAATTTTATGTAACAAAGGGCAGAACCTCCCGAGTTTGTTACAAAACAAATAGAAATCTCATAATTTATAAGTTTAATTATATAAACTAAAAAAGTACAAAAAGCACCAACTTTACCTTCTACATTTTTCAGACAATATCTTACTGTCAGTCAAATAATTAAATATAAAAAAAACTTAAAAAAAATAACATTATGGGCGATCATAAAGACCTTACAGATGAATTTGCTGTTGATAAGATAAAAGATCTTGCTGAGCATATTAAAACGTGTATGTTTTGTACATACAATGAATATAGATTACAGTCACGACCAATGTCTGTTCAGAAAATTGACGATTTGGGAAACTTATGGTTTTTATCTGACCGAAACAGCAGTCAGAATGCAGAAATTACATTAAACCCAATGGTTGAAATCTTCTTTTCTGAACCGCATGATAAATTTCTAACACTTCACGGAACCGCAAGTATTTCATACGACAGGGAAACTATCGAAAAATTATGGAATCCTATTGTGAAAATCTGGATGCCTGGCGGTGTCGATGATCCAAATTTGAGTGTGATTAAAGTAGTTCCCGAAGATGGATATTATTGGAACAACAAAAATGGAAAAATGGTTGCAATTGCAAAAATGACCGCTGCTTTTGTAACAGGAAAAACAATGGATGACGGAATTGAAGGAAGCTTGAAATTGTAGCTTTTTTTTTAAACTGTAGAAGTTTTTTAACCGCAAAGAGCGCAAAGGTTTACGCTAAGTTCGCTAAGATTTTTTCTTTTGTGTGCTTTGCATAAACCTTTGCGTACTTTGCGGTTAATTTTTTTTGCCACTCCCGATAGTTATCGGGATAAAAGATTAAATTGATTTTGAATCTGTTTAAATCTACCTATAACAAGAACAGCTTTGCGAACTTTTTTACGTTTGCATTAAGTCTTCAAAATAAAAAAAACTTTGCGCACTTTGCGGTTAAAAAAAGCAAGAAAGTCTCTAACTATTCATTCTTTTCAACTCCAAGGCATTCAAAATTCCTGCTTCGCTTGCTGTGTTATTAAAATAAATAAAACCTTTTTTGGAATGAATTTCACGGTTTATTTTAGTCAATTCTTCAGTAGAATAACTAGAATAAAACAATTTTGGAACTCCATGAAATCGCATATAGAAAAGTGGAAAATCTTTAAAAATAGTTTGAGGAAGATTGGGATGGCTCACACTGCAAAATGTAATATTATTTTCTTTGAAAACATTCCACACCTCGTCATTCCACCAGCTTTCATGACGAAATTCGACTACATTTTTAAAATTATAATCTAGGCTATTGATTATAGTTTCTAATTTTTCTCGACTAAAAATATAACTCGGAGGAAATTGAAATAAAACTACCGCAAGTTTTTCTTTCATACCTACTTTACAGACTTCATAAAAGTCATTCAATAGCGTTTCACATTCTTGCAGTTTTTTGATATGGGTAATTTCTTTGGGCACTTTTACTGAAAACTTGAAAGATTCAGGCGTTTTATTGTACCAATTTTGAAAAATTCTTACTGTCGGAAATTTATAAAAACTGCCGTTAAATTCGTAAGTATCAAAATGATGGCAATAAAACTCAAACCATTGCTTTGAAGGCAGGTTTTGAGGATAAAAAATATTTTTCCAGAAACTGTTATAAAAGCTTGAACATCCTATTATTACTTGATTTTTCATTTGTATAGTTGTTGACAATTGGTGCAGAAAAAACTTCTGCGTTTTCGCTCTCCCGTCTGTTTTCTTTGAAACGGCAGATTACATCGCAAACAAATACTTTTGGTATAAGCTTCCCAATGTTGTTTCAGTTCGAATTTCTTTTTCCAATACAAAAATTCAAAACTATAAGTAGAACATTCCGCAATAAGCTCACTAATAACGTGAGGCGGAATTTTCTCTACAATCGATTCTGGATGTACATAACAGCGGTACAAAACTTCATTTTTAATGATATTACCCACTCCAGAAAAAATATCCTGATCTAGAATTACATCGCAAATCATTTTATTCTCCATTTTGTCGACACTAGCTTTTGCCTTTTTCGGATTCCAATTTTCATTCATTACATCGACACTCCAATCGTAATGTGAATTGACATCGCCTTCTAAAATTTTAACTGAGCAAGTGTAGAAATTGATCTCTCCATTCTCAAAAACTAGACTCAATCTAGGTTTTGAATCTTTACGTTCATTAATTCGATACGTTCCGAACATTAACATGTGAATTTTCACTGTAAAGGAATCAAAACAGATTAAAAAATGTTTTCCCCAAGTTTTAAAAGCAAGAACGGTTTTATCCTTCAGGCGAGAAATATCAATATGGGCATTTCCAGATACAGAAATTATTTTCTGTCCGGCAAATTGCTGCACTTCTTCTTTTAAGATTACTATAGACGGACCTTCGGGCATATACTGAATTTTTTATTTAACTAAAAAAGTGCAGATTTAGAACTGCACTTTTATTTCATTTCTTAATCTGCTATTCAAGTTCAGCAGCTTCAAGATTTACTGCGTTTACAGCGACTTCTGTAAGGGTTTTATCGGCTCCTTTTTCTTCGTCGAGCGTTTGTTCTAATAAAGTTGCTGCTTCTGGCAGACCTAGCGTTTCTGCAAATTGTCTTAAAGTACCATAAGTAGCAATTTCATAATGCTCAATTTTCTGACTTGCTGCAATAATTGCTGCATCTCGCACTACTCCAAGTTCGGTTTCCTCGAGCATTCCTTTGGCTTCTTCAATTAAACCTTCCATTGCATCGCATTTTTTTGCTGTTGCTTTTTTACCAATAATTTTAAAAATTTCTTCCAAACGAATAATCTGTTCTTCGGTTTCGGTTAAATGATTGTCAATCGCATCTTTCAATTCAACAGAAGAAGCGTTTTTTACCATTACAGGCAAAGCTTTTGTAAGTGCTTTTTCTGCCCAATAAATATCTTTTAATCCGTCTTCAAATAACTCTGTTAATCCTGAAGCAGCATTCGACTTCGGCTTGGTAACTCCTCTCGGCGTAGTTTCTTTTGCATTTTTACTATCTGTAGTTTTCATGGTAATAGTTTTTATGATTAATATGCTGGTAAAATTACTGCCTGCACAATCAGATGGGTTATATGATTACAAGTTAAAATTCCATTCTAAACATCTGTTAATTATAGAATTACACTTTATAATTTTATAATATATTCCGTCAGCTTCATGCTAGCTTTGTATATATAATCATAAAAAACAGCGATCATGAATACTATAGATAAAAACAACGGCACGAATAAAGATTTTAGAGAACATTTTTCAGATGACCGAAATCTGGCAGAAGATCTTAAAAACGATATTAGAAAATCGGATACCGATAATCGTGAAATTGCAGAACGAGGATATACGGTAAGAAATGGCTTCAATCCGAACCGACCTAATCCAGATCAGGAGGATTTTGCCGATGATGATTTGGATGATTTAAATGATGATTTTCATAAGGACAGGGATTTAGAAGATAATAACGATGATATTTATGAAGTCGAATTGGAAGATGATTTCGAAGAAAACGACGAATTTGACAATCCTTCAGATTTAACCGAAGAAGAATATGATTTTAATGAAACTGAAGACGTCTTGGAAGATCTTGACGAAGATGATGATGAAGATGATGAAGACGAGTACATAGAAGAAGACATAGAAGAAGACATAGGCGAGGATGATGACACTGATTATATCGAAGATGATGTTCAGGAAGATAAGGATGACGAGAGATATCCAGAAAATGATCCTCGCAAATTCTAATTTTTTTTTAAAGGATAAAAAACCGTCTCGTTAAATAACAAGACGGTTTTTTTGAGTTTAAAATTCAACACTAATCTCCAATAATTTTCAATACTGGAATATCGTCCATACGTGCCAAACGCTCGGCTAATCCGGCTTTGGCTTCGTTAAGCTCCTGTTCTGCTTTCCCTAATTCTTTATACCATTTTTCCTTGCCAACTGGCGATGCTTCTAATTTTCTAACAATTTCATAAATCTCGCCCTCAGCTTCCATCACTTTCAATCTTTTATAATACGTCAGACTTTCAGTCATGTGTGCAAGCGCAATCATAGCCGTCAAAAACGGATGGTTATTGGTAACATTTACATCTTTTACCCTTCCGTGCTCCAATTCAACTTTTAATGCAAAAGCAAATTCTTCCATATTAAAAGCTTCATGTTTGCTTTTCGGATCCAGGTAGGCTTTTATTGCATGAACATTATTCATTGTAGAAAGATCAACATCGGTGTGTTTTTTATCATTCAAATCCTTAAAAACCACATTTGCAATAGCTCGTGCTTCTGCAGTTGTCGGATCGTTTTTAGGATTTTCAAAATCACGCACCGACCAATCCCAATCTTTAGGATGAACAGGTTTTATATACTTTTCACAAAAATCTGTCACATCATTTTTAAGGCTTACCATTTCGTCTTCTCTTTTAATATAAACATCCTGATAAGCACCGCTTTTTGTTCCCATTATTTGCTTTTTTTTAATCAAACCACAAACGACACATCTTCGAAATAAGATGTGCCGTTTTGATTTTTTTGTATTTACTGATACTTCTTCTATACTCTTGTTGATCTTCCGCTTATTAAAGAAATAACGAAAAGAACTAAAAATATAAAGAATAAAATTTTAGCTATACTAGCGGCTCCAGCGGCAATTCCACCGAATCCAAATATTCCCGCCACTATGGCTAGAATAATAAAAGTGACTGTCCAACGTAACATAATAATAGTTTTTTAGTTAATAATGATTTTGTTTGTAATTCAAACTTTTCAGCTTTTTAAGAGATGCAGTAACTCTTTTATTGACAAGGCGATTCTAAATTGATCTGATAATTCTCAATCAATTCTGAAAATGCTATTTCTGATTTTGTAAAATACTTTTTTGTGCTTCGGCTTTTCTTGGCTATATCAAAATATTTCTGAATCGAGCCGTCTTCATAAGTCGAAATTAAAAGCGGATGAACGTAATAATCTTTGCATACTTTTCTTGTATTTCCAAGTGCTTCGGCAGTTAAATCAAAAGCAGTTATAATGTTCTGTTTGCTTTCTTTTTCGTCATTTGTAATTCCGAGCTCCATTAGACTTTCAAAAAAAATAATCGAAGCTGCCCAAGTTCTAAAATCTTTTGCACTAAAATCTTCTCCCGAAATAGTATGCAAATACTCGTTGACCATATGGCTGTCGAGTACTTTCTTTTCGCCATTTTTATCGTAATATTTAAAAACTTCCCAACCTGGAATTTCTTCGCAACGGCTTACCAGTTTGATCAATTGTTTATTTCGAGTCGTAATGGTATGCTGTACTCCCTTTTTTCCAATAAATTCAAATCGAAGCGAATTCTTATTGATATTAATATGGCGTTTCCTTAAAGTCGAAAGTCCGTACGATTTATTGTCTTTGGCATATTTCTCGTTTCCAATCCGAATATGCGTCTCTTCCATTAACCGAATCACCAAAGCAATTACTTTCTCTTTTGACCATTCTTTCTTTTCTAAATCAATATCGACCTGCTTTCTAATTAAAGGAAGCTTGGCACCAAACGAAGCAATTTTGTAAAACTTGGTTTGGTTTCGTATCAAATTCCATCTCGGATGATAACGGTATTGTTTTCTATTTTTAACATCGGTTCCTACTGCTTGCAAATGCCCGTTTGTTACATCTGTAATTCTAACATTTTCCCAAGCTGGCGGAAGCACTAAGCTATTAATGCGTTTAATTTCATTTTTATTTTTAAGATGCCTTCCGTTCTTTTTATAAACGAAATTCTCACCTTCGCGACAGCGTACAATTGTCAATTGACGATCATTGATGTATTCCAAATCCAGTTTTTCGATGACCAAATGTGGAGCTTTAATCAGCTGATTCATTAAGATTTCTTTTCTAGCTGCAGCATTCATGGTATTTAAAATTTTATCACATTAAAACTTAGTTATTATTTTAATTATTTCTTAGAGACTCAATTAAACCTCTTTTGTTCATATAAGATCTTCCTTTTATGCCTACTTTACTGGCTTGTTTCAGAAGTTCTTCTTTTGTCCATTCTTCATACGGTTTTGCTTTTCCGCCTTTTTTACCTGCGTCTGGTGTATTGGCAATTCGAGCCGATTTTTCTTTGCTATATCCTTTTTTTACCAGTGCTTCATATTGCGCTTCATTCTTAATTCTTGGATCTGGCATGACTTTAAATTTTAAGGGTTTAAATTCTAAAAATCTGATAAGTCAAAGTTCCTGAAAATGTTAAGCGAATCTGTTATAGAATTTTGGCTCGATATTTCATATTTGTAGGATGGGAATTGTGTAAGGGGAAATGTAAAATGTTTTTTTTGTGAAATGTGATTTGTGAAATGTTAGTAGTCAAAAAAAAATCCCAATTCTTTTTGGAATTGGGATTAGGCTCTATTATTGATTTCTTAAACTTAAAATTTCTCATAAATATAACTCATCAAAGTCTGATAATTTTTAAAATGATCTGGAGAGATTATTATACTTGTATTATCTTTAAATATCAATGTACTATAATAATATCCATCTGATATGGTTCCTGTTTTAGTTCGAAATCTAACTTTTCCTCTCTTAATATTTTTAATACTATCATAAGCAATAAACTTTTTACGACCAGTAATAAGCGTTCTTATTTCAATTCCATCATCTTTAATCGTCAATGTAAATATTTCAAACAAATCAGGAATACAATAAATAGTAAATAAAAGAACCAAACATGTAACAATCAATAATGGATTTGGATTGAAAATTATCAGTAAATTATATACAACATAAAATAATGATGTTACAAAAAGAACAACACCCATTAGTATTCTTACAAACAATGCATTTCTAAACTCTGATTGAATATTCATTTTAAAAGTAATATTTTTCTTAAAATAACAAACTTATGCTTATTTAAAATACTAAACAAAATTAAATAGCTAATAACTACATCTTAATCCTATAACAATCTCTCAAAATCCTGTAAGACATTCCTGTAAGTACTCCATAATTTTACATTATAACATTTAAACTATTAAAATCATGAAAAAGTTATTATTAGCCGGAAAAGCCATTTTAGGAGCAGGACTTCTTATTATATTCCTTCAATCTTGTAAAAACGAAACCAAACAAGAAGATCCAAAAGAAGTTGCAGAAGACGCAAACGAAGCAAAATTTGATTCTATAGACAGTAAAGAAGATGATTCTGAATTTTTGGTAGATCAAGCTGAAATTAATTTGGCAGAAATCGAAATCGGTAAACTGGCGCAAACAAAAAGTACAAATCCTGAAGTGAAAAAATTTGGTAAAATGCTTGTTGATGAGCACACTAAATCGGCTTCTGAAGTAAGTGCTTTAGCAAAAGCGAAAAACTTTACTCTTCCAACTTCTCTAACTGAGGAAGGACAAGAAGAATACAATAAATTAAACGAGAAATCGGGTATTGATTTTGATAAAAAATTCGCTGATATGATGATTGATGGTCACGAAAAAGCGATCAAAAAGCTTCAAGATGCAACTAAAAATGCCGTTGACGAAGATGTAAAAACTTGGGCTTCTAACAATATTGCAGGTTTAACAGCGCATTTGGAACATGCTAAATTGCTGAAACAAAACCTAGACAAAAAGTAAAATGAATTAAGACGCTAAGATTCTAAGGTTCTGAGATTCTAAGTATAAAGTATATAAGAACCTCAAATCTTTGCTAAAAACCCCCTCAAGAGTTGAATTGCTTGAGGGGTTTGTTTTTTAGGTTCTAAGACTCTAAGATGCTAAGCTTCTAAGGTTTTAAATTCTAAGAGAAAAACTTAGCCACTTAGAACCTTAGTAGCTTAGAAGCTCAAAATACTATTTTCCCGCTATTTTCTGTAAATGCTCTGGATATCTGGAACCTTCTATTGTTATTTTTGATGCAACATCGTTAATTTCTGAAAGATCGCTGGCAGAGAGCACTAAGTTTAATGCGCCAAGGTTTTCTTCTAAACGATGTAATTTTGTGGTTCCTGGAATTGGTGCAATCCAAGGTTTTTGTGCTAAAATCCACGCAAGTGCAATTTGTGCATTTGTTGCACCTCTATCGGCAGCCATTTTTCCTAATAGATCTACAAAAGCTTGATTTGCTTTTCTGGCTTCAGGAGCAAAACGAGGCAATGTATTTCTAAAATCGGTGCTGTCAAATTGTGTGTTTGCATCAATTTTTGCAGTTAAAAAACCTCTTCCTAACGGACTAAAAGGCACAAAACCAATTCCTAATTCTTCTAAAACAGGTAGAATTTCTTCTTCTGGAGTTCTCCACCAAAGCGAATATTCACTCTGCAATGCGGTAACGGGCTGAACAGCATGCGCACGGCGAATACTTTCTACGCCAGCTTCAGAGAGTCCAAAATGTTTTACTTTTCCTTCCTGAATTAAATCTTTTATAGTTCCAGCAACATCTTCCATAGGCACATTCGGATCAACACGATGCTGATAATACAAATCGATTACATCGGTATTTAATCTTTTTAACGAACCTTCTATGCTTTTTCTAATCCACTCCGGACGGCTGTCTAATCCTTTTTTAGAATCGCCTTCCAAAAAGCCGAATTTTGTTGCAATGACAACTTTATCGCGAAAAGGCGCTAAAGCCTCTCCTAAAAGTTCTTCATTCAAAAATGGCCCGTAACATTCAGCCGTATCAAAAAAGGTAATTCCTTTTTCATAAGCAGAACGAAGCAGACTTATCATTTCATTTTTGTCATGAGCTGGACCATATCCAAAACTCATTCCCATGCAGCCGAGTCCCAATGCTGAGACTTCTAAACCGCTATTTCCTAGTTTTCTTGTTTGCATTTTTTTAAGGTTCTAAGGTTCTGAGATACTAAGGAGCTAAGCTTTTTTTAAAGTTTTTAAGGCGTTGAGATACTAAGCTTCTAAGCTTTTCTTTTAACTTAGCAGCTTAGTACCTCAGAACCTTAGCAACTTATTTAAGCGACGCCATATCAATCACAAAACGGTACTTAATATCTCCTTTTAATAATCTTTCGTAGGCATCGTTTACATCATTAACACCAATTACTTCAACATCGGCAGTAATATTGTGTTCGGCACAGAAATCAAGCATTTCTTGAGTTTCTGCGATTCCTCCAATGGCAGAACCAGCGAAGCTTCTTCTTCCTAAAATAAGACTGAAAGAAGTTACAGGAAGCGGATCCATTGGCGCTCCAACAAGCGTTAAAGTTCCGTCTACTTTTAATAAATTTAGATACGAATCGATGTTGTGTTCAGCAGAAACGCAGTCTAAGATAAAATTCATGCTTTTGGCGTGTTTTGCCATTTGCTCTGGATCTGTAGACAAAATAACCTCATCGGCACCCAAACGTTTTGCATCTTCTACTTTAGATAAAGAAGTGGTTAGAACAACCACATGAGCTCCCATAGCTTTTGCTAATTTGATTCCCATATGTCCTAAACCTCCAATACCTACAATTCCAACTGTTTGGCCAGGACCAACTTTCCAGTGTTTTAACGGAGAATATGTTGTAATTCCTGCGCACAATAATGGCGCAACAGCAGAAAGTTCTAATTTATCTGAAATATGAAGTACAAAATCTTCATCGACTACAATACTTTGAGAATAACCTCCAAAAGTTTGTCCGCCTAAATGTTTATCAGGAGAATTGAATGTTAAGATGCTTCCTGGATCACAATATTGCTCCAATCCTTCTTTACATTGCTCACATTCTCTGCAAGAATCGACCATACAGCCAACTCCCGCCAAATCGCCAACTTTGAAACCTTTTACGTGATCTCCCACTTTTGTTACACGGCCTACAATCTCATGCCCTGGAACAATCGGATAAATAGTGCCATGCCATTCGTTTCTAGCTGAATGCAAGTCTGAGTGGCAGATTCCGCAATACAAAATTTCTATTTCAACATCATGCGCCTGTACAGCTCTTCTTTTAATATCTAAAGTTTTTAATGGTGCTTCGGCAGCTTCTGTACCAAAGGCTTTAATGTCTTTTGTTTCCATAATTTTTTATAGTTTTTTGTTAATTGTTTTTTGTTTCAAGTTTCAGGTTTCAAGTTTCAGGTTTCAGGTTTAAAACTGTTACGAAATTGGCGTAAAGATCCGACTGATTTGTACTGATTTACAAATAGTTATATAAATTTCGATTATTTTAACCTAACCAAAAAATATTTTTTTGTTAATCAATAAAATCTGCGCAAAAAAACTCAAAAGCCAAAAGCTTAGAACCTTAGAAGCTTAGAATCTAAAACGAATAATACTCTTCATCGGTAACACTATCCAGCCAAGTTCCATGACCTTTGTCTACTTCTGTAACAATAGTAATATGAGAATATTTCGTTTTTGGTGTTGCTCCATACCAATGCTCTATTCCAGGTAAAACCGTGATTACTTTTCCTTTTTCGATAAGATTAATTTGTCCGCCTCTTTCTTGGTAATAGCCCGCTCCATCGGTTACAATAATCAATTGCAGACTCGCATTGATACGCCAATTGCTTCTTGCACCAGGCTCAAAAGAAACATCTTTAATAACGGTGTTTTCCGGATGAATTTCGCTTGTCTGCTTCTTATATGACACTTCGCCTGTCATATAAGTATTTGGAATTTTACCTTCTTCGGTTACGGCAGTGAATTGTGTCGACATAATTTCGATTTTTTTAGGTTAATAATTAATTTTAAAAATTCTTATAAGCTTATTTGAATGAAATAATCAGCACATCGAATCTCTTATAGAAGGAGATTGTTGATTTTAGTTAATACTTTAAAAATTTTATATTTTTTCTACTATCAAAATTTAAAACTAAATGCAAAGCGGAGCATCGCTTTTGTGAAGTGTTATTTAGTCATTAAAAAAACTGATACAAAGATTCGTTGTTTATTTCAGGGCAAATGTAGTGCAATACTACAATGCCGAAATAACAAAATTCAAACAAAAAATTAAGAAATTGAAACAATTTACACTCGAAGCGATTTCGGAACTGTTCCTGTAAGTCTTTTAAAATAATTATTGAAATAACTCGGATATTCAAAACCAAGCGAATAACCAATATCCGAAATACTCCAGTCTGTGTGCTGCAGTAAAGCTTTTGCTTCGTTAATGACTCTTTCGGTAATATGTGCTGTAGTAGGTTTTCCTGTAACTTCTTTTACAGAACGATTTAAGTGATTCACGTGCACAGAAAGACTTTGCGCATAATCTTGAGGTGTTTTTAAAGCCAAGGGCTGATCTTTGGTTTCTATTGGAAATTGTCTTTCCAGCAATTCTAAAAACAAAGAAGTAATTCTCGAAGAAGCATTTTTATGTTTAAAGAAACTTTCCGAAGGCTGCATTTTCATCGATTCATGAATAATCAAATTGACGTAACTGCGCATCAAATCGTCTTTGAATGCATAATCGGTTTCGTATTCTTCAATCATTTTTTGAAACAACGAATCTATAAATACTTTTTGTTCAGGTGTTAAAGTAAAGATTGGCGTTCCTCCTATTTTAAACAAAGGCGATTCCTGAAGGGTTTCAGAACGGTCTTTTGTTTTAAAAAATTCTTCGGTAAAAACGCAGGCATAACCTTCAAACTTCTCAGAAATCGTTTCCCAAGAATAAGGAATAATCGGATTGCCGAAAAACAGAATCGTCCCGTTGGTTTCTATTCCGCGGTCGGCATATTGTATGATGCTTTTACTGGTATTGATGCAGATTTTATAAAAGTCTCTTCGGCTGTAAACGGGAACTTTACTAAAATCCCCATTTATAGGATACACTTTAAATCCCTTCATTTTTAAATCTGAAGTAAAATCGCAACTCTGAGTTTCTGTTTGATTATTCATTTTGCAAAGTTATGAAAATCAAACATTATTCTTTTGTTAATTTTTTGTTTCAGGTTTTAAGGTTATGGGGTTAACCGCAAAGGACGCTAAGAATTACGCAAGGTTCGCAAAAAAAAAATTACAGTTAAATTCAAAGATTCAGATTTGTTCTCCTGAGCGAAGTCGAAGGACATGATCATTTTATATTGCATGCCGAGTCACTTGCGCATCCTTCGACTTCGCTCAGGAAGACATAAATTGAGAAAAAACTTTGCGTCCTTTGCGCAATTCTTAGCGTCCTTTGCGGTTAAAAAACTACTTCACCACAATCACACCATTCTTTAAACCTTTCCCAGAAGCAAATAAAACAACTTCTTTCGCGTTTTCATCTTTCTTAATAATAATTTGAGCATAACCATTAAATAACTTTCTCTTCCAAGGTTCAGCAGGAGTAACTACCTGGATAATTCCTGGATCGGTGTTCATTACATCCCAATCTTTTACTTTTTGTAATGGAGTTGCTGCAATATGAATAGTGTTTTTTCCTTGCTTTAAAATGGCTGTATCAAAAATATATTTCTGAGCATCTTCAACGCTTGGTTCGATCTTTTTTCCGTTTACGAAAACTACAGTTTCAACTCCGATTTTTTTGTAAAAGAAACTAACAATCGAAGAACCTGAATTGCTTTTCAAATCAAATTCTCCTTTATAAATATAAGACGGCGCTTGTTTTTTGTAATCGCGATCTTTAAAAGCTTCTATCCATTCGCTCTCTGCATAATCTGATAATTGCTGAGGCAGAGATGCACTTGTTCCTTTCTGTTCCTTAAAATTATTTATAGCAACCAGGGCGATGTCATCAATAAACTGATCGCTTTCTAACGAAGTTGGATCACCGTTTCCTACTCCTAAAATTTTACCGCCTTTAATAGAAAATATAATTTCGTCATTGGCTGTCGGAACATGCAAGCCATTTTTATCTGTAGTTTCCACCGTTACAACCGAAACCTTTCCTTTTAAAACATTTTCTTTATCTACTGACAATTTAATATTTTCTGATTTTCCAGTTGTTTTTTGAACATCAGAAAGTACTTTTTTACCATTTTTATAACCAATTGCTTCCAAAGTTCCTGCAACATAATTCACTTTCCACTCCAAATGACCGTTTTGTTCCATTTTCTTTTTTCCTAAACTCTTTTTGTTGAGAAAAAGCTCTACTTCATCGCAATTCGAATAAGCCCAAACATCAATTGCTGCACCCTCCATTCCGGTCCAATTCCAATGTGGCAATAAATGTAAAACGGGTTCTTTTCCCCACCACGATTTTAAATAGAAAACATTGTCTTTTGGGAAACCGCAAACATCCATCATTCCGAAATACGAAGTTACAGACGGCCAGCCATAAGACGTTGGTTCGCCTCGGTAATCAAAACCTGTCCAAATAAACATTCCTGCCAAATAAGGTCTTTCGGCATAGAATTTCCAACCTTCTTCGATGCTATAAAAAGTCGGACGAGGTTTTTTATCATAAGCACTTTGGTAATGTTTGGCATCATCTGTAAAATAAATGCCACGTGTGGCAAAAGTCGAACCTTCTTCGGTTCCCATCCCCGGCTGATTTTTGAACTGATTTCGATGCGCATCGATATCTCCGTTTCCAAGATAATTATAACCCATAATTTCTACAACTGAAGAAATTCCGCTTTTAAATCCGCTGCTGATTCCTACTGTTACAGGCCTTGTTGGATCAATACTTTTAGAAAAATCTTGCATTGTATTGGTAATTCTTTCACCGGTAATTCCACCCTCAATTTGCCACTCTTCATTTCCAACAGACCAGCAGAAAATACTCGGGTGATTTCGGTCGCGCTCCATCATTCGCTGTAAATCATTCAAATGGTAATCGTTTATTCCCATTAAACGAGTTTCATCAATAACCAGCATTCCTAATTTATCGCAGGCATCCAACAATTCAGGCGTTGGCGGATGATGCGAGCATCTATAGGCGTTGGAACCCATTTCTTTCAGCTTCTTAATTCTATAATACTGAATTTCATCTGGAAGCGCTGTTCCAATTCCGGCATGATCCTGATGATTATTGGTTCCTTTTAATTTCACCGCTTTTCCGTTAAGTAAAAAACCATTTTCTGGATCAAATTTTATCGTTCTAATTCCAAATGAAGTTTCATATCTGTCAATTATTTTCCCTTCACTTTTAATTTCGGTAATCAGTTTATACAAATTAGGATTTTCAATATCCCACAAAAGCGGATTTTTGACATTTAATTTAAAAGTATAACTATTTGTTTTATAGAATTTTGGAGCTTCCACATTATCTTCATTTGAAGCAATCTGTTTTCCCGATGGATCTAAAATGGTTTGGTTTATTTCAACATTTCCTTTAAAATGTCCTTTGTTTTCCAATTTTACTTCTGCAGTAATGACAGCATTATTATTTTCAATTTCTGAAATTACATAAGTTCCGTTCTGTGCCACATGAAGCGGATTGGCTTTCTGCAAATAAACATGTCTATAGATTCCTGCTCCTTCATAAAACCAGCCTTCTTCCATCGAAGCATCAACACGGACTACGATTGTATTTTCGCCTCCATAATTTACATAAGCCGTTACATCATACTCAAAACCATTGTAACCGCTTTCCTCCGTTCCCAAGTAAAATCCGTTAAAAAACACTTTTGAGTTTCTGAAAACACCATCAAATTTTAAAGAAATTGTTCTTCCTAAATCTTCATTCGAAATCGTAATTTTTTTTCTGTACCAACCAATACTTCTTTCTGGAAAATTTTTTCCCGCTGCTTTAAATCCGTGACTAAAACTTGCGCTTTCGCTAAAAGGCTGTTCGACTGCCCAATCGTGTGGTAAATCTAATTTTCTCCAAGCGCGGTCATCAAATCCAGAAGCCGCTGGCCCGTCAGCAAATCCAGTTTTAGTCAGATAAGAAAAATAACCTTCTGCATGACCAAAATCTTTTTTTGTATCGTATTGATGTCCCAATGAAAACCGCCAGTCTTTATCAATTAAAATCAATTCTCTTCCTGATTTATTTTGAGCCAATAAATGGAATGAACATGCAAGAAAAAAGCAGAGAATTATTTTTTGAGAAAAAGTAGTTTTCATAGGTTTGGTTGTTAGTAAAATCAGATAGCGATAAAAATAAAGCTTTTAAAGAAGAAAGGTTAATAGTATTTTATCAAAGTCTGATAACTCTTTCGTACAAATACTTCCAGAAGGTCATCTAAAATTTAGAATGAATCTAATGACTTCAGATTCAAAATTGATTTTCTTTTAATGTAATTTTATATTGAAAATCATAAAAAGCAATTACCATTATGAGTACTATTATTAATGAAAATAGACTCCAGACAACTTTTAAAAACCTAGATCATAAGATTAATAAGCTTAATGATCAAAAGATTGTGGCTTTTTTTGAATCTTTAGGATTGTTAGAAAGAAAAGATGTTCCGAGAGACTTCTTGAATTGGGAAAACATACTTATTGTAGTTCCAAATCGACACGTTTCTCATGAACTGAAATATTATAAATATACCATTTCGAGAATTTCATTCTTAACGAATCCTTATGCAGATCAAATTCATATTTTTGATCTCAAAGATTGGAAAAGTGCATCGCAGAACAAAACGCAATTTCAGATTAGAGAAATGATGAGAACGAGTTTTGGAGGTGTAAAAAAAGTAATTAAAGAGTCTTAAGAAAAAAATTAAAAATTAAAAGTCTGGCTGTTAGCTGGACTTTTGTTTTTTAACCGCAAAGAGCGCAAAGGTTTGCGCTAAGCACGCTACATTTTTAAAGAATCTCGCAAAGTCGGAGAGTCGCTAAGAATAATAAACTCTGCGGCTTTGCGAGAGTCTTATTTTTCAAGTAAAAAACGTTGCTCCCGATAGTCATCGGGATTGCGTAAACCTTTGCGCTCTTTGCGGTTAAGGAAAATTTATTGCACCTCTAAAAGCTCTTTAATTTTTGCTTCTAAAGCCTGTCCGTGAATATTTTTTGCTAAAATAATTCCGTTTTTATCTATCAAAAAGTTCAAAGGAACCGATTGCAGCATATAATCTCCCACAACTGGAGACTGCCAGTATTTTAAATCACTAACATTTGTCCAAGGCAATTTTGCTTTTGCGATTGCTCCTGTCCATAATGGCTTTTTGGTATCCATAGAAACTCCATAGATCGATAATTTGTCTGGATAAGCATTGTGCAATTTTATTAATAAAGGCTGTTCTTTAATGCAAGGTCCGCACCACGAAGCCCAGAAGTCCACTAAAACCAAAGAACCTCGCAAAGAAGAAAGCGCTACTTTTTCTCCTTTTGTATCCGGAAGATCGATTTCCGGAGCAATGTCTCCAACATCTACGCCTACAACTTGAGCTTTAGAACTCGTGATTACACTGCATAAGAATGCTACAATAAGTACAGTTTTTTTCATAATAGATTAAGTTTTGTTTGTTTGAGGATTATTTTAATCTCATAATCAACACAATAGTTTGTCATTTCGACGAAGGAGAAATCTTCGTAAGTAACTCCGCAACGAATGCCTAATCTTTGTCGAGCTTCTCGCGAAGATTTCTCCTTCGTCGAAATGACATAAAATGAAAATAAAACTCTGCGTTTTTCTTTGATTAAAACTAAAACAAATATAATTTTTCTTTAATAAAATCTCTTTGCGTAACAAAAAGTTTCTTCCTCCCCAATCATAAAATTATCCTAAATATTTTTCTCTAAATCCATATATCGGGAAAAGTCGATATATTTGCGCTATGGAAACGATAGAAATTTTTAAAGCATTATCTAATAAGTCCCGACTACAGATGTTGGAATGGCTAAAAGAGCCTGAAATTAACTTTCCTGGCCAGCTGGAACATGCAGGATTTGAGCATGGAGTCTGTGTTGGGCAGATTCAAGCCAAAGCTGGTTTAACACAATCAACCGTATCCGAATACCTGTCTATTTTACAGCGTGCTGGTTTTATTGAAGCCAAACGTGTTGGACAATGGACTTATTATAAACGTAACGAAGGTGCCTTTGAAGCACTTAGTAAATTAATTCAATCTAATTTGTAAAATTACTATGAGTACAAACAACCTCTTTTCTGAATTTAACTTAAAGTCGTTAAATCTGAAAAACCGAATCGTAATGGCGCCAATGACGCGCTCTTTTTCTCCTAACGGAGTTCCAACTGATGAAGTCGCAGCTTACTACCAAAAAAGAGCTGAAGGCGAAGTTGGATTAATTTTATCTGAAGGAACTGTTATTGACAGAAAATCTTCTTCTAATGATGCTAATGTTCCTCATTTTTATGGCGATTCAGCTCTAAATGGATGGAAAAAAGTGATTGATGGAGTTCATGCTGCTGGCGGAAAAATGGGACCGCAGATTTGGCACATGGGAATTATGGACAATCACCATTCTGGATGGGTTCCTCCTGTTCCATTTGAAGGTCCGTCTGGATTAAATCGTCCTGATTTTAGAAATGGTGTTGCCATGTCTGAAAAAGATATTGAAGATACCATTCTTGCTTTTGGTAAAGCTGCTGCTGATGCTAAAAGATTAGGTTTTGATACTGTAGAAATTCACGGTGCACACGGTTATTTAATCGATCAGTTCTTTAGAGCTGAAACTAATTTACGTGAAGATATCTACGGCGGAAAAACACTTCCTGAACGTAATCGTTTTGCAATTGAAGTGATTAAAGAAGTGAGAAAACAAGTTGGAAACGACTTTGCTGTTATCATGCGATTTTCTCAATTTAAACCTTCTGATTATAATTATAAACTGGCTAAGAATCCGCAGGAATTAGAAGCTTGGCTTACTCCTCTTGTTGACGCTGGTGTTGATATTATTCACGCTTCACAACGTCGTTTCTGGGAACCTGAATTTGAAGATTCTGATCTGAACTTCGCAGGATGGGCTAAAAAAGTAACTGGCGCTCCTACTATTACCGTAGGTTCTGTTGGCCTTTCTGGCGATTTCTTTGGTGCATTTGCTGGAGAAAGTTCTCAGCCAACTTCTTTAGAGGAACTAAACAGACGTTTCGATAGAGGCGATTTTGATTTGGTCGCTGTTGGAAGACCTCTTTTATCAGATCCAAACTGGGTGGCTAAAATCAAAGCAGGAAAAACTGATGAGTTGAAAGGCTTTACTAAAGAAGCTTTGGGACAATTGGTTTTAGAATAAGTTTTTTTTAAAGGTGCTGAGATTCTATCCCGATAGCTATCGGGACTAAGATGCTAAGTTTTTTTGTTGCTTCTTACTGAAAATCGAACTATACTGAAATAATAAAGGGATGAAGTTTAAAACTTCATCCCTTTTTGAATATCTATAACTAACAAAATTTAGAAATTCATTTTTTTTAAAGACGCTAAGAAACTAAGATTCTAAGTGACTAAGTTTTATCTTAGAATCCTTTTTGACCAATCTTTATTATCTTAGAACCTTAGTTACTTAGAACCTCAGAAACTTTTTTTCTCTGAAATTTCTTCATCAACCATTTTCTAACTGGTTCATCGTATAATTTTAAGCATACGAAAGCTAGAACGATACTTACGATTAAAACTCCGATTCCTTCTAAATAGCCATTTTCCATTGAAACTTTGTTATCTACAACCCATGCTGTAAACCAATAAATTAACGGATAATGCGTAATGTAAATTGGATAAGAAATATCACCTAAAAGTTTGCAAATCTTAAGAGAAAATTCGTTTTTGATTTCTCCTCCTGCTCCAATTGCTACAATTATTGGGAAAATAAAAATAATACAGATTGATTCATACAGACCATTTATCCAAAGACTGTTTTCATCTCCAAATCTCGGCAACGCCAAAACAATTGTTATCAAAATACTGCAAATCCAGAAAGCATTTTTTACATGGATTAATTTTCCTAATCGGCATAATAAAACCCCAGCAAAAAACGGATACAATAATCGGGTAAAACCAACATTCAGCTGCTCTAGATTTAGTGACCATCCACCGATAACATCACCCTTTGGCCCAAAAACAGTATAATTAATTAATAGTCCGGCAAATAGCAGTACAAAAACTGCCATTACTTTATTCGAAAATTTACGAAAGATTACGGCGTACAAGATGTTTGCAATATATTCGAAAAAAAGCGACCATGCCGGACCATTTAAAGGATGCATTTCGCCCCAGCCTCTAATTTCTAGTGAAGGAGGAATTGGCAGTAATGTAAATCCGACGACCATTGTTAGAATGACTTTCCAGACTTCCATACCCCCAATCATTGGAAACAATATATCTGAGGCTTGGAAATAGTAAAATATTGCCCCAATAATCATTCCCATGATTACCATTGGCTGTAAACGGATTAATCGGCGTTTGTAAAACTCCCATTGTCCCATTTTTACCCAACGATCGTCGTACGCGTAAGCAACAACAAACCCTGACAAAAGGAAAAAGAAATCTACGGCAAGATATCCGTGATTTATAATTTGTTTAAAACGGTTTCCGCCAGCAAAAGCTTCAAAAATATGAAAAGCAACTACCAGAATAGCAGCTACGCCACGAAGACCATCAAGTATTTCGTAATGTTTTTTTGGTTTAATATTCATTTGGTTATAAGTTATGGGTTAAGGGTTATCGGTTAAAGTTATTGTGTGAAGTGTTATAAGTTAAATTTTCAAGTTTGAAGCTCTTTGTTGATTTGACTCTCAGTTTTATCACTCCTAACTCCTAACTTATAACTTCAAATCTATTGGTGATTTTTAAGCCATTCTAATCTTCTTTGGTCTGGCAAGTGTTTTACTGAGAAGTTTTCAAATTTAGCTTCAAAACCTTTTCCGTCTGGAGAAGCGGCCATTAAACCAACCATCACAGGCGTGTTATCCTGCAAAGGCGCATTTCTGGTCATGATGTAATTTTTATCATCAAAAGAATAAAATATCTCAACAGCATCTAATCTTCGTACGGCTTTTATCCAGATAAAAGGAGGCACTTTTTCTAAAGTTGTTACACTCCAATCACTTTTATCGTGCGTTACGACGGTACTGATATTGAATTTTCCATCAACGAATTCAACTCCAGTTTTAATGTAATTCTTTTCGTCAATACGAATCATTAATCCCATCTGGTCAAAACGAGCAATATAATTTCCCGTCAATTTTACTTTTGCTTCAAATTCTCCTCCATAGGTTGCATAGTAAAAAGGAGCATCATCGACTGTAAAACCATAATGCGAAATTCTCCAATAATCGCTATTTGCGGTGACATTCATAATTAAAGCATTGTTTTTAATTTCCCATTTTTCAGGTTCATTAAACCATTGCATTTTATTCAGACTTTGTGCTGAAATATTCTTCGCAAAAAATAAAGTCAATATTGCGAGCGTAATTTTTTTCATATCCATTTTTTTTTAAAACCATTAAGATATTAAGAAAATTAAGCTTTTACTTCATGAACCTGGCTCAAAATATTAGACAATAAAGCTATTCTTTATGTTTCTTAATGCCTTAATGGTAAGATTTTAACTAAAAGCAAAGCTGCAAATTTTTACACTTGCAGCTTTACAAACCAACCAATTTTTAGAAATAAAAAAACTTATTTAAGTGAAAAATTCACTTTAGATTTTATATCTGTTGAAGAAGCACCAATAATTGCTTCAAAATCACCAGGTTCAGCAACCCAGTCGTGTTTTTTATCGTCAAAGAAACTTAAAGCCGTTTTATCAACTGTAAACGTTACTGTTTTTTCTTCTCCAGCTTTAAGAGCTACTTTCTCAAAACCTTTTAATTCTTTTACTGGACGTGGCAATGAAGATTTTAAATCAGAAATATACAATTGAACTACTTCAGAACCTTCTCTGCTTCCAGTATTTTTTACATTTACAGAGAATGTGATTTTATCTCCAGCGTTCATTTGTTTTTTGTCTGCTGTTACTTTTCCGTAAGCAAAAGTCGTGTAGCTTAAACCGTGTCCGAAAGAGAACAAAGGTTTGATTTTGTTTTTATCAGCCCAACGGTACCCTACAAAAATTCCTTCATTGTATTTTACTGAATCACCACCTGGGAATTCACCTAAAGCGTGAGCTCCGTTATCAGATAATTTTACTGGGAAAGTGAAAGATAATTTTCCTGACGGATTCACATCGCCAACCAAAACATTTGCTAAAGCATTTCCAGCTTCAGTTCCTAAAAACCATCCTTGAACAATTCCTGGAACTTCTTTAATCCAAGGCATTGCGATTGCATTTCCAGAAATATTTACGAAAACAATGTTTTTGTTTACTTTCGCTAAATCGCTGATTAATTTATCCTGACCATAAGATAAATTCAATTCATTACGATCATGTCCTTCGTCATCTTGATTTGGACTTTTGTTCAATCCACCGATGAAAAGAACAATATCTGCATCTTTTGCCACTTTTAAAGCTTCTGCCGTTAACTCAGCAGGAGAACGTTTATCTTCTAAGCTTACTTTAGCTATAACTCCGTTATAGTTACTTGTCGGATCTCCTACATAACCTCTTGCGTATACAATTTCAGCTTGATTTCCGATTCTTTTCTTCAAACCTTCTAATGGTGTGATTTCGTATCTAGCTTTAAGTGAAGAACTTCCTCCACCAACAGTCATCATTTTAATAGCATTTTCTCCAATTACAGCAATCTTTTTAGTTTTAGAAAGATTGATTGGCAAAATGTTGTTGTTGTTTTGCAATAAAACAATTCCTTCTTCAGCAATTTTACGCCCTGCAATAGCGTGCTCTTCTGTTCCAAAAGATCCAAAAGGACGATTTCTATCCATAGTCGTCAAGAAAGATAAACGAAGAATACGACGCACTTTTTCATCTAATTCTTTTGTTCCAATTTCTCCTTTTCTGATCATTTCAGAATATGGTTTTGCTAAATAATAGTTGTCATAAGCATTACTTGTTCCCCAAGACAAACCATTTGTCCAAGAACCAAATTCCATATCCAATCCATTATGTATAGCTTGTTTAGTATCGTTAACACCACCCCAGTCAGAAACTACAACTCCTTTGAAGCCCCATTCTCCGCGAAGAATATCGTTTAACAAATATTCGTTATGGCAGCATTGCTGTCCTTTGTATTTATTGTAAGCGCCCATAATTGACCAAACATCACCTTCTTGAACTGCAGCTTTAAAAGCTGGAAGATAAATTTCGTACAATGTACGATCGTCAACAATTACGTCCACAGAATTACGTTTAGTTTCCTGATTGTTTAAAGCAAAATGTTTTACGCAAGCCGCAACTCCATTTGACTGCACTCCTTTAATATAGGGAACAACCATTTTTGAAGCTAAAAACGGATCTTCTCCCATATATTCGAAGTTACGTCCGTTTAATGGACTTCTGTAAATGTTTACACCAGGCCCTAATAATACGTTTTTGTTGCGGTAACGTGCTTCTTCTCCAATAGATTTACCATATAAAGAAGCCAATTCTTTGTTCCATGTTGATGAAAGTGCCGTAAGCGCTGGAAAAGCAATACAAGAATCGTTTGTCCATCCTGCCTGATCCCATTCGTCCCATTTTACCTCTGCACGAATTCCGTGTGGTCCATCGGTCATCCAGTTTTCTGGAATCCCAAGACGTTTTACACCTGGAGAACTAAATTTAGATTGCGCATGAATCATGGCAATTTTCTCTTCGGTAGTCATTCGTTTAAGCGCATCTTCTACACGCTCTTCAATCGGTTTTTTATCGTCTAGATAAACTGGCACTTTGTTCTGGGCATTCATTCCAACAGAACTTAGTAAAAGTAAAACAACAATTGTTTTAACGTTTTTTAACATAACAGTATTTATTAAAGCATTAGTTTATAATAGGAAAGTCTTCTTACCGAAAAACTTTTTTTATCATATTGTAAAACTAAAACGTTATAGTACATGTTACATTTTTAGACAGAAAAAAGTAGTAGATTAAAAAACTAAAATATTGAATTACAAAAACTTAACATTTTAAAATCACTAAAAAAAGTAGTAGATTTAAAACTATTTTTTACACTTTCAAAGTCTTTGAACCTATTTTCATGACCTTTTCTTCGAAATCATTTCGCGAAACTGCAGCCTTATTTCGAGCTCTTGTGCGATAGTTGTAAATTGTGCTTAAAGAATAACGTAAAAATGCCGCTATTTTAACACTATCAGTAATTCCTAATCTGATTAAAGCAAAAATTCGAAGCTCGGTATTTAGCAATTCATTTTGCTTGAGAACAATCTGTTCTTCTGGTATTAATAAAGCATTGAAATCTTTGACAAATGTTGGATATAAGTTTAAAAAGATAATATCGAAGTTCTTATACAATTCCTCTAATTCATTATCAACCAAAGTAGTTGACTTTAGAATTTTGTAAATTTCATCAAATTGTTTTGCCGTTGCTTTCTTGTTTAATATGATACGGTAATTTTCCAATTTATTGATGTAAGTCGAACAAAGGCTAAAGAAATGTGCTATATATTCTTCTTTTACCAAATTAGATTCAGACAATTGCAGATTACTTTCCTGCAACTGACTGTTTGTTTCGGTAATATCTTTGTTTAATTCGGCTAATTTCTGACTGGTTTCATAAAGTTCTGATCGAATTCTGGAAACCTTTTTCATCTGTATATACACGTAAATAACCGCAACGATCAAAAACAAAGAAAGCAGACTAATGCAAAGCAAGTAAATCTGTAATTCGCTTTTTCTCTGCGCTTCACGTTCTAAATATACGGTATTGATAATCGAATATACTTCAGACATGAGCAAAGTCCTGAACTGAACATTGCAATAAAGCGCGTCTTCAATGGCAGATTGCGTGAGTTTGTAGGCCATATCAACATCTCCTATTTCGTAAAAAACCAAAGCCAGTTCCTGCAAGGAAGCATTGTCTTTATTGGCATTTTTAATATCTGAAGTGGCCGAAAGCGCGTAGTATTTCTTTCTGTATTCTAAATCATGTGTGGCTTCTGCAATTTTCCCTAATAAATACGTAATCATTGCATATTGCGGACTTTCTTCTTTTGTTTTATTCAATAAAGCCAATAATTGCTTTTTGGGATCATTGTATTTTTTATCAATAAAAATATCCTGCTGAATTCTATTAATTTGAAAATCCAATGTATTCGGATTTAGAATACTTAATAATGAATCTCTATATTTTCCTATCTGTTTTCTATATTCAGGACTGTAACTATTTGCAGCGTAATGCTCGAAAAACTCACGATACGAAATAAAATAATTTGGGAGTAAAGAAGCAGGAAGGCTTTTTTTATTAATACTCTTTAAAATGGCTTCAGATTCACGGTATTTTCCAGAAGAGGAATAAAGCGTTACCAATTCCAATTGGGCCAAATTGAAAAGCTCTTTATTTTGAAGTTCTTCTGCAATTTTGAGGTTCTTTTTTACGTATTGAATAGCTGAATCTGAGTTTAGTTTCTGATATTCTAAATAAAGCGTTTTGTTGTAATTATACTCCTGTTCTTTGGTAAGATTCTCAGATTTAATTTTCTTGAAGTTCGCAATTCGTTCTTCTTTAATTTTTACGTAATGCTGTTTATTTTTGATTGCTTCGTTTAGCTCTTTTAAAATAACATCTGTGCTCTCCGATGCAAAAAGAGGAAAGCTAATAAGAACTGTAAAAAGGGAAAGAAATAGATTTTTCAAACTGACAAAAAAATAAAATAAGATATACAAATATAATAAAGTGTGTATTCTAAAATATTACAAGGGAGCTTTTTTATAATTTTGTTTCAACAAACCCTATAAAACTTAAAAATTATGCCACACTTTATAATTGACTGTTCAGAAAATGTGCTGCGCCGACTAGCTGCAGACGAAATAATACAGGGAGTTTTTGATGCCGCTTTATCAATTGATCTTTTTACTGCTTCGGAAATTAAAGTTCGTATTAATCCTTTTACAAATTATAACAACGGAAATACCTTAGATGATTTCATCCATGTTTTCAGCTATATTATGGAAGGACGAAATGATGAACAAAAAGGTAACCTATCAAAAGTAATTGTTACAAAATTGAATGCTCTGCTTCCAGAAGTTTCTGTAATTTCTATGAATGTCCAAGAATTTGAAAAGTCAAACTATTTTAATAAAACAATGATATAAAGGCTTTTATGTTATCATTACTTTTATGTCTTAAACTTTAATGGTATAAAAAAATCTTTGCCAAAGTTTAAAACTTTGGCAAAGATTTTTTTTAAACTTATATTACTTATATGGTTTAAAATTAAACCGCAATTGGCGCTGCCAAACAGCTTTCTGGAATATCAAAAGCATTTACCAGAGCTACAGCATCAGGACGAATATCCCAGCAAAGCTGATTTACAATTTTACGGACTGCTTTGGTTTTAACTGCTTCCATATAACCGTCTTCCAAATACCAAGCTTTATTTTTTTCGATTGTAGAAAGTGCGTACAGCTGATTCAGTTTCGTCAAAATTGCTTTTGATGGTTCATCTTCAACCGCTTTTATTGCAAGCTGAAATTGTTCTAGAACTATTCTTTCTAGATACGCCTGTGCAACATCAATCATTTGATGCTGAACGACATTAAATGCATCATAAGGCTCTAGTCCGCCATCAATCAATTTCTTGATGCGTCGCGCTGCAGAAGCCAAGATTGTCTTTTCTCTGTGAACAAATGCCTGAAGATGAAATTCACTATCTAACAAATGCTCATCATCTGTTCTTCTGGTTGCAATTGGATTTTTCTCAGCAATAGCTGTTTTTGCATTTTCATATACGTAATTAATGATTCCAAGCGAACCCATTTCTCCAAACGATTTTCTGAATTCTGCCAAACGATTTTTAGCCACTAATTGCATCAAAACCGTATTATCGCCTTCAAAAGTGGTATAGATTTCCGTGTCATTTTTAAGTGCATCGATTCGGTTTTCAGATAAATATCCTTTTCCTCCACACGCCTCACGGCATTCCTGCAAAATATCTCTCGTGCTCCAAGTTGAATACGATTTCATTCCCGCAGCCAAAGCTTCAATTTCTTGCATTTCAGCTTCCGTTCTATTTAAAAATCTGTTGGTTAGATATTGTAATGCAAAATGAACCGCATATGTTTTAGCCAAAGGCGGCAACAATCTGCGTTGATGCATTCTATAATTTAAGATCGGAACTTCAGATCCGCCTTCTGGTCCAAATTGTCTTCTTTGATCGCTGTAACGAATGGCAATTGTCAATCCAGATTTTGCTGCTGCTAAAGCTGAACGCGGAATCCCGATTCTACCTCCTACCAAAGTGCCTAACATGGTAAAAAATCTACGATTATCACTCGGAATCGGACTTTCAAATTCGCCTTTCTCATTCACAGAAGCAAAACGATCAAGCATATCTTCTTTCGGAATTACTACATTATCGAAACTAATCGTTCCATTATCTACGCCATTTAATCCCATTTTATGACCACAATCGCCAATTGTTACGCCATTTACGACATTTCCATTTGGATCGCGTAACGGAACCACAAACGCATTAACACCATAATCGTGATCGTCAATAATTAATTTCGCAAAAACAGTTGCTTTTTGTCCGTGAACAGCTGCGTTGCCAATATATTCTTTTTGCGCATTTTTATTTGGTGTGTGAATAGTAAAAGTCTGATCGCTATGATTGTAAGTTGCTGTAGTTTCTAAACCTTTTACGTTCGATCCGTGATGTGTTTCGGTCATAGCAAAACAGCCAGGAAGTTTCAGCGAGCCAATATCTTTTAAATATTTAGCATAATGTTTTTCAGTTCCAAGAGACTGAACGCTCATTCCCCAAAGTCCAAACTGAACACCAAATTTAATTACCAGACTTAAATCGTGATAGCTCAGCGTTTCCATAATCGCAAAATAATCTTCTACATTTCCCCCTCCTCCGTATTCCTTCGGATATGCCATACTTCCGAGGTTTTCATCGGCCAGAATTTTACACCATTTGTAAACGGTTTGTCTGAAAACGTTAATATCGGTAGAAGTTTCATACGCAAATTCGGGTCTTGAAATCACCGATTTTACTCTTTTGATTATTGTGGCTTCTTTTCCGTCTAAAATCTGAGTGATTTTCTGAATATCAAAACTAGCATTAGTATGAGAATCGGCAGTAAAAGAGCCTGCTTTGGTTTTAAAGTTTTGCAGCGCTTCTTCACCCAAAATTCCTAAATCATTTTCCAGTTTTTTGAAATCAGATTCTATTGGAGTTAAATCTAAATCGGTTCCTGAAAGTGCTTTTGCAATATCAAAAATGGACTTAACTGAAGATTTATCTTGAATGCTTTTTTCAATATCCGATTTCCATTGTGTGAGTTCATTTCGCGAAGGCGGATTTGAAATATCTACTTTAGAAAGTAAATATTCTTTTTCTTCTTGAGATAATACATTTAGAGAATTTATAAATCCTTGTAAAGTTGTAAACTCTTTTTGCGTCAGTAAATCATCTGACCACACTAAATAAAATAACGGAGTAAAGGCTTGAAGTTTGGATATTTTCATATGAGTGGTATTCGGTTTATAATAGTTTTTTTTCTGCCACAGATTACACAGATTAAAATGATTTTTTTTCTCACCACGAATTCCACTAATTTTCACAAATTTTATTCCCTATTCTAAAAATTTTTAATTCGTGAAAATTAGTGGAATTCGTGGCAACATTTTTTCTCACAAGAATATAATCTTTTTAATCTGTGAAATCTGTGGCTAAATATTTTTTTCAGTTTATTGCATAAAAAAACAGGAATGAAATATACTCATTCCTGTTTAAACATCCTGTTAAGATTCTGACAATTTTCGATTTTAAACCAATAAAAAATATGAAAACTAAGAATTAAGAACCTTTGGATATTGAGGTCATTTTTTGCTTTATGGCAAAAATATGATGCGAATTAAAAACTAACACTGCGGTAAAAATGATACCATATGCTGTAATCTGCAATGGCGTAATATTTTCTTTGAAAAAGAAGGCCGCCAAACCAAATGCAATCATCGGATTAATGTTTAATAACATTCCAACTGTCGAAGAGTTGATTCCTGAAAGTGCATATAAATTGAGAAATAACGGAATTATAGTAAATACAATTGCAATGGTTTCAATGCAGAGATAAAACTTAAATTCCGTTGGAACCGGTCCCCCAAAAACCGGATAAAACGGTAATAATACTAATGCTGCCAAGGTAATATGAAAAGTCAGTACAATAAATTTATCAAAACCTTTATTCGCACGCTGGCTTACTAAATAAGAGGCATAAGTTAATCCGATAATAATACTGAAAACCATATCCATAATAGCGGCATAAGACAGCAAAACACAGCCTGAAATGCTTAATCCCACAGAAATCCACTGCGTTTTGGACAGTTTTTCCTGCAATATAAAATAAGCTAATATGGTGGTCAGAATCGGGCAAACTAAATACGCTAGAGAAGTTGCTTTAACACTGACATGATTCATTACATAAATATACGTAAACCAATTTCCCATCAAAAAAGCACTTCCGCCAATATTCAATAAAACAGATTTTCTTTTTTCTGATTTTGGCAATGCTTTAAAAATTTCGATGGTCTCTTTTATTTGTTTTCTTTTGAATAAAAGGGCGATCAAAAGCATCAAAATACTACAGCTAAACACACGGAAAAATAGAATATCTAATGACGGATACTCATGAATTGGCCTTAAAACCAAGCTGAAAAGTCCCCATGTGGTAAAAGCAATAATTGCCGCTATATAATACTTTGTTGTTTTCACAAAAACTCCGATTTGATTTGTTTTCTTTTGATGAAGCAAATTTCTAAAAAATTAAACAGCAATACAGATACAGTTTTTGTAAATTGCAGCATAACAGTTTTTATTTTTACAATGAAAAATTCCAATTACTTATATCTTCAATTTGCTGACCTCATCGAAAAACAGATCAAATCTGGACTTTTAAATGTAGGCGACAAACTGCCATCTATACGAGAAGTGTGCGCTGAAACTGGTTACAGCATGAGTACTGTCAGCAAGGCATATTACGAAGTTGAAAGTCGTTCTTTGATCGAATCTAGACCGCAATCAGGCTATTATGTAAGTAATATTTCGGCTAGAACAATTCCAGAACCATCGGCAAGCACACCGCTTTTAACACTTGAAAACATTGAACGCGAGGATTTGGTTGATTTGGTTTATGGTGATATGCGTAAAAAAGATATTACGATGCTTTCGCTTGGTTTTCCATCAAATGAATTACTTCCGATTGCGAAACTTAATAAAGGTATGGTTCAGGCCATGCGCCAATTACCCAACAGCGGAACGAGTTATGAAGAAATTGAAGGTAATAGTAATTTAAGAAAAGAAATTGCGCGCTGGTCGTTTACTTGGGGCGGTTCTTTGACTGAAGATGATATTATAACAACTCCGGGCTGTATTTCGGCAATTTCGGATTGTTTACTAACGCTGACTAAGCCGGGAGATACGATTATTACAGAAAGCCCGGTTTACTTTGGAATTCTGCAATTGGCGAGATCATTGGGTTTGTATGTAATGGAACTTCCAACTAATATGACAACAGGAATCGAATTGGAAGCGGTCAAAAAAACACTTTCTACGAATAAAGTAAAAGCTTGTGTTTTGATGAGTAATTTCAGTAATCCGTCGGGAAGCATGCTACCAAATGAACATAAAAAGGAAATTGTCCGTTTAATGGATTTTTATAATGTCCCGCTAATTGAAGATGATATTCACGGCGATTTGTATTTTGGAACAAGCCGTCCGACAAACTGTAAAACTTATGATGAAAGCGGTATTGTTTTGTGCTGCAGTTCGGTTTCCAAAAGTCTGGCACCAGGCTATCGTGTGGGTTGGGTTTCGCCTGGGAAGTTTAAAAAAGAAGTTCTAAGAACCAAATTATACCATACGATCTCCAATTCAACTATTACACACGAAGTCGTTGGTGACTTTTTAAAAAATGGCCGTTATGAAAATCATCTTAGAAAAATTCGCCAAATTCTGAATCGAAACTGCACCAATTACATCAATACTGTTTTAGAATCTTTTCCTGCAGGAACCAAAGTGAGTCAGCCTCAAGGGGGGTTCTTTCTTTGGGTCGAATTGGATAAAAAAATAGATACCGCTGCTTTTTATCATTTAGCATTACAGCATAATATTAGTATTGCGCCCGGAAGGATTTTTTCATTTCAAAATCAATTTTCTAACTGCATGCGATTGAGTTTTGGATTGCCTTGGTCAAATGAATTGAGAACTGCTATTCAGACATTGGGGAGATTGGCGAAGCAATTGTAGACTAAGAAAATCAACACAATATTATCAACATCATCAAATTAACATAGCCCGTGGTTTCAACCACGGGAACGCATAGTAGTTTTTGATATTCTTTGCGTTCCAGCGGTTGAAACCGCAGGCTATATTTAAGATGTTTGTGTTATAATTGTTGTCTATATTCATTTTTTAAAATGACAAAACAAAAAAACTGGACAGTGCAACTACACACTGTCCAGCCAACAATTAAAAGAAGACCAAAATTAAATAGTTATAAGACAAAATAAGCGTCTTTCTCGACTTTCTTAGGTTCGTCATTTAATTCAAATTCTTTTAGGATATCAAATTCACTTTGATATTCATTCAGCATTTGTTTAATATTTTTTTCAATTGTATTTGCAATTGCCGTAACAGGAGTATCTGTTGGTCGGTTTTCAAACGGATCTTGCAAATGAATCGCCATTCTTTCGATTAAAAAGAAAGCGGCACCAATTGCAGTAATCAACGGAATTGCAAACCAGCTTAATACGCTTGTTAATCCGAAAGGCAATACAAAAATGAATAAACACAAGGTCAATCTAATGTACATGCTGTATGTTGTTGGAAAAATCGTGTTTTTAATACGCTCACATTTTCCCATTTCATCACATAATCTTGACAATGTATTATCAATTTCTACCTGTTGGTACATATTGATTTTCTTTTCGTTTTTAGCGGTTCTTAAATCTCTTGCGTGCAGCATCAAAATGGCATTCGGAACGTTCTGATGATTTTTGATGTATTTGATTTCTTCTTCGCTAATTAAACCTTCAAGCGGTTTTATGGCATCTCTTTTTCTAAGCGATTCTCCTAAACTGTAACACCAAGCGATTTGCCTTTTAGCAAAATTTTCTTTGAATTCGCTGGCTTCAACTGAATAACCAGGATCATTGTAAAAGGTTAAAACTTGACGAATAAGTGTTCTTGAATCATTTACTACAGCTCCCCAAACTATTCTCGCTTCCCACCATCTGTCATAAGCTTGATTGGACTTAAAAGCTAATAATAAGGAAATAATTGTTCCAATCATGGTTGGAATCGCAATCGGGATATCTACAGGAAGATTGATGAAATAATGATGGAAAATTTCAAATAGTACTGTATATGCGAGTACTAGAGCAATTTCTACTTTAATTTTCCCGAGAACGTACTTCATTGGTATTCTTTTCTTTAATAACATATTTTCGGTTTTAAATTAATATTTTTAAGGGGCTAAGGAACTAAGGGGCTAAGGTTCTGAGATCTTAAGGCTAAAAATTAAAAAACTTAGTACCTTAGAACCTCAGAATCTGAGAACCTTAGTCTCAAACCATCTCTTCGTACAATGAAAGAACCGGAAGCCCTAGCTTTTCATTGACATTTTCTTTTTTGACTTTCTTAAATTTGATTTTTTCGCCTTTGCGTGTTTCTACTAACATATCGATGTTATGTTTTGAAATGGCTTCTGATAAAAACGGTGCAACATTTTCGTAGTTATCTTCAAAATTGGCTGTTTGACTCACAATTTCAAAAGAGAAATTGGCGCTTAAGAATTCCTGTACATCTTTTACATGGATATTTTTACTGGAATTTTCTACATATAAAGCTTTATGGAAAACCTCTTTATTGACTTCTGTACTTAAATGCAGAATCGGGCATTTTTGATTCCCAGCCAATTGCACTAAATACTGATGAATTCTTTTGCTTTCTTGCTTATAAGAGTGCGTAAGAATAACCAGCTTTACCGAAAAAGCTTCAATGAGACGTTTGAAAATTGGCGCTGAAAGTCCGTATTGGTTGTGAACTTTTAGCTTAATATTTGAAGTATGTTCTATAATATAACGGCAAGTTTCTAAAACTTCTTCCTGACTTTTGGTAAGTCCAGATCTCATTTCTCTTAAGAAGCCCGAAGAAGAAAACGTATCAGGAGCTTCTGTAACTAATACTAAAATAATTTCCGATTCCGTATTCTTAGACTGATTTACCGCAGATTTAACTGCCGAAATAGTATCATCTTTTAAAGTTGTAGGTATAAGAAAATTTTTCATAAGTATATCTTTTAGTTTATACCTACAAAATAACTGTCCGCAAATTAGACCTTAATTAATTTAAAATTAGAATTTTCTAAAATTAAACATTAGATTTTTTAATGTTGCCTTTTTTGAAGATGATCGTAACGATTGTTCCTTTGTTTTGTTCTGACTGTACTTGAAGTTCACCATCGTGCATTCTAATAATTTTAGACGCTAAGGGCAATCCTAAACCATAACCAATATACTTAGCCGCAATTTTGCCTCTAAAGAAAGGCTCATATAAATGCGGAATATCTTCTGGCGGAATTCCGATACCAATATCATTGATCGTGATTTTGATCATTTCTTTATTGGCTGTAAGATTTACAAAGACTTCGTTGTTGTCTGAATATTTTACTCCATTCGTAATAATATTATTGATAGCCAATTCTAAAAGTGGTTTATTGCATGGTAACAATAATAGATTAGAATCTTCTGGAGCAAAATTAAGTTTAATGCTTACGCGGTTATCTGGATAAATTTTATCTAAATCTGATTTTACATCCAACAACAATTCGTCCATTCGGGCAATATCTGAAACTTGTTTTTGTCCGTCATATCCTGTCTGCGTTAATTTAAGAAGACTTTCTGTCAAATTCCCTAATCTTGAAGCCTGGCTATAAATATTTTGCAAAGATTCTACATATTCATGCTTTTCTCTCTCTTTTAGCAACATAATCTCAGATTCGGCAATAATGGTTGTAATTGGCGTTTTTAACTCGTGAGAAGCATTATTAATAAAGTTAGCTTGAATTTCAAAAGAAGTTTCCAATCGATCCAACATATTATTGAACGTATTGGTCAAATCTGAAATTTCATCAGAATTTTTAACTTCGGGAAGACGATTGTGCAAATTAGAAGCACTAATTCTTTTTACTTCTTTAGTAATTCTTGCTACAGGATTAATAACACGTTTGGCTAGGAATCGCCCTAAAAGAAAAGCAAGAATTACAAATCCGATTCCGCCAAAAAGCATAATTTTGACAATATAAACGGTTGTATCTCTACCTTTACGGTCTCTCGCACCAACAATCACAATATATTTCTGATTGTTTTCTTGAAAAATCTGTCCTAAATAATATTTATTATCTCTTTCATAAGAATCTTTTCCCGTTCTTAAGATATTGGTATAAAAGGTATTTGGAAGATTGAGATTAGTATTATAATCAAAACTATTATGGCTATTTATTTTTAATACATATTCTTCTTCTTCAATTAATTCCTCAAGACCATTTTTTTGAAGATTTTTATAATATTTAATTTTCTCTGGGTCTTTTTGAAAATGAATTGAAGCGACAATTTTTGCTCTATCGTCTAATCGCTTTAAAAAGTGATATCGATTGTTTTCTCTAAAAAGAAAAAATACGATAATACACAATAGCGAAGTGCTAAAGGTAGAAAGGGCAACATAATTGAAAGTGATTTTTTTTCTAATATCCATATTATGGCTTAATTACATAACCTAAACCTTTCATGGTATGAATCAGTTTGGTTGAAAAAGGCTTATCTATCTTTCTTCTTAAGTACGTAATATACACATCGACAACATTGGTATTCATATCAAAATTAATATCCCAAACATTGTCCAAAATTTGATCGCGCGAAACAATGCGCCCCGTATTTTTAGCTAAATAGTATAGCAGTTTAAATTCTTTGGCAGTTAATACAATATTCTCGCCATCTCTTTTGACAGTTTTGGCGCGTCCATTTATTTCTAAATCAGCAATTGTGATGGTGTCTATTTTTTCTGTTTCCTGCTGTGATCTTCTGTATAAAGCATTTACTCTGGCGTCTAATTCACCAAATTTAAAAGGCTTTACCAGATAATCATCCGCACCAGAATTAAGACCAGTTACAATGTTTTCTGAAGTTCCAAGAGCCGTTAAAAGTAAAATGGGCACAAAGTTTTTTGCTGCTCGAAGTCTTCTGCAGATTTCGATTCCGTTAACATCAGGAAGCATAACATCTAAAATTACCACATCGAAAGTATAATTATGAATCATTTCCATGGCAGTTTGACCATCCATAGCAACGCTTACTTCATTATTATTTTCTGCAAAACCTTTTCGTAATATCGATAATAGATTTGGCTCGTCTTCGACTATCAGTAATTTCATATTAAGAAGTTTGTATATACAACAAAAATAAGAATACTATTTAAAATAATTTTAAACAACTTTACAAATTATGATTTTATTGTGAACAATAAAAAAAGCAGACTCGATAGCCTGCTTTTTACTATTATTTTACACTTAAATTTTTAAAATTAAAAAGTTTCTCCAGCATTCAGATAAAATCCTTTAGAATTATTACCCCAAGCATAATCGAAAATCAGATTGGTTTTGGATGCTTTATCTATTAAAAGCCTTAAACCAATACCTGCTGCGGGCTGAATGGATTTGAACAATTTAAGATCATTATCAGAATTACTCGTTGTTACAAAATTGGTAAAAACAGTACCGCTTAGCAATTGGTTGCAGGTAATAGGAAATCGAAATTCTGTCGATAAATAAACCAACCCATTTCCTCTGAACAATCCCTGCGTATACCCTTCTCCGCTTCTGCTACGCTGATCCCAGCCAATTGCCGGCAGGTTTAAGTACGGAACTTTTCCTCTTGTCACAAACTGTCCATAAGTCCAAATTGCCAAAATATAACGGGGATTCTTATGCGAAACAGGAATAAAATGACGGTATTCTGCAAACAGAACATTACTATATTCCTGATTATTAAACAGTACCGGATTAAATCTATAATTTATATTAGCAAACCAACCTTTTGATGCATTTACCTGATTATCTCGTGAATCGTGAACCAAATTTAGACTCACTCCATTCAAGAAATATTCATTATGATCAAAACCATATTTTTGACTGTAATTGTAATGATAAGTATAATTTCCTTTATCAATATCTAGTTCTTTGTCATCAATGCTTGAATACCAATCGATATTAATTCCTCCTCCAACATAATAATTTTCCTTAACTTCAAAAGAAACTGTCTGATGGAACTTGAAGTAATTATAATCCATATCCTGAGCTAGCGAATCGACACTAAATCCAGGCGGACGGTCACGCCTTGGCGGAATTATATCGGTTCCTAATCCATAATTGGGTTGCGAAAACAGATATAATCGGTAATCGCCACTCAGAAAGATTTTATTATTCTTGAGCAGAATATTGTTTTTCACATTAACTAACCACTGATTTTTAAGCGTGTAAGTAATTCCGATATTAGCAATCGAATATTTGTCTTTTTCTTCTTTTCCTTTAAAAGTATATTGGGCAACGGCTCCAAAAAAGAAACCAGTTGCAGGCTGAGAACCTATTGCTGGAATTAATAAAAAGAAATTGTTTTTTGTAGGTTTAACGACTAGCGCATCATCATCTTTTTTAAAAATATCGAATATTGTTTTGGGAGGACAAATATTTGGATTGCTGAGTTCCTCTTGAGAAAATGAATTAAAAGAAATAAGAAGCAATAATCCTAAGATTTTAGACTTGTACTTATCGGCATTATTTTTAAAAAAAATTACCATTTACAAAGTTTAGTTTTAGAGATAAAAGCTCAATCCTACTGTAAATATAAGTCTTATTTTCAACATCTTACGAACTAAAACTAATTAATTCAAAAATATTTTAACAAAAAAAGCCGTCAAAAATAAATTTGACGGCTTGGAAATATCATCTCAAATATTACTTGGTAATAAATTTTGGGTGAATCAGATTCTCGAGAGAATAAATTTCGTCCCATTTTTCTTGTGTAATCAGCTTTCTTTCCAAAACTGCAATTTGATGCACACTTTTACCCGTTTTTAAAGCTTCTCCAGCAATACTTGCACTTTCTTCGTAACCTAAAATTGGGTTCAATTGCGTTACAATTCCAATGCTGTTCATTATCATATTATAGCAATGGTCCACATTTGCTGTAATTCCGTTAATACATTTATCGATTAAAGTCTGAATAGCATTTGAAAGATAATCCAACGAAGTAAACATGGCAAAAGCAATTACAGGTTCCATTACATTTAATTGCAATTGTCCCGCTTCTGCCGCCATTGTCACCGTTAAATCCTGACCGATTACATAAAAACAAGTCTGATTTACCACTTCTGGAATTACCGGATTTACTTTCCCTGGCATAATAGAAGAACCTGGCTGACGCGCTGGAAGATTGATTTCATTAAAACCTGTTCTTGGCCCTGAACTTAATAATCGTAAATCATTGCAGATTTTAGAAATCTTAACCGCAGAACGTTTTAAAGTTCCCATAATCTGAACGTAAGCGCCTGTATCAACCGTTGCCTCAATTAAATCTGGTGAAAGTGTTAACGGAATTCCCACCTCATCTGCCAGATATTTTACGCAGATTTCTGGATAACCTTCTGGAGCATTTACTTTTGTTCCAATGGCTGTTGCTCCCATATTGATTTCTAAGAGCAATTCCTGAGCATTTTTTAAACGCTGAATATCTTCTCCAATTGTTGTGGCGTAAGCATTAAATTCCTGCCCTAAAGTCATCGGCACCGCATCTTGTAATTGCGTTCTTCCCATTTTTAGGACTTCTTTAAACTCCTCTCCTTTTTTGGCGAAAGCAACTTCTAAACCTGCTAAAGTTTTAATAAAACTTTCCATTTTCAAATACAAAGCAATTCTAAAAGCCGATGGATATGCATCATTTGTCGATTGAGAACAATTTACATGATTGTTTGGATGAAGAAAATTGTATTCGCCTTTTTTATGACCTAAATATTCCAAACCAATATTAGCAATGACTTCGTTCGCATTCATGTTTACAGAAGTTCCTGCTCCACCCTGAATTAAATCGCTCACAAATTCCTGATCAAATTTGCCCGCGATGACCTGATCACTTCCGTAACAGATTGCTTCAGCAATTTTAGAATCAATTGCGCCGCAGTCTTTATTGGCTAGAGCAGCAGCTTTTTTTACATATCCTAAAGCTTTGATAAATAAAGGTTCTTTTGAAATCGGAATTCCTGTAATATTGAAATTTTCTACAGCTCTAAAAGTCTGGATTCCGTAGTATAAATGATTCGGAATTTCTAATTCTCCTAAAAAATCATGTTCCTTTCTTGTTGGTTCCATATAATAAAATTGATATGTTTTGACTTAAAAAAATAAGTGTAAAGCTACAGCATTTTACCGATTAAAAATGTGAATGAAATCAAAATCATTTATAATTTGTTCCCATTATTCTATGGTAAATTATTACCTTTTCACCTTCAAATAATTATAGAAAAGGGTTGAAAAAAGAAAGCGAATATTTTCTTGATAAAGAATACAATACAATTGTTTACGCCAAAGATGATCTTAATTTTAAAGACTTTGAATCTTGCGTTTTTAACAATTGTAACTTTTCTGCGTGCACGTTTTTAGCCGTTACTTTCATTGATTGTATTTTTAATGACTGTATTTTCAGCGAAGCAAAAATTAATTATGTGGCATTACGAACCGTTACTTTTAATCGATGCGAAATTAAAGAAGTGAATTTCGCTATGTGCGACAAACTAATTTTTGAAGTTCATTTTAATGATTGCATTCTCGATTTTTCTAAGTTTTATACTTTAAAACTGAAAGGAACTCCGTTTACCAATTGCAGTTTAATCGCTGTAGATTTTATGGCTGCAGATTTAACCAGCGCAATTTTCGATAATTGTGACTTATATCGTTCTGAATTCAACAAAGCCATCGCTAACAAAGCTGATTTTAAAACGAGTTACAATTATACTATTGATCCTTCTAAAACTAAATTAAAGAAAGCTATTTTTTCTTTGAAGGAAGTGAAAGGATTATTATTTACGCATGATGTGATTGTGAGTTAAACAATAAAGAGTCCAATAATTTATACTTAAAACCCTCAAAGTTTGTCATTTCGACGAAGGAGAAATCTTCGCGAGAAACTCTACAAAGATTGGATTCTCGTTGCGGAGCTGCTTGCGAAGATTTCTCCTTCGTCGAAATGACAAAAATGCTAAAAAATTACTTTGAGATTGCTTTTCCCATCACATAATCCTCCATTAAATACCCATTTCCAATTTCTATATCAACGGTTTCTTTAATTTGGAAACCTATTTTTTTATAAAAATCTAATGCTGTATTAAATCGATTTACATTCAATGATAATTGTTTTGAATTGTTTTCTAAAGCCAGTCTTTCTATAAAATCAAATACTTTTTTCCCATACCCTTTTCCTTGAGTTTCTGGCAAAAGGTAGATTTTATGAATTTTGGTTATAGCTTCATTTTTATAATGATGCTCAATTCCTATAAAGCCAATTGTAGATTCAGAATCTAAAATAAGATAGAATAATTGTTCTTTATTCTCAATTTGTTTTGCCAAAGCCTCATCAGAATAAAACAAACATAACATATAATCTAATTGTGATTTAGATAAAATTTCACCGTACGTAATAGGCCAAGTAATGTTTGTAATTTTCTGAATTGTAGAAATATCACCTAACCCTGCTTCCGAAATGCTAATCATAATGTATTTTGAAATATATTTTTATTTAGTAAAAACCTGATTTTCCTGTTCGCTTACGCGGATGAAAGTTGTTCGTTTAGTCAATTCTTTCAATCTTGAAGCTCCAACATAAGTGCATGTACTTCTTATTCCGCCTAATATATCTAAAACAGTGTGAATGACGTCACCCTTAAACGGAACTTGAACTGTTTTCCCTTCGCTTGCTCTGTATTCTGCAACACCGCCGGAATGTTTATCCATTGCTGTTTTTGAACTCATTCCGTAAAATTGTTTGAATTTTTCTCCTTTGACTTCTATTAGTTCACCGCCGCTTTCTGTGTGTCCTGCGAGCATTCCTCCCAACATTACAAAGTCGGCTCCTGCACCAAAAGCTTTAGCAACATCGCCCGGAGTTGAACAGCCGCCATCGCTTATAATATGCCCCCCTAAACCGTGCGCTGCATCGGCACATTCAATAATGGCTGATAACTGCGGATAACCTACGCCAGTTTTCACACGAGTTGTACAAACAGAACCTGGTCCGATTCCGACTTTTACAATGTCTGCTCCTGCCAAAAGCAGTTCTTCAGTCATTTCCCCAGTAACCACATTTCCAGCGATAATTATTTTGTCTGGATATTGTTTACGGGTTTTCTTTAAAAACTGAACAAAATGTTCTGAATAGCCGTTTGCAACATCAATACAAATAAATTTCAATAACGGATTTGCAGTAATTATTGCTCCTATTTTCTCAAAATCTTCTTTTCCTGTTCCGGTGCTTACGGCAATATAATTGTAGAAATCTGGAGTTACATTTTTTAGAAAGTTATTCCACTCTTCTAAAGTGTAGTGTTTATGAATGGCCGTAAAAAGTTTTTCTTGTGCCAAAACCTTTGCGATTTCAAAAGTTCCAACAGTATCCATATTGGCGGCCATAATCGGAATTCCTGTCCAATTTGCAGTACTATGCAAAAATTTGAAATTTTGTTCTAAGGAAACTTCAGATCTACTTTTCAACGTTGATCTTTTAGGTCTAAACATTACGTCTTTAAAACCCAATTTGAGGTCCATTTCTATTCTCATAGTTCGAGATTTTGGTTACTCTCAAATGTAAGGAATTTTAGATTGTAGACTTTAGATTTTAGATTAACAAAAACTCGAACTTTTGAACAATTATCAATTCACTTTTGCGAAAGTGCTAATTTGAATGTTTTTATTTCACAGAGACTCACAAAGTTTCTAATTAGGAACGCGTTTCTCCCGATAACTATCGGGATCGCTCAACGTGACAGACTTGAAACTTGAAACCTGAAACAAAGTAAACAAATCAAAAAACTACCCGTGAATCGTCTCTCCTTTTCCGTAATTGGTAATGATTGATTCTTCGAAAGCGAGCCATTCTCTCCAACGTTTTTCAACATCGATTCCTGTTCCGTATTTACGTGCGTATGTGATGAAAGTAGTGTAATGTCCTGCTTCACTTTCCATTAATTCTCTGTAGAAAAGCGCTAATTCTTCATCTTTAATATTTTCAGAAAGCACTTTAAAACGTTCACAGCTTCGTGCTTCAATCATTGCAGAAAACAATAATCGTTCTACAAGTCCAGAAACACGGCTTCCGTCGCCGCTTCTTTTCATGTATTGGTATAGTTCGTTTACGTAATCATCTTTGCGCTCACGTCCTAGTTTTAATCCGCGTTTAATGATGATATTATGAACCTGTTCAAAATGATCTATTTCTTCTTTGGCTAAAGCCAATAAATCTTTCACTAAATCTTGATGCTCAGAATTGTTTGTGATAATCGTAATCGCATTTGTTGCCGCTTTTTGTTCGCACCAAGCGTGATCTGTTAAGATTTCTTCAATGTTTTTCTCAACAATATTTACCCATCTTGGGTCGGTTGGCAATTGTAATCTTAATACGCCCATTTTTTTTAAGTCTTAAAGTTTGAAAGTCGAAAGTCATAAAGTCATTTGAAAACTTTAAAAGAAAAATCGAAGATCAAAAACTAAAGATAGAAATTCACTTTCCATTTTTAGACTTTCGACCTTCGACTTTATGACTTTTGACTAATTTTTAATATGCGAAAATCGGTTTTTCGCTCATCATATCATTTACTTGTTCAGCAACTTCTTCGATAACGGCTTCATCTGTATGATTAGATAAAACTTTATCAATAAGCTCAACAATAGTTTCCATATCTTTTTCAACTAAACCACGAGTTGTGATTGCAGCTGTTCCAACACGAATTCCAGAAGTGATAAATGGAGATTTATCGTCAAAAGGAACCATGTTTTTATTTACAGTAATTTCAGCTTTTACTAATGCGTTTTCAGCTTCTTTACCAGAAATGCCTTTGTTTCTTAAATCAATAAGCATCATGTGGTTGTCTGTTCCGCCAGAGATAATGTTATAACCTCTTTTTACGAAAGCATCAGCCATTGCATTTGCATTCTTTTTTAATTGCATTGCATAAGTAAAGAAATCATCTTTTAATGCTTCACCAAAAGCAACTGCTTTAGCAGCGATAATATGCATTAAAGGTCCACCTTGATTTCCTGGGAAAACAGCTAAGTCTAATAATGAAGACATCATTCTGATTTCTCCTTTTGGAGTTGTTAATCCTTGTGGATTTGGGAAATCTTTACCCATTAAAATCAAACCTCCACGTGGTCCTCTCAATGTTTTGTGAGTTGTTGTAGAAACAATGTGGCAATGAGGAATTGGATCATTCATTAATCCTTTTGCAATAAGACCTGCTGGGTGAGAAATATCAGCAAACAAGATTGCTCCTACGCTGTCAGCAATTTGTCTGAAACGAGCAAAATCCATATCACGAGAATAAGCCGAAGCTCCAGCGATAATTAATTTTGGCTGTTCTTTAGTTGCAATTTCTTGAATTTTATCATAATCTAAACGACCAGTTTCAGCATCTACACCGTAGAATACCGGACGGTATAAACGTCCAGAGAAATTTACAGGAGAACCGTGAGTTAAGTGACCTCCATGAGATAAATCGAAACCTAAAATAGTATCACCTGGATTTAAACAAGCATGGTAAACAGATGTATTTGCCTGAGAACCTGAGTGAGGCTGTACGTTTGCATATTCAGCTCCAAATAATTCTTTAGCTCTGTCAATTGCAATCTGCTCGATAACGTCCACTACTTCGCAACCGCCGTAGTATCTTTTGCCAGGATAACCCTCAGCATATTTATTAGTTAAAACAGACCCTGCTGCTGCCATTACTTCATCACTTACAAAATTCTCAGAAGCAATAAGCTCTAGTCCGTGAATTTGTCTTTCTTTCTCCTCTTGGATAAGATCAAAAATTTGTTCGTCGCGTTGCATTTTTTTGTTTTTCGTTAATTTCACGCAAAAATACAAAAAAACGTTTGTCAAACAGCTAGATTATGATATATTTGACATGTAATTTTTCAACAAACAATTAACATTAAACATGCCAATAACCGCCAACGATACCAATAGAAAATCATGGTTAGAAGTGCCACAAAATAGCGACTTCCCTATTCAGAATATTCCTTTCGGTGTATTTCTTACCAAAGAAAATGTCGTTACTGTAGGAACAAGAATTGGCGATTATGCCATAGATTTAGGAGCTTTACAGCAATTAAATTATTTTGAAGGAATAGAATTAACCGATGATATGTTTATGCAGGATACGCTAAATGATTTTATTTCTGATGGAAAAAAAACATGGCGTTTGGTTCGAAATCGTATCGCTGAGATTTTCGACGAGACCAATCCGCAGTTAAGAGATACAACAAAACATCGCGATATTGTTATATTTAAAATCGAAGACGTAGAAATGCAATTGCCAGTTTTAATTGGTGATTATACTGACTTTTACTCAAGTAGAGAACATGCCACAAACGTAGGAAAAATGTTCCGTGATCCAGAAAATGCTTTATTGCCAAACTGGCTACACATTCCAGTTGGATATCACGGAAGAAGTTCTACAATTGTTCCTTCTGGAATTCCAGTTCACAGACCAATGGGACAAACTTTACCTGCTGGACACGATACACCAGTTTTTGGAGCATCTCGTTTAGTAGATTTTGAATTAGAAACTGCTTTTATTACTACAGATGTAAATGTAATGGGCGAAAATATTTCAACTTATGAAGCTGAAGATTATATTTTCGGAATGGTTTTACTAAATGACTGGAGTGCTCGCGATATGCAAAAATGGGAATATGTGCCTCTTGGGCCATTCTTAGCAAAAAACTTCGCTACTTCAATTTCACCTTGGATTGTGACTATGGATGCTTTGGAACCTTTTAGAACTAAGGGACCAAAACAAGATCCGTCTCCGCTTCCGTATTTGCAGACAAAAGGTAAAAAAGCTTTTGATATTCATTTAGAAGTTTCTTTACAACCAGAAAATCAAGAAGAAACGATAATTTCAAAATCTAACTTCAAGTACATGTACTGGTCTATGGCTCAGCAATTAACGCATCACACTTCAAATGGATGTCGCGTGAATTCTGGAGACATGATGGGTTCTGGAACTATTTCTGGTCCAACTCCTGATAGTTTTGGTTCTATGCTAGAATTAACTTGGGGAGGAAAAAATCCGCTTAAACTAAGTGACGGAAGTGAACGTAAATTTATTGAAGATAATGATACTGTTATTATTCGCGGTTTCTGCGAAAACAACGAAGTAAGAATTGGATTTGGAGAAGTTTCAAGCCAATTATTACCTCCATTTACGAGACAATGAAGAGCAGAGCAATCTGAAGAGATATAGAAAAACAAAAAACCTTGGAAATCCAAGGTTTTTTTTATGCTTTATATTTAATCTAGAAAAAGTTGAAAGAAAAAGCTATTTATTCTAAGACCACTTTTACCCAAACCAAACGATGATCTGAACTTGATTCTCGTTTTTCTACCAATTCTGACATTGCCTCACCTTTTGCAGGCCAGAATACACCGCTATTAACAACTTTGAAACCAAGTCTGGATGGCAATACATAATCAGCTCGCATTCTCCAAAAGGCTGTATGATTAACTCCAAAAGGATTTTTAGGACTAAATTCAGCACCACCTTTACTAGCAGGCGTCAAGTCGCTATTAATTTTCGGACTTTCTATTAAGGATTTTATACCTTCTCTCATAGCATCTCCTTCAACTGGTGAGGCGTTTTGATCACCCATGATGACAAATCGAGAATCTGGAGGCAAACCTCCTTTTACTCCTTTATCATCATAAATATACGAAGCAGAATTGTCTGAAATATAATCTCTCCAGAATCGAATTTCATCATGATTTCTTTTCCCATTGCGATCTTCAACACCATCAAAAGTTGGAGGAGTTGGATGACTGACTAAAACATGAACTGTTTTATTGTCAATCTCTACAGGAACATCCCAGTGAGATTTTGAAGATAATGGAAATTCCTTCCATGCTTTCTTACTGTACCAATCCGATCCATCTGCTTTTTTGGTAATCAATGCTCCTGGCATATCTTTCCATTTAAAATGCTGAAAAGTACGAACCGCCTTAACATCAATAGGATATTTAGATAAAAGCATCATCCCGTATTGTCCAGGATACATGCCAAATGCCCATGCATCATTTCCAAAATTATCCAACTTTCCATCATTGTTCAAATCGTAAGGACTTGGCTGGCCCGTATTCACTGTCGTATAATAGTAATAAGGATAATCAATAGCGGCTGCTCCACCTTGGCTCACGTTCAAATAATTTTTTATAAACGCCTTTACACCAAGTTCAGGGTCTTTAATATAATCAAATTCGTTTAGCAAAATAACATCTGGTCGAACGGTCTGAATAATCTGGGCAATATTTCTGATTTGAGTATTATGCCCTGAATTAAGCTGATAAATCAGTATCTGCTCCGATTTTCCCATTGCACCTTTGGGAGAATAATTATCAGATTCCATACTTACATTGTAGGTAGCAAATGTAAGTTCATTTTTGCCTTGTGAATCGGACTGCGAAAATAAAGCTCCGGAAGAAAGCACGGAAAGGATAAAAAATATTTTCTTCATATAAAATTAAATCTGCATTTCTGCATTATTGAACATACGAATATAAGAAGGATGTGTGGACACACGGCAAATCTGTCTGTTAAATATACAACAAAAAAAAGCTGCCACTTTTCGTGACAGCTCAAACGATATAAGAAAGTCTCTGAATATCTGATAATTTTATCACAGATTAAAAATATCAAAACGATTATTTTATAATCAGTGGACACTATTTTTATGCAGGAATCTGCTGACTTAAACAATGTAAAGTTCCGAATCCCCAGATAAAATCGATACAGCTAATACCGATTACTTCGCGATCTGGAAAACATTCAGCTAAAATATTTAAAGCTACTCGGTCGTTGCTATCGTTGAATGTTGGCACTAAAACGCAATTATTCAAGATTAAGAAATTAGCATAACTTGCCGGCAATCTTAAATCTTCAAAATCAACACGCTTTGGCATTGGCAATGCTACAATAACTGGAGATTTTCCGTTTTCTAATTTAGCATTCTGCAAACGTTTCAAATTGTCCTGTAAAGGTTTGTAATTTGAATCATTTTTTTCTGTTTCTACAATTGTTACAATCGTATCTTCGTTTACAAATCGGCATAAATCGTCGATATGACCATGCGTATCATCTCCTTCTATTCCGTCTCCTAACCAAATTACATTGGTAACTCCAAGATATTCTTTAAAAACAGCTTCGTAATCTTCTTTTGTAAAACCAGGATTTCTTACTTGAATTGTTGGGTGCATCAAACACTCTTCAGAAGTCAGTAAAGTTCCTTTTCCGTTTACATCAATCGCCCCACCTTCAACAATTACAGGTTTTCCTTTGTACATTACTTGAGTTAAAGGAACATCAATAAAATCAGCTACTTTACCAGGAACAAATTTATCTAATTGATAGTTTTTATATTTTGCCCAACCGTTAAAGTTAAAGTTAAGCGCTTCTCTTTTTGAACCATTTTTTACAATAATTGGTCCCGAATCGCGCATCCAGCTTCTGTTTGTTTTATGAACAATATAAGAAACGTTTTCAGTATTAACGCGAGCTCTTTCAAGCATATCAGCTACTTTTTCTTTTAGTTTTTCATCGGCAACCACCAAAAAAACAGTTTCAAAAGTCGCTACTTTTTTAATAAATTCTACAAAAGCCCATTGAACGGCTTCATATTTTCCTGGCCAATCGTTACCATTGTGCGGAAAACACAATACAATTCCTTGTTGCTTTTCCCATTCTGCTGGAAATCTTCTATTATTTGTTGACATAAATAGGTTCTAATTTAGAAAGTGCAAAGATAAGCATTCGTTAGGATTATAAAACATTTGGTTGAAATTCCTCTGTAATTTCACAAAACTTATCCTGCAAAATTTAAGTTAAAGATTAAATAATACACACTTAATATTTAACAGAGAGCTCAGAATTACTTTTGCCAAAACTAAAAACTAACACATGAAAAATTTATCTCTCTCATTATTAGCTGCTCTTTTTTTATTGGCAAGCTGTAACAATGATGAAAATTCAAACACCGAACCAGAAGTTGTTGTAAACGAAAATCCAGGAACTTTTAAAGAAATTGGTTCTATTACTATTGGCGGAGAAGCTGCTGCTGAAATTTCTGCTTACTGCGAAAAAACAAAAAGACTTTTTACAGTAAACAATAGCGGTGTTAATCAAATTGACGTTATCGATATTAGTGATCCGACAAAACCACTTAAAATCGGAAAAATTGATTTAGTTGCCTACGAAGGCGCAGCAAACAGCGTTTCTGTTTTTGACGGTAAACTTGCGGTAGCTTTAGAATCTACAGTAAACAAACAAGGAAACGGAAAAGTAGTTGTTTTTAATACTTCAGATTATAGCTTAATTAAACAAGTAACAGTTGGTGCTTTGCCAGATATGATTACTTTTTCTCCAGACGGAAAATATATTATGACGGCAAATGAAGGCGAGCCAAATACAGATTACACACAAGATCCAAACGGAACTGTTTCTATTATTGAAACAAGCACTTACAATGTTACAACTTTAGACTTCGCTTCATTTGCTGGTCAGGCTGCGGCATTGGTAAAAGATGGCTTCAGAATTTCAAAATTTGCTAAAACTAGTTTTGCTCAAGATATCGAACCTGAATACATTACAATTTCAGACGATTCTAAAACGGCTTGGGTAACTTTACAAGAAAATAATGGTGTTGCAAAAGTTGATTTAACTTCGAAAACGATTACTGCTATTTATCCTTTAGGAATGAAAGATTATAACACAGCTGAAAACGCAATTGACGTAAGCGATAGCGATAATAAAATTGCTTTTAATCCTTGGAAAGTGAAAGGATTGTATATGCCAGATGCAATCAGTCATTATACTGTAAATAATGTTCCATATTTTGTAACTGCTAACGAAGGTGATGCAAGAGAGTATACTGCTTACACTGATGTGAAGCGTATGAAAAGCATGACACTTGACGCAACAGCTTTCCCTGATGCAGCTACTTTAAAATTAGACACCAATTTAGGAAGATTAAATCTTGTTGCCGATATGGGAGATACTGATGGAGATGGAGATTTAGACCAAATGGTAAGTTTTGGAGGAAGATCTTTTTCTATCTGGAACGGAAATACAGGAAAAATTGTTTTTGACAGCAAAAATGATGTTGACAAAAAAACAAATGAAATAGGCACTTACGACGATAAAAGAAGTGATGATAAAGGTTCTGAACCAGAAGCTGTAGTTGTGAGTAAAATGGGAAATCAAAATATTCTGTTTGTAGGGCTTGAAAGATCTGATGCTTTTATGGTTTATGATGCTACAAACCCAACTTCGCCTCAGTATTTACAAACTGTAAAAACAGGAGATGCTCCAGAAGGTATTCTTTTTATTCCGGCTTCAAAAAGTCCGACGAAAAGAAGCTTGTTGGTAGTAAGCAGCGAAGGCGATGGATCTGTTAAAATTTATCAGCCTGATTTAAAATAATAACTCTTTTTTAAGGATAGCAAAAGGACAAAATGTGAATTTTGTCCTTTTTTATGCATTCTATTGTACTTATTTTAACGGATTTACACAATTAAAAGCCAAAATATGGGAATTATGTAAGGGTATATACAACACTTTCTAGAATTCGACCTCTAATTTTGTTTCAGAGTTTAAAATAAAAACAATTTAATTTTTGATATCATGAAAAAGAAATTAGTATCAGTATCCTTATTATTACTATCATTTGCTGCAGGTGCTCAAAATATGGCTACTACTTCTACAAAACCAAATGTAGATCAAGAATACAACAAATGGTCGATCGAGCTTAATGGTGGGGTTAACAAACCAACCAGAACAATGACTCCAGGTTATACTACAGAATCATTAAACTTTTTTCACGGAGATTTGGGTGTAAGATATATGTTTAGTCCAAAGTTTGGGGTAAAATTAGATGTTGGTTACGATCAATTCAAAGAGAAAAAAGATACTCCAGATTTTGAAAGCCGCTACGTTAGAGCGAGTTTACAAGGGGTTATCAATGTTGGACGCGCTTTAAATTTTGAAACTTGGACAAACACAATCGGTCTTTTGGCACATGGTGGTTTTGGGGTTTCGCAAATTAGTACTGAAACAGGATTTGGTGGACAAGATTACATGGCTCACGGAATTGCAGGTTTAACGGGACAAATTAGATTAAGCGACCGAGTAGCATTGACAGGTGACCTTACTGGAATTGTTAACGGAAGACAAAACTGGAACTTTGACGGAATGGGAAATACTACCACAGGTTCTTTTGATGGCGTTTTATTAAATGCTTCTGTAGGTTTAACTTTCTACCTAGGTAAAAACCAAAAACATGCTGACTGGGTTGGTGAAGAAGATAGAATCAGCGAATTGGAACAAAGAGTTGACTTAATCGAAACTGGTCTTATTGATTCAGACAAAGATGGAGTTGCTGATTTATACGATTTAGAACCAAACAGTATTGCAGGAGTTGCTGTTAATACAAAAGGACAATCTATTGATACCAATCAAAATGGTGTTCCAGATGAGTTAGAAAGCTACTTAGACAAAACTTACGAGAAAAAAGGTGCTGGAACAGCTACAAACAATACAGTTGAAGAATTAATCAACGGTGGTTATGTAAATGTTTACTTCGATTTCAATTCGTCTAAACCAACAAACGCTTCTTTATCTGGTGTTGATTTCTTAGTGAAATACTTGAAAAACAACCCTGGAAAATCTGCCGATATTATTGGTTATGCTGATGAAATTGGAAACTCAAGCTACAACACTGAATTATCTAGAAAACGAGCTGAAGCTGTGAAAAAAGTAGCAGTAAATGCTGGAATCGATGCTTCTAGATTGAATGTAATTGCTAATGGAGAAGATACTTCTGTTAACAAAAACTCTAAAGAAGCACGTCAAATCGTGAGGCGAGTTACTTTCCAAGTGAAGTAATCTATATATAAAGCTAAAAGCAGAAAAGGAGCTATTTCAATACGAAATAGCTCCTTTTTATTAAAAACATAGTTTTAATACTTATTTAAAGCTTCGGAGAAGCTAAATATTTATAGCACTACAATAAGACAAAATAAAAAGCTCCAGCGGAGCGACATGTTCTTATAGAGTCTATTTAGATGTCGCTCCGCTGGAGCTTTATATTGTAAACATTTATTCTTTGCTATAAATAATTTAGCTTCTCCAAAGCTTACAAAAAAAAGGACAAAATGTATATTTTGTCCTTTTTATATATTTTAGATAAATCAAATTATTTATCAATTGCTCTTTTTGTAATATCTCCAAAAGCATCAATTCTTCTATCTCTAAAGAACGGCCAATTTTGACGAACATTTTCCTGAAGATCTAAATCAACCTCAGCAATTAAGATTTCTTCTTTATCATGAGAAGCCTGAGCTAAAATTTCTCCTTGCGGTCCTGCAATAAAAGAAGCTCCCCAGAACTGAATTCCTTCTGTTCCTTCAAGGTATTTTTCTAGACCAATTCGGTTTGCTGCTGCAACGAAAACACCATTTGCTACTGCATGACCTTTCATTACGTTCATCCAAGCACCATATTGATTTTCTCCATATTGCTCTTTTTCTTTTGGATGCCATCCAATTGCTGTTGGATAGAATAAAACTTCTGCTCCTTTAAGCGCTGTAATACGAGCCGCTTCTGGATACCACTGATCCCAGCAGATTAAAGTTCCAACAGTTCCTTTTTTAGTTTCGATTGCCTGGAAACCTAAATCGCCCGGAGTGAAATAGAATTTTTCATAGAAATGAGGATCATCTGGAATGTGCATTTTACGGTATAAACCAGCCTCTGTTCCATCAGTATCAATAATGTAAGCACTATTATGATAGATTCCTGCCATTCTTTTCTCGAAGAAAGGAACAATAATTACTACTCCTAATTCTTTTGCCAATTCGCTGAATGCAATAAATGAAGTGCTGTAAAGTGGTTCTGCTAATGCAAAATTATCTACATCTTCACTTTGACAAAAATAATGACTGCTATATAATTCAGGCAATAAAATAACTTCTGCACCTTGACTTGCAGCATCTCTTACCCAGCTGATACATTTTTTAAGATTATTTTCGGCAACATCATTCAGATTTAACTGAATTACTGATATTTTATACTTTCTTTTCGGCATGACATAAAATTTAGAGTGCAAAAATAATACTTTTTAAAGGAATGTCAAAGTAGATAACTTTTATATAACAACTAATAAATCAGTACCAATTCCTCAAAATCAAAAAACCATTTCACGTCCGTTTAAAATAAAACTTCTGTAAAATGGCTTTCAACCTAAAAAAATATCAACTTAACAAGTTGTTATTCGATCACTACTTTTTGAGTAAGGAATTCAGTTTCTGATTTCTTAAATTTAATTTCGAAACTTCCTTTTTCAGCAGATTTAAATTTATAAACTGTTTTTTTAGGATCTGGAATTTGCTGTGTACAAACATCTGAAGCGTATTTTGCTATAACTTGCAATCCTTTGTCTGTACCAATTGTTGTTTCGCTAATTTTATCAAATTCTCCACAAGCGTTATCTACAATAAAAGTCACGTCATAGCTTAATTCCTCATTTACTTTTCCAGTTTCTGGACCTTTAATTTCGGTTACAAATGCTGTTTTTGTTTTAACTGTCGATTCTACTTTATCATCATCGCTACTGCAAGAAACAAATCCAATTGATAAAAATAATACTACTAAAGCTGTTTTTAATCTAAAACTTTTCATATAAAATAATAATTAATTGTTAATTACTATGAAGACGCGTCTTGGTTGCAAAGGTTGCTTATAAAAAATGTTAAAAAGTTCCGATGTATTATTAAAGAACTAAAAATCAGAGATTTATTTTATAAAAAAATATTTAAAAATTACCGTTATTTCTTATGAAAATAAAAATCTTCTCGATAGCCCCCGATTGAAGTGATATCCTTTTTCCTGCTTCTTTAGCAGGGAAAAGATTTAACGGAAAGCGGGACTAAACGTGCTTTTGAAAATGAGTTGATCTGCTTCTAAAACAAAAAAACACCAGTATAAACTGATGTTTTAAAGTATATAGATTGAGGTTATATTTAAGCCGTTTTCTTTTTAAAAATCTTTTTGAAAAGATTCACAAACAGTAAAACTACTAGACCTAAAGTTAATCCAACTGTAAATTCTTTGATAATTGATGGGATTTGAATTTCTTCTGACAAGTGGTGAAAAAATGGAATATAATGTACAAAGATTCCTCCTGCAACTAAAAGCAATGCAATTGTTCCAATTACTGTTAGGGCTTTTATAACTAGCGGAAGGGCTTTTACCAATAAATTTCCAATAAATCTTGATGGGCTTTTTTCGCTTTTACTAAATTTTATAAGCTTATAACCTGCTTCATCCATTCTAACAATAAGAGCTACAATTCCGTAAACTCCAATTGTTGCAACTAATGCAATTATAGATGTTACAACAATTTGTTGTGTTAGCGGTTCTTCTATAACTGTACCTAATGCTATAATTACGATTTCTACAGATAGTATAAAATCGGTTACAATTGCCGATTTTATTTTTCCCTTTTCAATTTCTAAAATTTGTTCTTCAGTTAAAGCTTCGTTTGTGATTCCTTCTGATTCTTCATGTTTATGAGGAAAAACAAATTCATAAATTTTTTCGGCTCCTTCATAAGCTAAAAATAATCCTCCGAGCACTAAAATTACTATGATTGCAATTGGTAAAAAAGCACTTAACAAAAATGCAATTGGAAGAATAATAATTTTATTTAGAAGCGAACCTTTACTAATTGCCCATAAAACCGGTAATTCTCTTGATGATGCAAAACCAGAAGCTTTTTCTGCATTTACTGCCAAATCATCTCCTAGAATTCCAGCTGTTTTCTTTGCAGCAACTTTACTCATTACTGCAACGTCATCCATAATTGCTGCGATATCATCTAATAGAACAAAAAAACCTGAAGCCATTTTTTTAAATTTATTTTTAGTGATGCGAATCTAGACATTTTGCCTTAATCTGCCCAATAATATCAGATCAAAATTTATCTTTTTATTCGTATTTTTCTGTAGTAGAATCTTTAATTACATTGTCCTAAAAGAACCCAAAGAATGATAAAAACTATAATGGTTCCGAAACATCCGCCACCTAATTTCTTAGCTCCATATCCTGCCAATAACCCTCTGAAAATATTATTCATGTCTTTATTTTTTAAATTAATAATTTGCTGATTTTTATGAACTTAAAATTGAATATTTTTTCAAAATGAATTGTTACAACAATTAGGCTAAAAGTTTCAGAATTTACGGTAAAAAAAAAAGCACCAGCTTTGACACTGATGCTTTTTCAAGATTAACTAAAAAAAAAAATTATTTAACTGTCTGGTTTCTAAAAACCAGTTTGCCATCGAAAGCATCTAATAAAATGATGCTGTCTGTTGTAATATTTCCTGCCAAAATCTCTTTTGACAATTGATTTAAAACTTCTCTTTGAACTACACGTTTTACAGGTCTTGCCCCAAAGTGCGGATCGTAACCTTTATCGGCCAAGTAAGCAATAGCTTCTGGAGTTGCATCCATTGTAATGCCCTGCAAAGCCAACATTTTTGTAACACTCTTTAACTGTAAGTTTACAATTCTTGAGATGTTCTCTACTGTAAGCGGTGTAAACATTACAATCTCATCGATACGGTTGATAAACTCAGGACGAACAGTTTGTTTTAATAATCCTAAAACTTCGTTTTTAGCCGCTTCTGTCGCTGCTTCAACTCCTCCTTTTAGGTTTTCAAATTTCTCCTGGATGATATTACTTCCCATATTTGAGGTCATAATAATAATCGTATTTCTGAAATCTGCCAGACGTCCTTTGTTGTCTGTCAAACGACCTTCATCTAGAACCTGCAATAAAATATTGAAAGTATCTGGGTGCGCTTTTTCAATCTCGTCTAACAACACAACAGAATAAGGTTTTCTACGAACAGCCTCTGTCAACTGACCACCTTCATCATAACCTACATATCCTGGAGGTGCACCAACTAAACGGCTCACACTGTGGCGTTCTTGGTACTCACTCATATCAATACGAGTCATAGCATTTTCATCATCAAAAAGATATTCAGCCAATGCTTTTGCTAGCTCCGTTTTACCAACTCCGGTTGTTCCTAAAAATAAGAATGAACCAACAGGTTTTTTCATATCCTGTAAACCGGCACGGCTTCTACGAACAGCATCACTCACTGCTTCTATCGCTTCTTCCTGACCTACTACACGCTTATGCAATTCATCTTCAAGATGCAATAATTTTTCTCTTTCTGTCTGAAGCATTTTGGTTACTGGAATTCCAGTCCATTTTGCTACAACTTCTGCAATATCTTCTCTTGTTACTTCTTCTTTAATCAAAGAGTTTCCAGATTGAAATTCCAACAACTGTTTTTGCAGACTTTCCTGACGTTCTTGTGCTTCTTTTATTTTTCCATAACGAATCTCAGCTACTTTTCCATAATCGCCTTCACGTTCTGCACGTTCTGCTTCGTATTTAAAGTCTTCAATTTCGTGTTTTACAGCCTGAATTCCGTCAACAATATCTTTTTCCTGTTTCCATTTTGCATAGATTTCGTTGCGCTCTTCTTTAAGGTTGGCTAATTCCATACCCAAAATTTTCAGCTTGCTCTCTTCTTTCTCACGTTTGATGGCTTCAATTTCAATTTCCAACTGCATGATTTTACGATCCAAAACATCTAACTCTTCTGGTTTCGAATTGATTTCCATACGTAATTTAGAAGCAGCTTCATCCATTAAGTCAATCGCCTTATCTGGTAGGAAACGATTGGTGATATATCTTTGCGAAAGTTCAACTGCAGCAATAATTGCCTCGTCTTTAATCTGAACTTTATGGTGTGTTTCGTATTTCTCTTTGATACCTCGCAAGATTGAAATCGCGCTTTCTGTATCTGGTTCATCAATAAGAACTTTCTGGAAACGTCTTTCAAGTGCTTTATCTTTTTCGAAATATTTTTGATATTCATCTAAAGTTGTAGCACCAATTGCTCTCAATTCTCCACGAGCCAAAGCTGGTTTCAAGATGTTAGCCGCATCCATAGCGCCTTCACCTCCACCCGCTCCTACAAGCGTATGAATCTCATCAATAAACAAAACAATATCTCCGTCTGCGGCGGTAACTTCTTTTACAACCGATTTTAGACGTTCCTCAAATTCTCCTTTATATTTCGCTCCGGCAATCAAAGCTCCCATATCTAGAGAAAAAACGATTTTATCTTTTAAGTTTTCTGGAACGTCGCCATCCACAATTCTATGTGCCAAACCTTCTGCAATTGCAGTTTTACCAACTCCAGGTTCCCCAATAAGCATTGGGTTGTTTTTTGTTCTACGAGTTAGAATCTGCAATACACGACGAATTTCTTCATCACGCCCAATAACTGGATCTAATTTTCCTGTACGAGCTAATTCGTTTAAGTTTTTAGCGAATTTATTAAGCGAATTATACGTTTCTTCTGCCGATGCCGAAGTTACTCTTTCACCTTTTCTTAGTTCCTCAATAGCCGCTTTCAAACCTTTTCCTGTAACTCCCTGATCTTTTAAAATCTGAGAAACTTTACTTTTTGAGTCAAAAATGGCTAAAATTAAATGCTCGATCGAAACGTATTCGTCGTTCATTTTTTGTGCAATGATTTCAGCTTCATTCAAAGCTTTGTTGGCATCTCGGGAAAGCATAACATCTCCTCCGGAAACTTTTGGAAAACTCTGAATTGTACTGTCTAAAATTTGCAAAAACAACGGCACATTTACATTCAATTTTTTTAGAATAAATGGCGCCACGTTTTCATCAACTTCAAATATTGCTTTGAAAATGTGCTCATTTTCAATTTGCTGCTGACCATTTCGTTGTGCTAATTGCTGCGACAACTGAATGGCTTCCTGCGATTTAATAGTAAACTTATTTATATTCATATCTTTCTGATTTTGATTGATTTAACCTTATAAATTAAATAGGATTAAAGTTACGATTTATTGAGGTAAATAGTTAACTCAAATAATTTAACTTTGTATTCTAATAGACAAATTATATTCCATAGTAAAAAAACAGACAAAATGACAGTTAAAATCAAGTTTTTATCGTTTTAACACGTCAAAAAGTCATAAACCAAGCCAAATATGAGTTTTTTTAATTCAATCTTCGGAAGTTCAGAGAACTCAGAAGCAGCAAAAAGTAAAGTTAACTGGACAGAATTAACAGATATTCTTCAATTAATGGAAATTGAAGCCATTTCAAATGAAAAACCAGTTGTAATTTTCAAACATAGCACGAGATGTAGCATTAGCCGTATGGCCTTAAAACAATTTGAAAGAGAGTTTGATCTTGAGGGTGTTGTTGATGCGTACTTTTTGGACTTGGTCGCACATAGAGACATTTCAAATGAAATTGCTAGCAGATTTGGAGTATATCACGAATCTCCACAATTGATTTTAATCAAAAACGGAAAGGCAGTTTACGATGTTTCGCACAGCGATATTGATGCAGAAGCATTGAAGAGTAAGGTATAGTTTTTTTTTGCCACAGATTAAAAGGATTAAAAAGATTAAAGTCTTTATCTACGCACTTTGAGTACAAATAATTAAAATAAAAATTAATTAGTGGAAATTCGTGAAATTAGTGGCTAAAAAAATCTTTTTAATCCTTTTAATCTGTGGCAAAAATAATTTAAAAACTTCCCTCAGAACCTCCTCCACTGAAACCTCCTCCTCCAAATTCCATTGGAGAATCTGTTTTAACCCCTGGTTTCATACCGAAAGTTGAAGCTACAACTAAAGCTTCTGCATTTAATAAACTATCTGAATGATTGATTCTATCTGGTTTAAAGGTTAATCCACTCTCTTTTTCTTTTAATTTTTTAATTGAAAAATAAGCTATTGCAAATAAAATTATCCCTCCCAATGTAAGCGCAACTTCGATTGGCAAAACGGAGTGATAAAATCTAATCGTATAAATTGAAAATGCGACCGCTAAAAAACTCAACCAAAGCATTATTCTATCTTTTGTTTTTAAAGCCTGAATTAGATACAATATCGGAACAAGAAATGTAAACGCATAAAAGAAAAATGCAAACGGAATATCGGTTCCTGGTTTTATTTCAACATCTAAAAGTGCTGCCGAAAGTTCTCTAACAACCAAATAATTACAGGAAAGATAAAATAAAACTAGACAAAAGCTATTTGCAAGCAAAAGTCCATTGTAATAATAATTTTCATTTAGACGATTCATCATTTTTTTTGTTAAAAAATAAAATACGCCTGCAAAAATCATTGCTGTAAATGGCAGAATTGCTTTTCCTATTTCTCCAAATTCAAACATTCCAAAAAACAAAAAAGCCGTAACAGCTACGCAAAAAACAAACATGGACAATACATGTAAGTATCTCAAAAAGATAAATAATGCTCCTATTGCTACAAAAAATGCTATAACCATTTCATAACCTTCTGTTGTAATTGCAATTGCAATTCCGATATTTAAAAGTGCTCCTAAAACAAACGCATCATCTAAGCCGTGATTATGAAATTTTTGATTCGCAAGTAACTCTATTCCAACAAATCCCACTATAGCAAAAATGTAACAGCAGATTTGAAAAAAGACATTCTCACTGCTTAAACCAAACAAAGAAATTGCGCCGCAAACTGAAAGATACAACAAGCAACCAAGCAAAAAAAATCCTATTCTAACTAAAATATTACTTTGGCTTTTTAAAACTGGCAATTCCTTTTCTATAAATTTCTTCTGATCTTTACTTATAAAACCACCTTTAAATAAAGCATCTGCTTCATCTGTTAAAGCTTCATTATCCAATAATTGTTTGTTGTATACTATCATTCTGCAATAACTTTATGGAAGTTTTTAATTAATTTAATAAACATTACAATTGAGCCAATGAAATATGCTGGCAATAGAAAAATAAGCAATTCCCAAATATCAGAGAAATCGACGTTTTCAAAAATTCTAAATAAGACAATATTTCCGCCGATGTAAGCATACACAATCATAAATACATATAAAGACATTGCTTTATATTCGTAGCTGGCTTTATAGAAATAATATGTTGAACCAGCTAAAATCAAAGCAAATATTATCCATGCTAAAGTATCATAACCTGTCAAATTACTAATCGCAGCGATACTTACAATATGCAATGCGAAAGTCAGGAAAATCAAGCTAAAGTGCGTTTTAAGCGAAATTCTACGGCTGTAAATCGTCCACAAAACCAACAAAACTCCTAACATTACTGCAGAATAACTCAAACTTTGGCTAGCGTACAAATTATTACTGTCATTAAATATATCCTGCGGTGTAACCGAAAGTCCTACATACGCCGCTAAACCTGTAACAGCAATAGTTAAAACACTTCTATTATCAAAATAATAAGCGCAAAAGAAACTTACTATTGTTGGGATTAAAGTAGCCAACCCGTAGTGATCTCCAAAAGGTTTGTACTGAAATTGCAGATATCCGATAAAGATACAAGTCAGAATGTTTCCCGCTAAAACCAGATATTCTAAAACCGGATGTTCAAAAGTAACTTCGCCTTTCTGGAAACCTTTAGAATATTTGAAACAATAGAAAAAACAAACTGCAATAACGATTAAAAGCAATGCTAGAATGGCGATATGTCCAATTGTATCAATATTTTCATAAATCAGAATTCCAATTCCTGAAGTAAATAACAATACTGACAAATAAAGGAATAGCTTTAATTCTGCATTTAACGAAAATATATTTAGGTTTCGATAAGTCTTAACTTCTTCGAATTGATTTTCTGTAATCAAACCTTTCTCAAAAAGATTAAAGGTAGATTGTTCATTGAATTTTTTCATTGATATGTTTTAAACTGGCATATCAAATATATGTATTTAGCATGAAAATTCTGCTTTTAATTTTTAAACCTTTTTCTGTTTTCTAAAACATTATCACAGATTGTTTTGCAAATTATTGCTGTTAAAACAAAATTTACAATTCTAGATATCAAAAGTTTAAAACATAAATATTTAATAAATTAATTTGAAATTATTTTAATTCTTTTACATTTGTGCAATCGATTACATTAACTATAGAAACCACAAAAACCACGCTTAAAATGAAAACAAAACTTATTTTATTAGCATTGCTTCTGCCTTGCTCCTTTTTGTTTGCTCAAAATTATTACATGAGCGCTCCTGAAGGGTTTGGTGCATCTGCAACTGGCGGAGGAACCGCAGCTCCTGTCACTGTAACAAATCTGACTGATTTAACAGCAAAATTAAAATTAACTACTCCGCAAGTAATTTTGGTCTCGGGAACCATAAATTGCACTTACACCAGTCTTCAAGTAAATGACAAAACTATTATCGGACTTCCTGGTGCCCGTTTGGTCAATCTGGATCAAACCGCAGCCGGTTCAGGAATTTTAAATCTTAAACCAGGTTCAAATAATATTATCATCAGAAATTTAATTTTTGAAGGCCCAGGCGCTTACGATGTTGACGGACGTGATAATCTTACTTCAGAAGCGACTAATATCTGGGTCGATCATTGTGAATTTCAGGACGGAATGGACGGAAATTTTGACAACAAAGGCGCTGCTGATAACGTAACGGTTTCATGGTGTAAATTTATTTATCTAAAAGCACCAAAAGCTGGAGGATCTGGCGGTGCTGATGATCACCGTTTTTCTGACTTAGTAGGTTCTTCTAAAACCGACGCTCCTTCTGACGGACATTATAGCATTACTTTTAAAAACTGTTACTGGGCAGAAGGCTGTAAAGAAAGAATGCCAAGAGCCAGAAATGCTGAACTTCATATTTTGAATTGCTATTATAACACTTCTGTATCGGGTTCACTTGCAATTGGTTTAGGCGGTGGAAGCAATAATACAACTTGTTACGTAGAAGGGACGGATTTTGCTAAAATCGGAACTGCTTTTAAAAATTACGTTAGTACTGACGGTGGTACAATCGGAATCGCCTTTACAGATTGTTTGAATGCTCCAACCAATTCAGGAACAGCAGTAACAAAACCTTCATACACGTATAGCGTTTTGCCTATCGGTAATGTTGCAGGATATATTTCGAACGCTTCATGCGGTGCTGGTGCAACACTTCAGGTTACCGCTCAAGGTGCCGTATCTACAAGCTGCAATAATTTAGGACTAAACGACAATGTAAATAATCTGGATTTGAAGTATTATCCATCAATTATAAATCGTCTGTTAAATATTGATTTTTCAAGCTCTGATAATGGTTTAGCTCAAGTGAATCTGTTTTCTTCTAATGGGTCAAAAATATATTCACATTCCCAAAATGTTTCTCCAGATGAAAAATTAGAATTAAACGTCGGAAATCTTGCAAAAGGCATTTATGTATGCAAAGTTCAAATAGACAACAGAAGCAAAACTTTCAAACTCATAAAAAACTAATTTTAGTATAAAACAAAAGGTCATTGAAACAAATCAATGACCTTTTTTCTTTTTACATTTCACTTTTTACATCTTACCAGAAATTAAAAAGCAGCTTTCATTTTATCTTTAATCGCATCCAAGCATAAATTATTGATGCTTCCTTCGTGCGTATGTTTCGTTTGTTTTGGAGATTGGTACGTTCCAGCTTCCAATTGTTCTGCAACGGCTTTGTAAGCATCTCTAAACGGCATTCCTGCAACAACCATTTCGTTTAAAGTATCTACAGTAAACAAATAATCATACTTTTTATCTTCTAAAATATGATCTTTAACTGTAATATCTTTTATTGAGAAAATTGCAATATCCAAACAAGCTTTTAGGTTCTGAATCGCTGGAAATAAACCTTCCTTTAAAAGCTGTAAATCTCTGTGATAACCGCTTGGAAGATTATTAGTAATTAAAGTAATTTCGTATGGAAGCGCCTGAATCTTGTTGCATTTTCCTCTGATTAATTCGAAAACATCTGGATTCTTTTTATGAGGCATAATGCTCGAACCAGTTGTAAGATGAGCCGGAAGACCAATAAAGTCAAAATTCTGACTCATATACAAACAAACGTCCATTGCAAATTTTGACAATGTTCCTGCTACGCTTGTCATCGCAAAAGCAACAGTTTTCTCTGCTTTTCCGCGACTCATTTGTGCGGCAACAGCATTGTATTTTAAAGTCTCAAAACCTAATTCTTTCGTTGTAAAGGTTCTATTGATTGGAAACGAACTTCCATAACCTGCAGCAGAACCTAACGGATTCTGATCTACAATTTTAGAAGCGGCGTTCAACATTGTAATATCGTCGATTAAACTCTCAGCATAAGCAGAAAACCACATTCCGAATGACGATGGCATGGCGATTTGTAAATGCGTGTATCCTGGCAATAAAACGTTTTGGTGTTTTTCTGCCGATTCCATCAACAAATCAAACAATGTTTTTACCTGCTCTTTTATCGCTTTTAATTCGTCTTTTAAATACAGATGAACGTCTACTAAAACCTGATCGTTACGAGAACGCGCGGTATGGATTTTCTTTCCGGCATCGCCTAGTTTTACAGTTAGAAGATATTCGATTTTAGAATGCACGTCTTCAAAACTGTCTTCGATTTCGAAATTTCCAACTACAATATCAGCGATAATTTCGTTTAATGCATCAACTAAAGATGTTGTTTCGTCAGCAGTTAATAAACTAATCTGTCCCAACATTTTGGCATGAGCAATTGAACCTAAAGCATCGTATTTTGCTAAAACCAAATCCAACTCTCTGTCGTTTCCTACTGTGAATTGTTCAATTTGTTTATCTGTTGGTATTCCTTTTTCCCAAAGTTTCATAGGTACTATTTTTTTTCGTCACGAATTCACGAATTAATTTTTTCAAATCTTTGCGATTAATTTTTTCGAATTAATATCGGATTTTGATAGTAAAAAATTAATTCGTGAATTCGTGGCGGTTTTTCTTTTCTTATAATTTAAAGAAATCGGTTAGTATTTTAATGTACAAATCGACTCCTTCTTCAATTTCATTTACAAAAATAAATTCGTCTGCTGAATGCGAACGCAACGTTTCTCCAGGTCCTAATTTTAAAGATTGACAGCTTAAAACCGATTGATCTGAAAGTGTTGGCGAACCATACGTTGTTCTTCCTAAAGCAATTCCTGCTTGAACCAAACCGTGTGCAACTGGAATAGAAGAAGCATTTAAATGCATTGATCTTGGCGTCACTTCGGCATTTACATTTGCTTTTACAACTTCTAGAATTTCAGCATTTGTATAACGATCTGTTACACGAATGTCAACCACTAAATCGCATTCTGACGGAACAACGTTATGCTGTTTTCCTGCATTAATCTGCGTTACAGTCATTTTAACAGGACCTAAAACGTCAGATATTTTGTCGAATTTATAGTTTTTAAACCATTCCATTACTGGAATTGATTTGTATAATGCATTATCATCATTTTGATGTGCGGCGTGGCTTGCGGTTCCTTTTACTTTTACATCTAAAACTAAAAGACCTTTTTCTGCAACTGCTAATTGCATTAAAGTTGGCTCACCTACAATTGCGCAATCTAATTCTGGTAAATGTTTTAAAACGCTGTTTAACCCATTTTTCCCGCTACTTTCTTCTTCCGCAGAAGCTACAATTACAATATTGTGAGAAAGATTTTGATTTTCGTAGAAATGTACAAAAGTTGCTAATAATGAAACTAAGCATCCACCAGCATCATTACTTCCTAATCCGAATAATTTACCATCCTTTTCAATCGCTTTAAACGGATCATTAGTATACGCCTGATTAGGACGTACGGTATCGTGATGTGAGTTTAGTAAAAGTGTGGGTTTGTTCTCGTCGAAATATTTATTGAAAGCCCACACATTATTGTTTTCTCTTTTAAAAGGAATTTCATTCTGATTGAACCAATTTTCAATTAAAAGAGCCGTTTGGTCTTCTTCACTAGAAAATGAAGGGGTTTCGATTAGGCTTTTCAATAAACTAATTGCTTCCTGGGTAAGCGTATCTATATTTTTCATTTTAATAAGGTTCAAAGGCTCAAAGGGACAAAGCAACAAAGTTTTTGAGCTTTCCTTTGACCATTTTTACTTGCGCAAATTTATTTAAAATACCTCGTGCGCTCTATTTTTTTGCCACTAATTACACGGATTTTCAAACATTATTTTTTTATCACAGATTTAAAATCAAAATAAACTTTTTGATGTATATCTAAAATTATTTTCGCTTTTAACAGCAAAAATTAATGTCAATTCGTGGCAACATTTTTTATAATATAATCGTTGTATGCGGAATATCTGAATTCTGGAGCATTCTGTGATGTCCAATTTTAATTTTCTGCACGCCTCTTGATAAACTATTGAAGCAATTATCCAATTTTGGAATCATTCCAGAATGGATTACTTTTTCTTCTTTTAGCTTATTGTATAATGTTTCGTTGATTTCAGTTATCACAGATGAATCGTCTTCCGAATCTTGTAAAACGCCTTGCTTTTCGAAACAATACGTTAGCGTTACATCAAAAACTTCAGATAATGCAATTGATAATTCACTTGCAATGGTATCGGCATTGGTGTTTAACAATTGTCCGTTTTTATCGTGTGTAATCGCACAAAAAACAGGGACAACTCCAGCTTCTAACAACGTTGCCAGTAATTTGGTGTTGACTTGTTTTACATCGCCTACAAATCCGTAATCTATTGTTGGGTGATTTCTTTTTGTTGACAGAATTAAATTCCCGTCAGCTCCAGAAAAACCAATTGCGTTATTGTCTTTTGCCTGCAATTGAGCAACAATATGTTTATTGATTTGTCCGGCGTAAATCATGACCACAACATCAAGCATTGGAGCATCTGTAATTCGGCGTCCGTCAATCATCTGCGGAACTAATCCAATACTCTGCGCCATTTTTGTAGCCGATTTTCCACCGCCGTGAACTAAAACTTTATAGCCTTCAATTTTAGAAAAATCGGTTAAAAATTGTTCTAATTCTGCTGGATTATCGATGATATTTCCACCTATTTTTATTACGGTAACTTTCATGAGGTTCTAAGTTGCTAAGGTTCTAAGATACTAAGGGACTAAGGTTTTTGCTCATAGTTCCTTAGTATCTTAGAAACTTAGAACCTTAGCACCTCAAAAAATTATATTTTTTTAAGAATCTTTTGTAAAACTAATTGTGCTGAATACGTTCTGTTATTCGCTTGTTCAATTACGATTGAATTTTCTCCGTCAAGAACTTCGTCACTTACAATTACGTTACGACGAACTGGAAGACAGTGCATGAATTTTCCGTTGTTGGTTAATGCCATTTTCTCAGCTGTAACTGTCCAATTTGGATCACTGTTGGTTACTTTTCCGTAATCGTTGAAGTTACTCCAGTTTTTTACGTAAACAAAATCGGCATTTTCAAACGCTTTGTTTTGATCGTATTCAATTTTACAGTCTTTTGTAATTTCTGGGCTTAGTTCGTAACCTTCTGGATGAGTGATTACAAAATCCATGTCTTTTTGCATCTGCATCATTTCTACAAATGAATTGGCAACTGCCTGTGGTAATGCTTTTGGATGAGGCGCCCAAGAAAGAACTACTTTTGGTTTGTCTTTGTGTCTAGGTTTAAATTCTTCCATTGTAATCGCATCTGCTAATGACTGCAACGGATGACGTATAGCACTTTCCATATTTACAATCGGCACTGTAGCATATTTCAAAAATCCTGAAATTACCGTTTCTTGATAATCTTTCTCTTTATCAACCAAGCCAGCAAATGCACGGATTGCGATGATATCGCAATATTGAGAAACCACTTCTGCAGCTTCTTTAATATGTTCTGAAGCACCTGAATTCATCACGGCTCCGTCTTCAAATTCTAATGTCCATCCTTCGTTGGTAAAATTCATTACCATAACGTTCATTCCTAAGTTCATTGCCGCTTTTTGAGTACTTAAACGCGTTCTTAAACTCGGATTGAAGAATAACATTCCTAGAGTTTTGTTTTTCCCTAAACTTTGATTTTTCAGCGGATTTTTTTTGATTTTAATCGCTTGTTTTACCCATTTTGATAATGAGTTGATGTCTTTTATTGATATGTAGTTCATTTGTTTTCTTTATTAATTTAGATAATGTGATAATTAGAAAATTTGATAATTGTGCATTATCTAATTAACTAATTTTCTAATTGACTCATTAGATTATTTTAGTAAATTCAATTTCATCTTTTAATGCCTTCAAAATAAAATTATCATTCAGTCCATTGACAATCCAGGTTTCGATATTGGCTGCTTTTGAAATTGCGGCTGCTTCTATCTTAGACTGCATTCCTCCTGTTCCGTGTGATGATTTTGATTCGCCAATTTCTTTCTCCAGCGACTTCAAATCATTTACCAATTTGATCGTTTGAGGATTTTCATCATGAATGGATTCTTTGGTATATATTCCGTTTGTATTGGTCGCAATAATTAGAATATCGACATTTAAAAGAACTGCTGTTAAAGCTGCTAACTTATCATTATCTCCAAACCGAATTTCATCTGTTGCAACGGTATCATTTTCATTAATAATCGGAATGTAATTGTTTTTAACTAATACATTAATGGTATTTACAATGTTCTTTTTGGTCTGTTCTTTTTCAAAATCAGAATAAGAAAGCAAACACTGCGAAGTATTTAAGCCTAAATCCTTAAAATTTTCATTATAAATCCGCATTAAATGAGGCTGTCCGATTGAAGCCAAAGCCTGTTTTACAAAAACATCTTTATCTTGATTATCTAGTTTTACAAACTGCTTTGCTGCCGCAATCGCTCCTGAACTCACAATGATAAATTCATATTCATCGTTTAAAGCTGCAATCTGTATTCCAAGGTCTTCAATCTTTCCCCGCGAAATATGATTGGTTTCTTTGGTTAAAGTATTACTTCCTATTTTTAATAAAATCCGTTTCTTACCCATTGTTGTTGTTTTGCTGCGATTCTTTTAACCGCAAAGTGCGCAAGGTTTTTTTGATATTTCTTGTGTTTATAAACGCTAAGTTCGCAAAGCTAAATCTTTAAATAAATATCAATTTTTTAAATTCCAAATTCTAATAATCTAAAATCAAAAATCGTTAATCATCAATCTAAAATTACCTAATCTGTCCTTCTCCATACACGTACCATTTGTTTGTTACGAGATGTTGAAGACCGATTGGACCTCTTTGGTGCAGTTTATCGGTACTTATTGCTAATTCACCACCAAGTCCGAATTGTCCGCCATCTGTGAATCTGGTTGAGGCATTTTGGTAAACTGCTGCCGTATCTATCGATTCCATAAACTGTTGTGCGATTTCGTTATCTCTGGTAATAATTGCTGCAGAATGTCCTCCGCAGTATTTATTAATCATATCAATGGCATGATCCTGAGAATCGATGGTTCCAATTACGATTTTATAATCCAGAAATTCTTCGTACCAAATATCTTCGTTTTGAAGTGTTTCTGTATCTTCAAAATTTTCTAACGATTTATCGACGATTACTTCAACATTATGTTCTTTTAATTCTTCTATTAAAATAGCCGTAAAACCTTCAAAATTGGGTAACTTAGAATCTATTAAAACCTTATCAACTGCATTGCAAGCTGAAATTTTGGAAGTTTTGGCATTCAAAATTATTTTTAAGGCTAAATCTGTATCGGCATCTTTATGAACGTAAACAAAATTATTTCCTCGTCCGCTTACGATTACGGGACAGGTTGCGTGTGCTTTTACAAACTCAATTAATTTCTCACCTCCTCTTGGAACAATTAAATCAACTTTTTGAGTAGGTTTTTCCAAGAATGCCTGAGTTTCTGTTCTGTTATAATTCAGATATTCCACCCAGTCTTTTGAAACTCCGTTTTCTTCTAAGGCTTTATGCCAAAGACTTACTATTTTCAAGTTTGATTTTAGAGATTCTTTTCCACCTTTCAATAAAATCTTATTTCCAGATTTAAAGGCAATTCCGCCCGCTTCAATGGTAACATCTGGACGGGATTCATAAATAATTAAAATCGTTCCGAAAGCAGCAGTTTTATTGACCACTTTTATTCCATTATCATGAGTAAAATGAAAACGCTCAACGCCAACGGGATCTTCCTGAGAAGCTAGTTGGTTTAATGATAAAATCATCTCGTCGACTTTTTTATCATCTACTTTTAAGCGTTCTTCCATCGCTAAATCTGAGCCGTCGTAATCGGCAAGATCTTCCTGATTTGTTAAGATTATCTCATTCCGCTCCTGCTCGACCAGCTTTGCCATAGACTGCAAAACCGCATTGCGTGTTTCAATTGATAATGGTTTCATAATTTCAAGTGGGTTGGTTGTTTTTTGGTTGTTTCTTTTTCGGAAACTTTATTTTAAACCTGACGGGTTTTGGAAACCCGTCAGGTTTAATATTGAGAATTAGTTTTTTAATTCTTCTAAACTTTCTTTTAAAGCTTTTACAAACGTATCGATATCTGCTTTTTTAACAGTTAAAGGCGGTAAAATTCTTAATAGATTTTTATTGTTTGCGCTTCCTGTAAAAATGTGTTTTTCGATGATTAATTTCTTTCTTAAAGCTGCAACATCAAAATCAAACTCTACTCCAAGCATTAAGCCTTTTCCTTTTACTTGCTTGATTCCGTCAACTTCTTTGATTTTTTCTAAGAAATATTCATAAACTTCGTTTACATTTTTTTGTAAATCTAGTTTTTCAATTACATCCAAAACTGCAATTCCTGCTGCACAAGACAAGTGGCTTCCGCCGAAAGTAGTTCCTAATAATCCGAAACTTGCTTCGAATTTTGGAGAAATCAAAATCGCTCCAACTGGAAATCCATTCCCCATTCCTTTTGCAACCGAAATAATATCAGCGTTGATTCCGTGATGTTGGAAAGCGAAGAATTTCCCGCTTCTTCCATATCCTGACTGTACTTCATCTAAAATCAATACAACATCGTGTTTTTTACATGCTTTTTCTAAAGCCTGGAAAAACTCAGTTGTTCCTTGATCTAAACCTCCAACTCCTTGAATTCCTTCAATAATTACAGCAGTAACATCTCCTTTAGCTAATTCAGCTTCAACTAATTCGATTTGGTTTAGAGGTAAAAAAGTAACTTCCTGCTGTGCGTTAATTGGTGCAACAATCTTTTTATTATCTGTAACTGCAACCGCTGCAGAAGTTCTTCCGTGGAAAGAATTATGAAAAGCCACAACTCTAGATTTTCCGTTATGGAAAGAAGCTAATTTTAAAGCATTTTCGTTTGCTTCGGCACCAGAACTGCACAAAAACAATTCGTAATCTTCAAGACCAGAAAGTTTTCCTAATTTCTGAGCCAATTCCACTTGTAAAGGGTTCTGAATTGCATTCGAATAAAAACCTAAATTATCTATCTGATTCTTCAATTTTGCTACGTAATCTGGCTGTGTGTGTCCGATAGAAATCACACCATGTCCACTGTATAAATCTAAATATTCTACTCCTTTGTCGTCAATAATTGTACAATCTACTGCTTTTACTGGAGTTATGTCGTATAATGGGTAAACGTTGAATAAGTTCATGTGTTTTTTGTTTAAAGTTTCAGGTTCCAGGTTTCAAGTTACGCTAGAGAACGTGAAACTTGAAACTTAAAACCTGAAACAAATTTTTTCTAAAATCCGCTTGGTTTCAAATGTAAACCTGTGGTTTCTTCTAAACCGAACATTAAATTCATGTTTTGAATCGCTTGTCCTGAAGCACCTTTGGTTAAGTTATCTATAATTGATGTTATGAGAACCCGGTTTCCTTTTTTCAATAAACTAATGATACATTTATTCGTTTGCACCACTTGTTTCATGTTGATGTTTGTTGTGGTAACAGTTACGAAAGGCTCGTTTTTATAGAAATCCTCGTATTTAGCAACCAATTGCTCCAAACTATCATCGCATAATGTATAAAGCGTTGCAAAAATTCCTCTTGGAAAATCTCCTCTGTTTGGAATAAAAAGCAATTCGCTGTCAAAATCGTCTTGTAACTGAACTAAGCTTTCTGAAATTTCGCCTAAATGCTGGTGTTCAAAAGCTTTATAATGTGACATATTATTGTTTCTCCAACTGAAATGAGAAGTTTCTGAAAGACTTACTCCCGCTCCTGTACTTCCCGTTGTAGCATTAATATGAACATCATTATTCAGCAAATTATGTTTTGCTAAAGGCAATAATGCCAATTGAATAGCAGTTGCAAAACAGCCTGGATTGGCAATATAATTTGTCTTTTTAATTTCTGCTTTATTAATTTCAGGCAATCCGTAAACAAAATCTTTTCCTTCGAAATGAGCATCTTTATTCAATCTGAAATCATTTCCTAAATCGATGATTTTGGTATGACTTGCAAACTGGTTTTCTTTCAAAAATGAAATCGATTTTCCGTGACCTAAACACAAGAAAACAACATTCACATTCGGATTGATTTCATCTGTGAAATTCATTTCGATATCACCCATCAAATCGTGGTGCGCCACAGAAAGCGGTTTTCCAGCGTTTGTTGTACTGTAAACAAAATCAATGTTTACTTTGGGATGATACATTAAAATTCTGATGAGTTCTCCGGCTGTGTAGCCCGAACCACCAATAATTCCGACATTAATCATGATCTAATTTGTTTACAGATGAGAATATGTTTTGTGCATTTCCTAAAATCTTAATAAATCCTTTTGCATCGTCAGATGTCCAAGCATTATTCATTTCTCCGTATTGACCGAAACCTGTGTTCATTAAATCATTTTCAGATTCGATTCCATCAAGTGAGAAATGATATGGTTTTAATGAAACTGTTACCGTTCCGTTTACTGTTTTTTGAGTGTCTTGCAAGAAAGTTTCAATGTTTCTCATCACTGGATCTAAGAATTGACCTTCGTGGAATAACATTCCGTACCAGTTTCCTAGCTGTTCTTTCCAGTATTGCTGCCATTTTCCAAGAGTATGTTTCTCTAATAAATGGTGTGCTTTTATGATAATTAACGGAGCAGCAGCTTCAAAACCAACTCTTCCTTTAATTCCGATAATTGTATCTCCAACGTGAATATCTCTACCTATTGCATAAGCACTTGCTAGTTTTTCAAGAGCTACAATATTATTTGATGGTTTATCTGTTTTTCCATTTAAACCGACTAATTCTCCTTGTTCAAAATGAAGCGTTACTTTTTCTTCACCTTCTTTTTGTAATTGTGAAGGATAAGCTTCACTTGGCAATGGCTGACTTGAAGTTAAAGTTTCTTTTCCCCCAACGCTTGTTCCCCAAAGTCCTTTATTGATAGAATATTGTGCTTTTTCCCAAGAATAGTGAACTCCGTTTTGAGCTAAATAATCAACTTCTTCTTGTCTTGATAATTTTAAATCTCTAATTGGCGTAATGATTTCAATTTCCGGAGCGATAGTTTGGAAAATCAAATCAAAACGAATTTGATCATTTCCAGCACCAGTACTTCCGTGAGCGATTGCAGTAGCTCCTACTTTTTTCGCATATTTTATAGCTTCGATTGCTTGAAAAATACGTTCAGCACTTACTGATAATGGATATGTATTGTTTTTTAATACGTTTCCGAAAATCAAGTATTTGATAGCTTTATCGTAATATTTATCTAAAATTGTTAAGTTGGCGTGTTGTGCACTTCCTAACTCGTAAGCTCTTTTTTCAATAGCTGTTAATTCTTCAGCAGAAAATCCTCCTGTATCAACAAGAACAGTGTGAACTTCGTATCCTTTTTCATTTTTTAAATATTTCAAACAATACGAGGTATCTAATCCTCCGCTATAAGCTAATACTACTTTTTTCATTTTTTATAATTTTGGCTAATACTTTCGTATTTAGCAGTTTGAGATTTTTTCTAATTAATTTGACTTAAACAAACAATGACAATATTTTATTTAAAAATAAAGCTTGTTTTATTTTTCTAAGTCTGTTTAAGACAGCCTCATTAAAAGGATGTCTTGGCGGTGTTTTTTGTTTTTCCTTTGGGTCGTATAACATTCCTGTACAAAGGCACATTTTGTTTTCTTTGCTTTGCAGAATATGATAGTTTGTACAAGTTTTACAGCCTGCCCAAAAACTCGGATCGGTTGTAAGTTCTGAAAACGGAACTGGCTTATAACCTAATTCAGAATTAATTTTCATTACAGCCAAACCAGTTGTAATTCCAAATATTTTAGCGTCTGGAAATCTTTTCAAAGAATATTCAAAAACTTTTGATTTTATCTTTTTGGCTAAACCATGACTTCTATAATCTGGATGTACAATTAATCCAGAATGTGCAACAAACTTTCCATGCTGCCAGCTTTCTATGTAACAAAAACCTGCAAACTTTCCATCAGCCAAAGCAATCATTGCATCACCGTTTGCCATTTTTTTCTGAATGTACTCAGGAGTTCTTTTAGCAATCCCCGTGCCTCTTAACAAGGCAGATGATTCTATCGTATCGCAGATTTCTTGTGCGTATTTGAAGTGTTCTTCCTGGGTAACAACAATAGAGATCTTCATTTCAATTATTGAAGTTAGAGTTAAAAATTAAAGCATATTGATTCGTTTGAAATCCAGAATTGAATCCAATAAAATTAAGCAAAATAGAAGTAACATTCTCAAAATCAAAAACTTGATTAAGAAAATTTACAAAATAATAAATACTTTTAGGATATGTTTGTCCAATGGACAAATTATGTGATTTCAAAATGAAAAATGGATATGAATAAATATACGGCTATAAAACTCAGTGAACACTATAGAGATAGTGTCCGTACTTCGGGAGAAGTAATCGGTGAGTTTGTCCGTGACAAAGAAGTTATATGTAAACTTATTTTATTCATCGGTGCAAAAGTACATTATTTTTTTATTTTCAAAACAAAAAATAAAAATTCTAACATTTTTTTTACGTTTTGTGAATATACTAAAAAACAAAACCCGACAATTATTTCTAATTGTCGGGTTTTTAAGACTTTAAACTTTTAAAATATTACTTTTTTGTAAACGGAATCACTTGCCCATTTCCTATAAGTATCAAATCGAAACCAGTTTTTGCTTCATTAAACTTAATTTTTAAGCCAGCTCTAGCAGATTCGAAAGTATCTTTTTCGTTTGCAACAGGCTCTAATGCAAACTTAGGATAGTTTGGAAGTTCTGCATTTAAAACACTATTTTTCTCGGTCAATTCAATTGTTAAAGGCGATTTTGCAGTAATGTAGTTTCCTATATACGGATCTAAAATAATATCTTTTTCTACCTTACCTTTTCCCGCCGTCCAAACATTATTAGACGTATTGTTGTCTGGAAAAGCATTATCTGGATCTAAAGTGATGCTTTCGATCTCTTCAGTCGAATTATGTTTGAAAGACCAAGAATTATTCCTTTGCCAAATTTCTACCGGCAAATTAACTCTTGTCACTTTTCCACTTTTTGTTTTTACATCTAAAACAATAGGCATAGGCATTTTATCAAAGTTTTCAACTGTGATTACAGCACCTTTAGCTGGATCATTTTTTACATATTTCACAGAATTAACACCTTGGTCGAAACGCCAGTTGTTTACATACCAGCTTCTCCAGAACCAGCTTAAATCTTCCCCTGCTACATTCTCCATAGATCTAAAGAAATCGTCTGGTTGCGGATGTTTGTATGCCCAACGCTGAATATAAGTTCTAAAAGCAGTATCAAAACGTTCTTTACCTAAAATCTGCTCTCTTAAAATTACCAAACCTGCACTTGGTTTAAAATAGCATAACATACCAATATTAGCTTCCTTCATGTTGTCAGGAGAACTCATAATCGTTTCTAAGTCAGGTCTAGTAAAAGGTTCTGCCATATCATGCAAATTTGTTGGCCCTTCTTTATATTCACCATTGTTAAATGCAGCAGTACTTAATGAGTTAATGAAAGTATTAAATCCTTCATCCATCCAAGCAAATAATCTTTCGTTTGATCCCACGATCATTGGGAACCAGATATGACCAAATTCGTGATCTGTAACTCCCCAAAGATCTTGTCCTTTAGATTTCCATCCGCAGAAAACGATCCCAGGATATTCCATTCCTCCTTCATTCCCCGCAACGTTTGTAGCTACTGGATAAGGATATTCAAACCATTGCTTAGAATAATGTTCGATTGATGCTTTTACATATTCTGTAGAACGCCCGTAAGCACCTTGCCCAGCACTTTCAACAGGATAAGCAGATAATGCTAATGCTTTTTTACCACTAGGAAGATTAATTTTTGCTCCATCTAATATGAAAGCTGGAGATGATGCCCAAGAGAAATCACGTGCATTTTTAATTTTATAATGCCATGTTTTATCTGTTCCAGCATTTGCATTTGAAGCTGAATTTACTTCTTGCTCAGAACGAATCGTTACAGTTTTATCACTGTTTGCTGCATCTTTATATTTTTTGAAATGATCTACAGAAAGCACTTCCTGACCATTTAATAATTCACCAGAAGCAACTACAAAGTGATTCCCTGGAACAGTTAATTTTACATCAAAATCACCATATTCAAGGTAAAACTCAGATGCACCTAAATAAGGAGCTGTATTCCATCCTCTCACATCATCGTACACACACATACGTGGATACCATTGTGCAATTGTAAAGATTTTTCCGTTTTTGGTTTCTAAAACTCCCATTCTATCCGATCCTTCAAAAGGTGCGATGAAAGAGAAATCAATTTTAATTTTTACAGAAGCTCCTTTTGCAGCCAATTCCTGAGGAAGGAAAATCTGCATTCTAGTATCTGTAACTATATATTTAGCATCAACTTCTGTTTTATTTTTTCCTCCAGAAATTACCTTTACAGATTTAATTTTATTTCCACCATCAAAAACTTGTCCTTGAGCACCGTTACGGCTTCCTGTTAAAGGTACAACAGCGTTCCCTCTAGAATCTTCTTTAAATAAGTTCTGATCTAAATTCAACCAAAGAAAAGACAATTTATTAGGACTATTATTAGTATAAGTAATTTCATCTGTCCCTACAATCTCATTTGTAGTTCCATTTAATTTTGCCGTAATCTGGTAATCGGCTCTATTCTGCCAATATTCTATTCCTGGTTCACCGCTCGCAGTACGGGTTGATGTAGCATTTTTGGTGTAGAAATGAGGTCCAAAGGCATCATGGTAATTGTAATTATTTACTGGATTTGCTGCTGGTGCTGACGGAGTTTGCTGCGCCCAAACTGAAGAAATCCCAAAAAATAAAGCCGCGGTTAAAATGGCTTTTGCAGATTGCTTTTTCATATTTTTTAGCTGTTTATGTAGCAAATTAATGAAAAAAAAAGCTATTTACAGAGATATTTCAAAACATAAATTCAATTTTAGCAAAATTTTACCAATAAAATAATTTAAGCCTTTTTCTTAAAAAAATAAATTTTATAAAATATATTTACATCTATTAAAAGAATATTCATTTTAGATTCAACATTGTGACTACAACTATCTCAAATTCTATATTAAAAGCTTCTATTAAACATGCTGGAGCCGAATTATTTTCTATAAAAGACAATCAAAACAACGAATATATTTGGGAAGGTAATCCCGATTTTTGGGGTAAGCATTCGCCAGTACTTTTTCCAATTGTAGGGACTTTAAAAAATAACACTTACACAATCAATGAAAAAGAATACCATCTTCCGCGTCATGGTTTTGCGCGTGATATGGATTTTGAATTGATTGAACAAACAGAGAGTAAAGCTGTTTTCTCTCTTAAATCTTCTGCAGAAACATTACTGAAATATCCTTTTGAGTTTGAATTACAGCTTATTTATACACTTAATGAAAACGCATTAGAACTTGAATACAAAGTAATAAATAACGGAAAAGAAAAAATGCCCTTTTCAATTGGAGCACATCCGGCAATCGCACTTCCAGACAACTTTGAAGATTATGCCTTCCAATTCGAAAAAGAAGAAAATTTAAAATATTATCTACTTGAAAACGATTTGATTTCTTCTAAGACCAAAGCTTTAGAAACAAAAGACAATTTAGTTCCTTTAAATTACGAGCTTTTCAAGAATGATGCATTAATTTTCAAAACATTAGATTCAAAATCCCTAACTATTCTGAACAATTCAAAACCGTATGTAAAAGTTAGCTATAATGATTTTCCAAGTTTAGGAATCTGGACTAAAGAAAATGCGCCATTTATCTGCATTGAGCCTTGGCTTGGCTATTCAGATACTGATGAAAACACTGGCGATTTATACAAAAAAGAAGGAATTTTGATTTTGGATGGAAACAAAAATTTCAGTGCAAAATTTAGTATTACTATATTATAACAAAACAAAATGTTAGATTTTAACTTTACTCCATTTCCAATAATAGAAACAGAACGTTTAATTTTAGACAGACTAACAGATAAAGATGTAAAGGAGGTCTTTGAATTACGCTCTAATCCTGAAAACATGAAATATATTCCTAGACCTCTGGCAAAAGATCATGGGGAAGCTTTGGAGCTCATTAGAATGATTGATGAAAAAATTGATACTAATGAAGGAATAAACTGGAGTGTCCGATTTAAAAATGATTCTAAATTAATCGGAATTATTGGGTATTATAGAATGCAACCCGAAAATTACCGTGCTGAAATTGGTTACATTCTTTCACCCGATCATCATGGAAAAGGAATTGTGACAGAAGCAGTAAACCATCTGATTAAATACGGCTTTGAAGATTTAAAGCTTCATTCAATTGAAGCCGTAATTGATCCAGAAAATTATGCCTCTGAAAAGGTATTGCAAAAATGTGGTTTTGTTAAAGAAGCTCATCTAAAAGAAGTAGAATTTTGGGAAGGAAAATTTTTAGACAAGGTAATTTACTCATTATTAGAAAAGTAGGTTTTTATACTTGTTAAAAAAATCTTATAGACAATAGTTATCTACCATTATACGTTATATTTGCGCTCAAAATCAGCAAAAAAAGCTGCCTTTTGAATTCCAAAAATATCTTATGAAAAAATTATTCGCCCTAATTGTTCTTTTATTTTGTGTGCAAATGCAAAGTCAGACTTTTGTAAAATTTAATGGAGCTACAGCTTTGTTGGCTATTCCGAACATTGGTATTGAAACTAGTATTGGAGAAAAAACAACTTTTAGTGCTGATGTAATGGCTTCTTTTTGGGAATCTATTAATGGCCATAGCCCTATGAAATTTGTTACTGTTACTCCCGAAATTCGTTATCATTTTAAAGAAAAATACAATGGATTTTATGCGGGAGCTCATATAGGCGCAGATAAATATGACATACAAAAATGGAATTATTGGGACACTAACATGTATGAGCATGGCTTCGGTTATAGAATTGGAGCTACAGTAGGTTATAATCTAAAATTAAGTGATAAATTTTTACTTGACTTTTTTGTAGGTGGTGGATGGCACCAAGGATTTTATCACGGATATTATAATGACGGAACTCCAGGAAGATATGAAAAAGCAGTACACTGGAAC